>NZ_JBFSVA010000007.1:0-191362 GCF_041467655.1 Vibrio sp. 10N.247.311.49
TATAACTCTTTACCATGCTGTTCAAAAAACACTCACGAAAGATCAACACGCCCTAATTATAACACTGAAAACAAAGAGGCGACCTAAGCCGCCTCTGTAGTTTATGCATCATAACACATTAGTGGTGTAAGATTTGGCTTAAGAAGTTCTGCGTTCTGTCTGATTGTGGGTTTTCAAAGAAATCGACAGGGTTGTTCTCTTCTATGATTTCACCGGCATCCATGAAGATAACGCGATCCGCGACCTCTTTAGCAAAGCCCATCTCGTGCGTTACACAAAGCATCGTCATGCCTTCTTCTGCAAGCTCAACCATTACGTCTAACACCTCACGAACCATTTCTGGATCGAGCGCCGACGTTGGCTCATCAAACAGCATCACTTGAGGGTTCATACACAAAGAGCGAGCGATAGCTACACGCTGCTGTTGACCACCTGAAAGCTGACCTGGGAACTTGTCCGCTTGCTCAGGGATTTTTACGCGCTCTAGGTACTTCATTGCAATCGCTTCGGCTTCTTCTTTTGGCATCTTTTTGACCCAGATTGGAGCCAGAGTACAGTTCTCTAATACCGTCAGATGTGGAAACAGATTGAAGTGTTGGAAACACATGCCGACATCTCTACGCACGGCTTCGATGTTCTTTAGGTCTTCCGTTAATTCATTACCTGAAACGAAGATATGACCTTTTTGGTGCTCTTCTAATCGGTTGATGCAGCGGATCATCGTTGATTTACCAGAGCCTGAAGGGCCACAGATAACGATTTTCTCGCCTTTTTTAACTTCTAAATTGATGTTCTTAAGTACGTGGAATTCACCGTACCACTTGTTCATGTCTTTCAACTCGATCATAAGACCTTGAGAGTTGTTTTCTGTCTGCTGCGTCATAATACGTCCTTGATCTTGTTAATTATCGTTTGTGACCGGTGTGAAGTCTGTTTTCTAGCCATATCGAATATCTCGACATGCCAAAACAAAACACCCAGAACACTAACGCGACAAATACATAACTTTCTGTTGAATACCCAAGCCATTCAGGGTCGGTATTCGCGGCTTGGCCAATTCCTAGTACATCAAACATACCAATAATCAAAACAAGACTGGTATCTTTAAACAAACCAATGAAGGTGTTCACAATTGAAGGAATCGTGATTTTAAGAGCTTGAGGTAGAATGATAAGCCCAGTCTTTTTCCAGTAGCTTAACCCCAGAGCATCAGCTGCTTCGTATTGGCCTTTTGGTATTGCTTGTAGACCACCTCGAATTACTTCGGCCATGTAGGCTGCACTGAATAGAACTACCCCTACAAGTGCTCGAATGAGCTTATCGGTTTCTGTCCCTTCTGATAAAAAGAGTGGCAGCATTACTGAAGCCATGAATAGAACTGTAATGAGCGGTACGCCACGCCAAATTTCGATGTATACGGTACACATACTGCGAATGATCGGCATCTCTGAGCGACGCCCAAGAGCAAGTGCAACACCAATAGGGAGTGACACTACAATACCAACAAGTGCGATGACCAGTGTAACCAATAGGCCGCCCCATTTATGGGTATCAACAACTTCTAACCCAAAGACGCCACCGTATAGCAAGCCGGCAATGATAAATGGGTAGATGTTGACGAAGAACAACCAAATCCACGTACGTTTAGGTGTTTTTTCATAAGCCAGTAAGGCTACAAAAATGGCCAACGTTGCGTAGAAGAGGCGAGGTCGCCACAGTTCAGCTTCTGGGTAGAAGCCATACATGAATTGGTCCCAACGAACGCTGATAAAAACCCAACAAGCGCCTTCGCTAGTACAGGCATCGCGTGTGGTTCCTATCCAGTCGGCACTGATGAATGCCCAATCCGCTATTGCCCATAATAGGGTGAAAGCAAAGTAAGCAAGAATCACAGTGACGACGCTGTTAATAGGTCCATTAAATAGATTTTTTCTTAACCAACCGACTGGCCCAACGGTATTCGCTGGAGGCGGAAGATCAGGTTGAAATTGATGTGTACTCATCTTATCTCTCCACCAACGCTACTTTGCGGTTGTATATGTTCATTAGAGCGGACGTTAATAGGCTCAAGGTTAGGTAGACGCCCATTGTCATCGCGATTACTTCGATAGCTTGTCCAGTTTGGTTAAGTGTTGTTCCTGCAAATACAGAGACAAGATCAGGATAACCAATGGCCATCGCAAGTGATGAGTTTTTGGTCAGGTTTAGATACTGACTGGTTAGTGGTGGGATAATGATTCTTAATGCTTGTGGAATAATGACAAGCTTTAGAGTTCTAGAACGTGGGATGCCTAGAGACATCGCAGCCTCAGTTTGCCCATGGTTTACCGCGTTAATACCTGAACGAACAATCTCAGCAATGAACGCTGCTGTATAGATACTTAAAGCGAGCATCAATGCAGCAAGCTCAGGGATTATCGTAACACCACCCTTGAAGTTAAACCCTTTCAACACAGGGTAATCTGCAGAGATAGGCATGCCCATAACAAAGTAAGTTATCAACGGTAAGCCTAAAATCAACGCAGCTGCAATTCGCAACATCGGTGTTTGTTGGCCGGTCAGTTTCTGTCTGTTCTTAGCCCAGATGTTGATAATAAACGTAGCGATAATACCGACAATCAATGATGCGATGACAATGCTACTGCCTTGCTCAAAGACTGGAGCAGGGAAGTACAACCCGCGTACGTTCAAGAAAATTGCTTCACCTAGACTCATACTTTGACGAGCAGAAGGCAAGGCTTGTAGAACGGCGAAATACCAGAAAAAGATTTGTAATAGCAGAGGGATATTTCGGAATATCTCAATGTAGACAGCTGCAAATCGGCTAACTAGCCAGTTTGAAGAGAGCCTAGCGATACCCATACTAAAGCCCAGCACTGTCGCTAGCATGATGCCGAGTACTGAAACCAAAGCGGTATTGAGAAGACCGATAAAGAATGTACGACCGTATGAGAAGGTCTCGTCGTATTCAATCAGTGTTAAGCCGATACCAAAACCAGCTTCTTGGGAGAGAAAATCAAAACCAGTGGTGATACCACGGGAATCTAAGTTTGTGAGTGCATTATTTACAATCGTGTAAAAGAAAGCACAAAGCGCCCCGACGGCGATAATTTGGAAAATGATGGAGCGAAAAGTGGGGTTGTAAAATAAGTTGGCACTTTTGGGCTGTGGCTTTGCCTGAGCTGGAGAAATAGTTTCATTAGGTTTCATACTACTATAACCTCAAATCCATTTAATAAATAGGGCGGAAAACTCCGCCCTAATTGATGCTTGAAAATTTATTAACGGATTGGTGGAGCGTACATAAAGCCGCCCGCATTCCATAATGCATTTACACCACGAGAGATTTGAAGTGGAGAACCTGTACCAACAGTACGCTCAAAACTCTCACCGTAGTTACCAACTTGCTTAATTACTTGGTAACCCCAGTCGTCGCGAATGCCAAGGCCTTTACCTTTAGGACCGTCTACACCAAGAATACGTTTGATGTTTGGATCTTTTGACTTAAGCATTTCGTCTGCATTTTTAGAAGAGATGCCGTATTCTTCCGCGTTAATCATTGCTGAAAGTGTCCACTTAGCAACGTTAAACCATTGATCATCATCTTGACGAACAACAGGGCCTAGAGGCTCTTTAGAGATGATTTCAGGAAGTACTTCTGCAGATTTAGGATCAGCTAGGTTTAGGCGAAGTGCGTATAGACCAGATTGGTCAGTTGTTAGTACGTCACAACGACCTGCGTCGAAACCTTTCGATGTTTGTGCTGCCGTATCGAATACCACTGGCTTGTAAGACATGCCACTGTTACGGAAGTAATCGGCTAGGTTAAGTTCAGTTGTTGTACCTGATTGAACACATACAGAAGCGCCATCAAGTTCTTGAGCACTTGTTAGGCCAAGTTCTTTCTTAACCATGAAGCCTTGACCATCGTAGTAGTTAACGCCTACGAAGTTCAGACCTAGAGCAGTGTCACGATGTAATGTCCATGTTGTGTTACGAGATAGTACGTCGATTTCGCCAGATTGAAGCGCAGTAAAACGCTCTTTTGCTGTTAGAGGTACATACTTAACTTTAGTCTTGTCACCGAGTACAGCCGCTGCAAGAGCTTGACAATACTCAACATCAATTCCTTCCCATTCACCTTTTGAGTTAGGGTTAGAGAACCCTGGAAGACCGGTACTTACACCACAAGTTAGAAAACCTTGAGATGTGACTTTGTCCAGAGTGCTTTCTGCCGCTGATGCCGATGTTGCCATCATCGCAGTTGATGCAGCTACTACTGAAGCAAGAAGTGTTAGTTTATTTGTCATTTGTATCCTTCCTTGTTAACCAGGTGACACCTGATACTCGTGCTCGTTTGAGTTTCTCTTATGTGTTGCGTTTTCTATGACCTTGTTGTTCAAATTAAACGAGTTGCATTTTGCAAATGAAACTGTGTGCGATTTAAACAACTGTTTATAAGGTTAGGAAAGGATCCGTAGTTTCACAAATGTATAATTTAAAAAGAATTTTGAATGAAATCACAAATCCGAACACAATTAGAATGACCAAATGTTAAGTGAATGTAAATAGTGCAACGGTTCACACTGTTGGTGCAACGAGATTTAGATTTTTATATTGATAATCGACTAGATAAATATTCTGAATAAACATCACAATGATGAAATATTAAACTTAAGAAATGTTGAAATTTGGTCAATAAATATTTTTATTACACTTCGATAGTTATGAATATGCTCCAAATTTGGTAGCATGGCTGAATAGTTATTGAAGTAGTCTCAAGGAAGAACATGCGTTATTTCCCAATGTTTTTGGATGTAGAAAATAAGCCAATCTTAGTGGTTGGTGGGGGTGAGGTTGCTTGCCGTAAAGTCGATAGCTTACTACGAGCGGGAGCGGATGTGACTTTGGTGTCTCCCAAGGTAGCGCCTTACTTAAAGCAGCTTGTGGACGAGAACAAGCTTCACTGGGTTCAAAACTTTTACTCGTCACAGATCATATCGAAAAATTACTTGCAGGTTTGGGCCACAACAGACAACCCAAGCTTGAATCACCAAGTGTATAATGATGCGAAAAAACTGGGCATTTTAGTCAATGTGGTTGACGATCTTCCTTACTGCGACTTCATCACACCTTCGATGATAAATCGCGGCAGAATCCAAATTGCCATCTCTAGTGGCGGGGCATCACCTGTTTTAGTAAGAAATATCAGAGAAAAACTCGAAACGGTATTGCCACAAAACATAGGTTTGATAGCAGACTTCGGTGCATCAAAACGCAATTCAATCAAAGAGTCATTCCCAACCGTCGACGAGCGTCGTAAATTTTGGGAGCGTTTCTTGTCATCCAGCTTTATCGAGCAGGTGAATGACAGAGAGCAGTTAGAGTCTTACTACCAGCAAGCGCTAACCGAAGGCATTGATAGCGAAGGGCAGGTCACTTGGATTGAATTCGAGCAAGATGTCGAGCTGTTGTCTATGAAGGCTTTACGTTTGATGCAGGAGGCAGAGCTCGTACTTTCACCGAGCGATTGTCCATTTGAATTTATCGACCTGTGCCGCCGAGATGCAGAAAGAGAGAGCTACGCCAACAGCGGAGAGCTATCAACAAAGCTTGAGCAAGCAAGAGCAGAGAAATTACGAGTGTGTGTGTTTATTCCACCAGCAAGCGTAGAGTTTAATCTGTTGGTCGGCAAAGACCTAAAATTGTCAGCAGCCCAAGTACTCAGTTGAGGTAATTGCTTCTAGTTGAAATGAGAGCTTTCTGGTTGTTTGAAATCGGCTAGAGGCTCGGAATAAAACTAAAGCTGGACCAGATAAATAAAAAGCCACTTCAAAAGAAGTGGCTTTTTGCTATTTCAAACACGACATTGTGCTGATGAATGAGCAACCCAAATAGGCGGTCACTCAAACTCAAAAATTAGTCGCGGAAGTTGTCAAACTGGAAAGGTTGACCAAGTTCACCGCCGCGAACTAGAGCCATAACAGCTTGTAGGTCATCACGCTTCTTACCAGTAACACGAACTTTGTCGCCTTGGATAGAAGCTTGAACTTTAACTTTGTTGTCTTTGATTAGCTTAACGATCTTCTTAGCGACATCAGTTTCAATGCCTTGCTTAAAGATAACCGTTTGGTGCCAAGTGCGACCTGTTTGGTCTGCCGCTTTCGCTTCCATCGCGTTAGGATCAACATTACGCTTCGTTAGGTTGCTGCGAAGGATATCGCGCATTTGCTTCAGTTGAAAATCGTCTTGAGCAGTCAATTTTACTGATTCATCTTTGTAATCAAAGCTTGCGTCAACGCCGCGGAAATCGAAACGAGTCGATAGTTCACGGTTTGCGTTGTCTACTGCGTTACGCAGTTCTACTGCTTCTACTTCAGAGATAATGTCAAATGATGGCATTGTGTTGTTTCCTTAAGCTAAGTTTCTATCTTTAATTGCTGTTGCAAGCATGTCTAGCATTGTTGCAGTATCTTCCCAGCTTAGGCATGGGTCAGTAATCGACTTGCCATATTCTAGGTTGTTAATGTCTGTCATTGGCTGGTTGCCTTCAATAATGAAGCTCTCTGCCATAATGCCTGCAATTTGGTTCTTGTTAGATTTAATTTGCTCACAAATGTCTTGTGCAACTTCTAACTGCTTACGGTGTTGCTTCTGACAGTTAGCGTGGCTAAAGTCTACAACCAAACGTTGAGGTAGATCGAATTCAGCCAGTTGCTTACATGCAGTATCTACAGATTCAGCGTCGAAGTTAGGGCCTTTATCACCACCACGTAGAATAACGTGACCGTATGGGTTGCCAGAAGTACGGTAAACCGTCATGCGGCCGTTCTTATCTGGAGAGTAGAAGTAGTGTGAAGCATGTGCTGCACGAATTGCATCGATAGCAATCTTGATGTTGCCGTTGGTCGCGTTCTTGAAGCCAACAGGGCAAGACAGTGCAGAAGCCATTTCACGGTGAATCTGAGATTCAGTTGTACGAGCGCCAATCGCACCCCAAGTGATAAGGTCTGCAATGTACTGACCTGTGATCATATCAAGGAATTCAGTCGCGGTAGCTAGGCCAAGCTTGTTGATATCTAGCAGAAGCTTACGAGCTTTGTTCAAGCCTGTTTCAAGTGCGTATGAACCATCAAGGTTAGGATCTGTAATCAAACCCTTCCAACCTACAACAGTACGAGGCTTCTCGAAGTAGGTTCTCATTACAACGAACAGTTCATCTTTGTACTGGTCTTGAATTTTGCTTAGGCGCTCAGCGTAATCAAGTGCCGCATCTGTATCGTGAACAGAGCAAGGGCCTACGATAACTAATAGGCGGTTATCACGACCAGTTAGGATATCTTCGATTTGGCGGCGAGAATTTTTAATGCGCTCAGCAACGTCGTCAGTAATAGGGTGTGCATTGCCTAGTTCGGCAGGAGTTGGCATAGGACCCAGAGCTTGGGTTCTCAACTCATCAGTTTTTAATGGCATGTGATAGCTTTTTTATTCTATTGCGAAGTGGTTAAGATAACGGAATTGAACAGAGGAATAAACTCTATTGAGTCAAAGTTATCTCAGTTATTGCTAATATTCTTATTTTTATCAGCAGGCCAGCGTCAAATAAGGGATTTTCACTTGTATTAACAGGCAGCTATCGGTATTTTCGTTTGAACACAACATAAAAATGCTGGAGCAGCAATGACTCAAGAAAATCAAAGCACTTTGCACCCAGAACTCGTCTTAGGTGATGTGCTGCCTTCTTACAACGATAATAATAATTCTAACCACTTATACGTTTCATTATCAGAATTAGTGATGGATCGTGTCTTCTACCACCCAAGTATCGAGAGTCACTTAGATACTTTGACTGATATTGAAAAAACGTCTTTAGAAGCGATCCTTGGCGATAAAACAGTCGATGAGCATTTTGTTTCGACCTTAGTGATTGCCATTCAAGCTGCCGTTCAGCCAAATCACACTTCTGTTCGTATCGCATTAAGCAGTGCAGACAGCTATGGATTCCGTTCGCTGCTTGGCGGGAACTGTGAAGCAGAAGAGATTAACCCTGCACTAGGTGTTCGTGGCGTTGCTCGTTACGCGACACCAGAATACAGCAAGGCTTTCGCTTTAGAATGTCAGGTTATTAAGGCATTACGTGAGCAGGGCATCAACGTTGAAGTAGTTGTGCCTTACGTTCGTGCGTTAAGCGATGCCGCTAAGATTATTGACCTGCTTGCCGAGCAAGGGCTACCACGCGGCCTTAACGGTTTGAAAGTACTGTTCTCGTGTGATGTGCCGTCTGCAGTGCTACTGAGCGAACGTTTACTGCATTACTTCGATGGTGTAGTGGTAAACGTTGATAGCTTAGCGTCTTTCACTTTAGGCGTAGACAAACACAATGAAGCTCAGCAGCACGCTTTTGATCCACAAAACGAAGCGGTTATTACCTTGTTGGATATGATTGTTAAAGCAACCCTGAACGCGAAGAAGCCAGTGCTGCTAGTAACTCAAGGCTTAGTGGATTACCCACGTCTACAAGGTTACATAGCTGATCTTGAATGCGTAGAAACGGTCGTGACTGCGTAAATCGATTAGCTTGCCTGATAAGCCGACTTAAGGCGCTAATGCTTTGAGAATGAAAGAGATATCATTGTGCGATGATATCTCTTTTTTGTAACATTTTTTTGACATTCTTATCGCTAGTCGATTAACTGGTCTGATGACTGACTTGGCTAGGTAATTCGAATGTTGACCCCTCTACAAAAAGCAAATTTCTACTTAAGCATGTTTGGCTTTTTCAAAGTCCCACTTATCTGGTTGTGCCGACCAAAACTACTCGCGTTGGACAACCAACATGTTGAAGTGAAAATCCCGCTTAGAAGGCGTACTAAGAATCACCTTAACAGTATGTACTTTGGCGTTTTGGCTGTAGGTGCGGATGTCGCGGGTGGGTTTCTTGCGATGAGCAAATCTCAGCAGCAAGGTGAAAAGATCTCGTTGGCTTTTAAAGAGGTGACGGGTAACTTTTTGAAGCGCCCTGAAGGTGATGTGCATTTCACTTGTAACGACGGTGAGCTGATCAACACTATGCTGGCAGAAACCATGTCGACCGGAGAACGGGTCAATCAACCCGTAACCATTATCGCGACTTGCCCATCTTTACATGGTGACGAGCCGATGGCGGAGTTCACGCTTACGCTTTCAATTAAGAAAGTCCCTTCAAGAAAATAGCGATTAAATAATAGATTTTGGTTTAGAAGTCATGGGTAACGTTGAAGAGATAAAACAACGGTATGTGAATGGTTTCCACATACCGTTATAGAGAACTTTATAACGGCTCTATGACTCTTGAGTGATCTGCTCAATATCAACTATTTTTGAACGGTTCATAACGATCTTCCAACGGTAGTAGGTTGGTTCGTTATCATGGTTGTTCTCTTTAATGATCAGGTTGAGAAGATGACGCTTTTCTACTGATTCGCGGCTCACTTGTCCTTCATTCAAGCGGTAGATCTTGTTTGAGCCTTTATCCATCAACCGTGTCAGCGCTCTTAGGCTGATCGATAACGTTTCACGAGTCTCCTCATAACCACTCATAAAGGTCGATGTCGACATCTCAGTATGAGAGCGGTAATGCAAGATTTGCTCTTCACGTTGTACCACACGCTTTTTACGGATCGACTGAATGCGATCTGCAAGCTTAGAAAAATTTGCGTAGTCCAACCATTCCAGTTTATGGCCTACTGACTTGTTGGTCGTTGGATCATAGTAACGACGCTTCCATTTTGGCTTGCCTTTACGCAGCCAGCGCCAAAGGATGTCTCTCAAGTCATCTTTAAAGATCTCACGCAGTGCGTAAATGAAAGACATTGCCACGATGAAAGAGGCGGTAATCTCACCAAGAAAGTCACGAGCCAAGATCACAGTAGTGGTCACGACAACCATCACCAAACCGGTCGCGATGCCTTTCACGGCACGCTTAACGTTCTTACCCATCGACGTTGTCTTTTCTTTAAGCACGATAGGGTGTTCAATCAAACGACGCAGCAAACGCATCTTGTTACTCAAGCGGGTAACGTCCTCTCGAACTCTTGCTGAGTTGTAGCGGTTCAGTTTACGGTGCGCGGTCTCTTTATCACAAAGCGTTAAGAGTCGTTCTTTAATCGTTGAATACTCACTACCTCGTGGCATGTGTGAAACTAGCGATAGGAACTTTTGCTCGGTATACCAAGATAGGTAGTTATCGATATTAGCGTAGTAGCGCTTGAGATTTTCTTCGTAAGGGATGCTTCGGCGTAGCTTCTTCAAGATATCTAAAGCCAATTCAATGACTTCATCTACTTCATCAGCCGTTACGTCGTCACTATCAGTTTTATTTAAGCTGCTGACTGCTTTATCTAACGCGATAACATATTGGTAGGCAAACAGACTCAAACTGACACGATACTGTGTTGTAGATAAGCGTCCACGTTTTGCCAAGCGACTGTGTACCAAAGGTAAAAGTGTTTTGTCACTATAGTAGGCACGTTTTTGAGTGATTGAGCTGTAGAAAAAGGCACTTTCAGAAAGCACTTCAGGAGTCAGTCCAAGTTCACCGGGAATGAATAGATAAACGTCCATGTCGAGCTTTTTGGTCTTAGCCATGGCATGGTTAATTTTAAGTGTTATCGCATCTTGTTTATCAACGGTGATCAACGATGTCTCCTAGAATGTAAAAATATGAATGAAACTAGCGAAAGCATATCAGAGATCACGTATAATCTCCGCCAAATTTAAAGTAGAGACAACCTTGATGATTAATATTGGTCAAATAAACAACTTAGAAGTAGTAAAACAAGCAGACTTCGGTGTATTCCTTGACGCGAGCGACTATGGAACCGTGTTGCTGCCGAAACGATTTACTCCTGAAGGTGTTGAAATTGGTCAAAAGCTAGATGTTTTCTTATACATAGATTCTGACAACCAGATCGCTGCAACGACTGAAAAACCAATAGCTCAAGTAGGCCAGTTTGGTTTGATGACGGTTGAAGGTGTTAACAGCACTGGTGCATTCATGAGCTGGGGCGTGAAAGGTAAAGACCTTCTTGTTCCTTTCAGCGAGCAGCGTGGCCGTTTAAACGAAGGTCAGTCAATCTTAGTATATGTGTATATCGATAAAGCATCGAGCCGTATCGTTGGTACAACGAAGTTCAACAAATGGTTAGACAACACGCCTGCGACTTATAAGCAAAATGAGCAAGTCGATCTCATTATCGCTGAGCGCAGCCAGTTAGGTTACAAAGCGATCGTGAACGGTGAACACTGGGGTATGATTTTCCCATCTGACATCATCGGTAAGCTGTTCATTGGTAAAACACTAAAAGGCTACATTAAAAACGTTCGTGAAGAAGACGGTAAGATTGATTTGTCTCTTCAGAAGGTTGGTGTGGCTAAGATGGATGACCTAAGCACTAAGGTTCTTGACCTGCTTGAGAAGAAAGGCGGTTACCTGCCTTTGAATGATAAGTCTTCTCCTGAAGTTATTTTCTCTGCATTCAGAACCAGCAAAGGTACGTTCAAGAAGACAATTGGTGGTCTATACAAATCTGGCAAGATCACTATCGACAAAGAAGGTATTAGCTTAGTTAAATAAGCGATCCTCTCGGTCAAAAAAAAGCCCAAACCTTCCTGTTTGGGCTTAGGGGAAAGGGCTCCGAAGAGCCTACGCTAATCGTTTTAATCTTTTGACTGTTAGATTGAAGTCTAGTTTAGATTCTCTAAAATGCGATTTTTCTTTTTGGAAATAGTGATTTGAATTGATATTTATATAATTAGCTGTTGATTTACAAGTGCTCGCACACTGACTTATATGGCCGATAGAATAGAAAAAGCCCAAACAATTAACGTTGTTTGGGCTTTTGTTTATCTAGCTGTATACAGGGAGAAAGCTTTAGAATAGGTTCTTATCGCGCACTAACTCGCGTGGTAAACCGTTCTTCACTCGGTTGCCAACCCATTTACCAAGGCCGATGATTGCACCATTGTACTTCACTAGTACTTCACCTTTTCCTGACAAGTTTTCAGGGCGAACATCGCGGCCCATGAACCATTCACGAGCATCTTCAATACTAAGCTCTACAACATTAGCTTCATTACCTGTTGCGAGCGTTGTCGCTACTTGGTGCTGCCAGCGGTAACCTTTTTTATGGGTTTCAGCGATCTTGATTCCCATGCGAGAAAAACGGAACTCACCGATCATCGGCTCTAGCGCTTCTGGGAATAGCCAAACGTCTTTGTCGCGAATCCAAACCTGAGTATCGCTTGGCAATTCGATATCGAGAGTACTCATTAGTTGTTCAGCGACTTCTTGCTGAGTTTTCTTTGATGCTTTTTCAAATGGGAATTTACCCATACGTTTTTTAACTTCTGGTGGAGTAACAGACGCTAGTTTACGGATACGTGCAACAAAGAAACCTTCAGAGTCATAGACCTGTGGGAAGATGTGAAGAAAGCCTTCTTCTGTCGTGGTTGCTTTTGCGTTGTCGAATAGTGATTCCAGAGATTCGAATTCAACCGCATCACCAAAGGTTTCTTTTAGGTGATGACACACTTGTTGGTTCTCTTCGGTGCTAAGCGTACACGTTGAGTAAACCAAAACACCATTAGGTTTAAGAGCATGGAATGCACTTTCAATCAGATCTTTTTGCGTGTCGGCAATGTCGACCACTGATTGATACGTCCAGTTCTTCATCGCATCGGCATCTTTACGAATGGTGCCTTCGCCAGAGCAGGGTGCGTCTAGCAACACAGCATCAAACTGTTCTGGTAACCAACCACCAAAAACTCGACCGTCAAAGTTACTTAGAGCGGCATTACGAACGCCACAACGTTCGATGTTAGCGTGAAGGACTTTCACACGGCTTGCTGCATACTCATTGGCAACCAATACACCGCGATTATTCATTAGCGCAGCGATTTGCGTTGTTTTAGAGCCGGGTGCAGCCGCAGTGTCTAGCACCGCTTGGTAATCAGCTTCGCCTTGGAAAAGTGCCGAGGGTGGCATCATCGAGCTGGCTTCTTGGATGTAGAAAAGACCAGACATGTGTTCTGCCGTATTACCTAGTGGCGCTTCACTTTCGTCCGCTGTAATCCAAAAGCCCGTTTCACACCAAGGTACAGGTTCCAGTTCCCAGCCTTTCTCTTTTGCTCGTACTAGGAAGTCTTCAACACTGATTTTCAATGTGTTGATTCGAATACTTTTACGAAGTGGTTTTTGGCATGACGCAACAAAAGAAGCCATATCTAGATGACTAGGCATGATTGCTTCGATGTGCGTTAGGAATTCTTCAGGAATATATACGTTAGCGTGCAAAAGAGTATCTCGATTTATTGCATTAATGCGGGGAGTTTAAAGCAAAATGAGGCCGTCCTAAACCATATTTGCAGCAAACAACAAAAATGCAGCCTAATGGCTGCATTTTGATGAAGAATTAATCTTCCAGAAACGTCAGAGAGTTCACTCTATGGACGAGGAATTGCGGTTCTCCATGATTTCCACTCATCTTCGGCTTGAGGATAGAGGTAGAAAGACTGATCTTCGCTTGCTACTGGTTGAAGTTCATTTGTCGGTGGCGTTGAGAAGGTAATACCACCTCTTAACAAGCTGTCTACCGTTCCGGCTTTGATGTTTGCGCCTGACAGGCCGATAGAGACATCGACGCCCGACACGTTCCAGAACACGGTGTTTGCGCGGATTAGATACGCGTAGTCAGGTTCTATTTGAATCGTAGATATGATGCGATCAGCAAACTCGCCCAGCTGAACATCTATAACACTGCCAATTTCTAGTTCACGGAATAGGATAGGTGTACCTTCAGATACTGAGCCGCGCGTTTCGCTTTGCAGTTGGAATATCTTGCCTTCAGGCTGCACAGGTCCTTTGCTAAGCTCAAATTTCGTGTTTCTTTCACCTTTGCCCGGGTCTACGTTGATGTGTTTAGAGAGCAGCGCAGAGACGTTTTTGATGCCATTAAGGCCAATCTCAGGTTCTGCCAACCAGAAGTGACTGTTCGTCACGGCAATCTTGTCGACGTACTCAGGTAAAATACGCGCAGTAATTTCAATGCCGCCCTTGTTGAAGTTCGGAATCACCAAAGTAACCTCACCAACAGTGACACCTTGATATTTGATCGCCATGCCCTTGTTGACTTCTTGATCGCCAGAAGAGGTGATAGTAATCGCGCGGCCAAATTTTCGAGCGGATTTCGAATCTTTATAAAGCTTCCACACATCGCCGAGTTTGTTGTCGATTCCTGGCAGAGAGTCAAAAGCAATACCGCCTTGGATAAGGGTTTTAACTGGTGCCGCTTTAATGCTGATACCCGATAGCGACGCATCAACCTCAACGCCTGATCGGTTCCAGAAAACAGTGTGCTTGTTGAGTAAGTGCGTGTAACGATTTTCGATTGTGACTTTGATTCTTACGCCACCGTCGGCAAGCTGAAAATCAGAAATACTACCCACTTGTAGGTTGCGGTAGAGGAGTGGACTGCCTTTAGAAATTGAAGGTAACTCACTGGCAAACAAAGAAAGTGTCTTTGAACCAGACTGATTAAACTTAGCAATTTCTGCTAACGACTTACTTTGGAAAAGTTGGTAGTCCGTTCGAGCTTCAGATTTACCTTCACTCACAAAGCTAATCGAGCCGGTAAGAAGCTGTTTTGCTGGTGGGACCGTAACACTCAAGCCTGATTCGGTTAGCTCTGCAGTCGCACTACCTGTCACAAAGAAACGGTTGTGGCTTTTGATAAGGTGCGCGTACTCATTATCGATAAGTGCATCCATGAAGACTTCGTGTTTATCAGAGCCCGTACCAACACCATCAACTAATCCCACATGGATGATAGAGCCAACGGCAATGCCTTTGTAGAGAAGTTGTGTACCGACATCTAACCCGAACGAATTGTTCGACGTTAAGCGAATCGCAACGGATTTCTCTTGTTCCTGACTGAATTCATTTTTGCGGATTGCAGTAAATCGACGCGCCTTTTCACCTTCACCCGGTACCAAGGTTAAAAAGTTACCTGTCACTAAATTGGCAATGTTTTTCATGCCAGTAAGCGACAGTTCAGCCTCTTCTAGAACGAATTTACTGCCGCTGTTTAAAAAGTCACTGAATGCCGGTTGGATAGCGGCAGATGCAACGACGTTTTCACGCCCTTCACTTAGCGATAAATCAGTGATTTGACCGATTTCAATGCCGCGATACATGATCGGAGCACCCGTTGCACTGATTTTATTATCATCGGGAACGGCAATCTTGATAGAGATACCTCGACCCGCTGTTTTCAGATCTGGGTAGAGTTTGAACTTAGTATTCATCTCAACCGGTTGGCCTTCTCCTGGAGAGTCGACCGCAATTGAACCGCCAAGCAATGCACTTAGGCTCTCTAAGCGAACATCAACACCAGAAAAGCCAATACTGGCACCTAAGCCACTGACATTCCAAAAACGGCTTTGGTCGGTAATGATATGGCTGTATTCATCTTTAATCGACGCTTGAATCGTAACGGATTTCGCGTTGTCGTTTAACTGGTAGTTGTAAACCTCACCAATTGGGATTTTACGGTAAACGATTTGAGAACCAACAGATACGCCACCCAGATCTTTGGTCGTCAGTGAAATATTCAAACCTTCAGAAGCCAGTAAATCAGAAGGGGAGGATTCTAACGCTTGGAAAACGGTTTCTGGGTCTTGTTTGGTTTCGCTCGGGTGGATAGCAATATAGTTACCTGAAACAAGCGCGTCCAATCCTGAGATACCCGACAAACTAGCGGTTGGTTTTACTAGCCAAAACCGTGTGCCTTTTGAGAGTAGCTTCTTCGCTTCTGGGTAGATGTCAGCATCGACATAGATGCTCGATAGATCTTTGGATAAAGTGATGTCACGCACCATACCCACCTCTAAGCCTTGGTAACGAATCGTTGTTCGACCTGCGACTAAACCTGCGGCATCTGAGAAGTATATCTGCACACGTTGTCCAGCATCGTGTATCGATTTCATGACCAACCAACCGGCTAAGGCGACGGTTAATATCGGCAGAATCCACAAAGGTGAGATGCCTTTGTTTTTCCTTACTTCTGGTGAATATGACGTTTGTGATTGGTTATCGTTGTTCATTCACTGACTCATCTTTAGAGGTGTAGTTATCCCAAATTAGCCTAGGATCTAAGCTTTCCGCTGCTAGCATCGTGAGAACAACCACGACGCCAAAAGCGACTGCACCATAACCTGGTGTAAAGTTTAAAATTTGTCCGCGGTCGACCAAGGTCATCATGATCGAAATAACGAATAGATCCATAACCGACCATTTTCCCACCCATTTCACGATGAAATAGATGGTCATACGTTGTCTGTGGTAAATCGTACGCTTCATCTTGATACAGATTAAGATGTACGCGAGGCCCAGTATTTTCGCGACGGGAACGACGATACTGGCAATGAAAATGATCGCTGCAATGCCATACATATCGCTATTTATTAGCGACGCGACACCGGAAATTATTGTGTCTTCTAGCCTTTGTCCGTTGGTGATAAGGATAGAAATCGGAATGACGTTGGCTGGCACAATAGCCACGGATGCGGCAAATAGCAGAGCCCAAGTTTTCTGTATAGAGTAGGGCTTGCGGTGATATAAGTCATGGTGACAACGCACACAAGTATGACCGTCAGGCTGAGATAGGTGACAGTTGTGACAGTGTACGTTCTTACTCTCAGCAAAAGAGTATTCGGATTCTTTTGCCCAAGCTTCCCAGTAGCGACGTACACTGATACGGCTTACTAGTAATACGCTGAAAAGCTGCAGAAGAATCAGGCCAATCAAACCAGGGCCGACGAAAATGTCAGAGTAATCTTGCAGTTTGAAACATGAGACCGCCAAACTTACCAGAAACACATCCAACATCATCCAATGTTTGAGAGTCTGAATAATGGCTAATGCATAACGAAAGGGTGTAAAGATCTTAAGACGCAGTGATGCATGAGTGATGAGTACCGAGGTGCACACGAGCAACGGAGCGATCGAACTGCAGAACAGGATCAGCAAACCAAGTAGAGGAAAGCCTTCGCCCATTAAGGTAAAAACACCCGATGGTAACGTCGCGGGTATCATGACGCCAATCAGGCGAATACTGATGAATTCAAAAAAGTGCGATGGGATAAACAGCAATAAGCAGGTAATTGCGATTGCTAGGTTTCCAGAGAGCCTAGGGGTACCGCCTCTATAAAGCTGAGTTCCGCATCTTGGGCAGTAAGCTGATTTCCCTAAAGGGATGTCCATTTTATCTACGGGAAGTTCGCAGCCCTGGCAAAGACGCACTGAACTGCTGTCGCATTGGTGTTTTGTTGATAAAGGGTTGGTTACGGATGGGGAGGTCACGCGACCTCCCAAGTTGAAACGTAAGTTAGGTTAGCAACCCGACTTAAAGACTCAGAGCCGCAAACATCAGGCGTGCGATTGCACACTGCCGTAGAGTGTTTGATAGAGTCCTTGTTGTTCAACCAATTCACCATGTGTTCCCGTCTGTGTGACTTGTCCATCTTCTAAAACATAGATTAGATCGGCTTGTTTCACCGCTGATAATCGATGAGCCACTATCAAAGTTGTGCGATCTTTCAAAAACTCGCTCAACGCTTTATGCAGTGCTGACTCTGTTGCTGTATCGAGTGCAGATGTCGCTTCATCAAGAATAACAAACTTAGGATTGCTCAGCACCATACGAGCTATTGCTAAGCGTTGTCGTTGACCACCAGACAGTCGAACGCCATTCCTACCAATTTGTGTATCTAAGCCATTGCTCAGTTGCTTGATGACATCTTGCATTTGAGCGACTTCAAGCGCACGCCACAACGACATTTCGTCGTATTCAGCACCAAGGGTCAGATTATGCCTTAATGTATCGTTAAAGAGTATAGGTTGTTGTAAAACAACGGCAATTTGATTGCGTATTACATCAAAGCTGATGTCATCGGTTGTTTCACCGTTATAGCGAATGCAACCTGAGTCTGCTTGGTAAACCCCAATCAGCAACTGGATTAACGTAGATTTACCCCCTCCACTCGCACCGACCAAAGCGACTTTTTTACCTGCAGGGATGTGCAGCGATAGCCTATTTAAAACAGTGTTTTCTAATGTGTAAGAGAATGTAACGTCTTCGATGTCGACTGTCACTTCTTGATCTTCAGTAAATGGGTTCACTTTACTGATAGGGCGCTTCTCTTCTTCTAACTGAAGAAGATCGTTGATGCGTTGCAGTGCCGCTTTCGCGCTATACCAAGAGAATTGAATCCCTAGTAGCTCTTGAACTGGGCCTAACATGAACCACAAGTAGCCAAATACCGCGAAAATCTGACCAATGGTTAAGTCACTGAATAACACCATTAGCATCGCGACGGCACGGAAAAGCTCGAAACCTAATAAGAAGAGTAGAAACGAAACACGGCCAGCAGCTTCAGATTGCCAAGCGTATTTGTCGGCGTCGATTCTTACTTGGTTTGCTTGAACCTTAAGCTCATCGAGAAAGATACGCTCTTTATTCGCCGCGCGCAGTTGGTAAATGCCATCTAAGGTTTCCACCAAACGGTTTTGAAAGCGCTCAAAAGATTGGTTTTCGTATTTCTTAAGGTGTTTGACCCTGCTGCCTAGTTTACGGGAGAAATAAATCACAACAGGATTGACCAGTAAAATGAACAACCCTAAACGCCACTCTAGCCACAACAGCACGATCGCTGTACCGAACACGGTCAGGAAGCTGATGATAAATTTAGAAAGAGTCGAGCCAATGAACTTATCTATTGTCTCTATGTCTGTTATTAGGTGGGCGTTGATACCGCCGCTGCCTTTGGTTTCGTATTGTCTAATACTGATGCGACCAAGCTTATCTATCATCTTGCTGCGCATTTGATAGGTAATTGTTTTGGACACAAGCGTAAACTGACGCCCTTGCAGAATGTTCAACGCTTGGCTAACGGAGCGCATGATAATCACTAACAACAAAGTTAGTGCTATATAGCCAGTCGGTGTTTGTAATGAAGATGGAAGTAGGTGGTTCATCATCTCTAAGCCAGAAGCAGGCTTATCAAGTAATACTTCATCAACCATTAATGGCATGAGCAACGGGATAGGGACACTGATGAGAGTTGCAAGTATGGCAATAATGTTAGCAAACAGTAATTTGGACTTGTGTTTTTTTACTTGAGTTATTAACCAAGAACGGCTAATAGTGTCTTCTGAATTGTTCATTGTAATGAGAATAAGTCCTATTTAGTTTGATGACCGCATTCTACTGCGTTCTCTTGATAATGGAAGTCTCAATTTAATTGGAAGTTAATATGAAAATAGAACATTACCAACGCTTAACCAAACAAGCCGTTGCATTAATTGAATCAGAAACCGATCTAACTGCTAATCTTGCTAATATCAGTTCTTTATTATTCATGGAATTGGATGAATTGAATTGGGCGGGTTTCTATTTAATGAAGCAGGATCAAGCTAAGGAAAAAGACGAACTTGTACTGGGTCCTTTCCAAGGTCAACCTGCTTGTGTGCGAATTCCGGTAGGGCGTGGAGTGTGTGGAACTGCGGTTGCGACGAATACAGTTCAGCGCATTCATGATGTTCATGAGTTCGAAGGTCACATCGCTTGTGACGCTGCAAGTAACTCAGAAATCGTTATTCCGTTCTCGATTGGCGGAAAAATCGCGGGCGTTCTTGATATTGATAGCCCAAATGTTGGTCGTTTTTCTCAAATTGACGAGGACGGATTGACATTTTTCATGGCAGAAGTGGAAAAGCTGCTTAATTCGCACGCGAACAAGGCATAAATTATTCTCTTACTGTGGTTTTTCCCAAGCATCTCTCTATAATACGTAAAAATATTTTCTTAATGCTCGCGGAAAACCGCAAAAACCAGGAACCCACATGGAAAACACTGAAAAGTTAAAAAACAGCAAAGAAGTTATCGCATATATTGCTGAATGTTTCCCTAAATGCTTTACTCTAGAAGGTGAAGCGAAGCCACTTAAAATTGGTATTTTTCAAGATCTTGCTGAACGTCTAAATGAAGACGAAAAAGTAAGTAAGACTCAGCTTCGTGCAGCGTTAAGACAGTACACATCATCATGGCGTTACCTGCACGGCGTAAAAGCTGGCGCAGAACGTGTTGACCTAGACGGCAACGCGTGTGGCACACTAGAAGAAGAGCACGTTGAACACGCTAAAGCTACACTTGCTGAAAGCAAAGCGAAAGTTCAGGCTCGTCGTAAAGAACAAGCACAAAAAGCTCGTGAAGAAGGCAAAGCGAAACCTAAGGCGAAGAAAGCTCAACAGCCTCGTCGTCAAGCGCCTAAAGCACCAAAAGTAGAAAAGCCTGTAGAAACACGCGCTTTGAACGCTGACGAATTCATCGCTGGCAAAGAAGTAAATGTGAACATGGGTAAAGGAAACATGGCTGCGACCATTGTTGAAATCAATAAGGAAGATGTGCGTGTTCAGTTAGCAAACGGCCTACAAATGGTTGTTAAAGCGGAGCACTTGCGCGCTTAAAGGAGATACTCCTACGCATGAAATGCCGTTCAAAATTGACACTGATTGCTGCTAGCTTTTGGCTAGCAGCTTCAGCTCAGGCTCTTGAAGCCAAATTAGATCAGGACGATTTACCTCTACTCGCTCCTGAGGTCCAACACGAAACTGCTAGTAAACGTGTTACTTCTCGATTTACTCGTTCTCACTATAAACACTTCAATCTCAACGATGATTTCTCTCAAGCTATCTTTAATCGTTACTTAGAGATGCTGGATTATAATCGTAATATCTTCACTCAAGCTGATATTGACTCTTTCGCTGCGTCATCTATACAAATTGATGATCAACTGAAAGCAGGCAATAACCAGATTGCATTCGATGTTTATAATTTGTCTATGCAGAAGCGTTTTGAACGTTTTCAATATGCATTGTCTTTGCTAGATACAGAGATTAAGTTTGATACCGATGAAAGTATTGAGCTCAATCGTAGTGAAGCTGAGTGGCCAAAAGATATCGCTGAAGTGAATGAGCTTTGGAGAAAACGCGTTAAATATGATGCGTTGAATCTAAAACTTACTGGTAAAGAGTGGCCAGAGATTCAAGAAGTTTTGGAAAAGCGTTACAACAATGCGATGAAGCGTATTACGCAATCGCATAATGAAGATGCTTTCCAGATCTACATGAACGCATTTGCGCGTGAAGTTGATCCTCACACAAGTTACCTTTCTCCAAGAAATGCAGAACAATTCCAATCTGAGATGAACCTATCTCTAGAAGGTATTGGTGCTGTGCTTCAGATGACAGACGACTACACCGTTATTCGCTCTTTAGTTGCTGGTGGCCCTGCGTCAAACAGCAAACAATTGAGTGATGGAGACCGCATTGTTGGTGTTGGTCAAGATGGCGAAGAAATTGTTGATGTTATCGGCTGGCGTTTAGACGATGTAGTACAACTTATTAAAGGCCCTAAAGGGACCAAAGTTAAGCTACAGATCTTGCCAGATGGTAAAGATGCAAAAAGTCACGTTGTCACAATTGTTCGCGATAAGATTCGTTTAGAAGACCGCGCTGTTAAATCAGAAGTGATCGAGAAAGACGGCAAGAAAATTGGTGTATTAGAAGTACCAAGTTTCTACGTTGGCCTTTCTAAAGATACCGATAAACTGATCACCGAGCTTAAAGAGCAAGGTGTTGAAGGTATTATTGTTGACCTCCGAAACAACGGTGGTGGTGCACTGACTGAAGCAACTGAACTCTCTGGTTTGTTTATCAAAGAAGGACCTGTTGTTCAGGTTCGTGATAGCTACGGTCGTGTCAAAGTGAACAGCGATACTGATGGTCAAATCAGTTACCAAGGCCCGTTAACGGTATTGGTGAATCGCTACAGTGCTTCAGCGTCTGAAATCTTTGCAGCAGCGATGCAAGATTATGGCCGTGCAATTATCTTGGGTGAAAACTCTTTCGGTAAAGGTACGGTGCAACAGCATCGCTCTTTGAATCATATTTATGATTTGTTCGATAAAGAGTTAGGCTACGTTCAATACACAATCCAAAAATTCTACCGAATCAATGGTGGTAGTACGCAAAACAAGGGTGTAGTACCTGATATTGCTTACCCAACGCCAATTGATCCTGCAGATACTGGTGAAAGTGTTGAAGACAACGCTCTTCCTTGGGACAGCATCGACAAAGCGAAGTACTCAGTGTTACAGCGTAACGATGAGCAGATCGCAGCGTTGACGGCTAAACACGAAGCTCGTATCGCAACAGACATGGAATTTGGCTTTATCGCGCAAGATATTGAAAAATATAAGGCAGATAAAGACGACAATGACCTTTCTCTGAATGAAAAGGTTCGTCAACAAGAGAGTGATGATGCGGATGCGCTTCGTCTAGAGCGTATTAACCAACGTCAAAAAGCCGCTAAGTTAGAGGCATTTAAAACGTTGGATGATATTCCAAAAGACTACGAAGCCCCGGATGCTTATCTTGATGAATCAGTTGCTATCATGCTGGATATGATCAAGAAATAAACAAAATACCTGTTATAAGGTGATTGTTTAAAGACGTACTATTTGAAAAGCGAGCTTAGGCTCGCTTTTTTTGTATCTGTGTTCTTGCCTCGAATAATGTCATGTTAACGGCATGCTTCCTCGCTTTTTAACTTGCTGCAGAACCACTGTTATTTGATTTTCGGCTGTGAAGTACACTGTAAAAATAACTAAACTTAAGTATTATTTTTCGAGTGATAATGACATTTAAGTTACTTCGCACTTAAAATTTAGTGACTTAGATCATATTTTTTCGCTTTCTATTCATTACGTGCCTAAGCTTAAAGAAAACGAGGGGACGCTTATGAAATGGATTCTACTATTTTTATCTTGTTTAAGTTTTGTGGCTTTTGGGAGCGAGGTCGCTTCGAGTAGCCAACAATCAAAAAGTGATAGTAATCTATCTCATTTTGACCTTCCTTTGCTGCTTGGTGATTGGTATTTGATGAATCCTGATCCTGAGCAAGGCACTGAAAACTTTAGAGCGATCAAGCTCACTCTTGATTCAAACTACTCATTCACTATCGATATCCAAAAGAAAGACTACAGTGTCGATCATTGGGAAGGTTTGTATAACGCCAATGAAGACACGATTATTTTGGGTTTGAATACCTCAGAACCTCAGGTTTACGCGTACAGCAGTAATCACAACATGCTGAATCTTAACGGTGTTATGTTCACCAAGGCCTTGCCAAATGCATTGGCGGGAATCTGGTCCAGTGCCCAACTGTCTGGAAGCGATCTACGTGCGAGTAACATTCAAAAAATGGATTTAGTCCTTCAGCCGGACTTTATATTCATGTTCCGAGTATCAGATGAAGAAGGTGGTGAAGTCATTCGTCGCGGGGTGTATTACACAGAAGGCGATCAACTAGTGTTACTTTATGAGAACGGTGAACACGGCACTCGATATACACTGAACAGCGATGTGTTAACGCTGCAAGGTGAAGAGGGAGATATGTTTGCGGTACTCAATCGCATTCGATAATCGTGAGTTTTAGCAGTAACGGCGTACTCGTTGATAATATTGTGCACAGTTCATTTCTTAGGCGTTCCTGTCTGATTTGATTGATAAAATAGCAAAACATGGAGGCATTTTCTTACAATGCCTCCTTTTTTTAATATTCCCCTTGTTTTATTGGCGCTCAACCTTTAGATATATACAGTTAAAAAATAATTACGTATAACGATCAAAAGGAACCCGTCATGGCACATACACCTCAAGCCAAGTATCGTAAAGATTATCAATCACCATCTCACACGATTTCTGAAATCGATCTTACTTTCGATTTGTACGATTCAGCATCCATTGTTACGGCTGTTTCTAGTGTTAAGCAGGAGAAAGACAGCACGACATTAGTACTTGATGGTGAAGGCTTGAAGTTGGTTTCTGTTTTGGTTGAAGGCAACGAATGGACTCAGTACGAGCAGTCTGAAACTCAACTTACGCTGAATGACCTTCCAAAAGAATTTACTCTAACCATCGTTACCGAAGTTAACCCTGAAGGGAACAGTGCACTTGAAGGCTTGTACAAGTCGGGTGGCGCGTTCTGTACTCAATGTGAAGCTGAAGGTTTCCGCCGTATCACTTACTACATGGATCGCCCAGATGTGTTGGCGAAATTCACTACAACGGTAATTGCAGACAAAGCAGAGAACCCATTCTTATTAAGTAATGGTAACCGTGTAGATGAAGGTGAAGCTGAAAACGGTCGTCATTGGGTGAAGTGGCAAGACCCACATCCAAAACCAGCGTACTTGTTTGCTTTAGTAGCGGGTGACTTTGATGTACTTCGTGACGCATACACTACACAATCGGGTCGTAAAGTTGACCTAGAAATCTTTGTTGATAAAGGCAATCTAGACCGTGCGAGCCACGCGATGGTTTCTTTGATTAACTCAATGAAGTGGGACGAAGAACGTTTCAATCTTGAATACGACTTAGACATCTACATGATCGTAGCCGTTGATTTCTTCAACATGGGTGCGATGGAAAACAAAGGCTTGAACGTATTCAATTCGAAGTTCGTTCTAGCAAACGACCAAACTGCAACGGATACAGATTACCTAGGTATTGAAGCAGTAATCGGCCATGAATATTTCCACAACTGGACAGGTAACCGAGTGACGTGTCGCGATTGGTTCCAGTTAAGTCTGAAAGAAGGCTTAACGGTATTCCGTGACCAAGAATTCTCATCTGATCTTGGTTCTCGCGCAGTAAACCGTATTAACAATGTACGTATCATTCGCGGTCCACAATTTGCAGAAGATGCTAGCCCAATGTCTCATCCAATTCGTCCAGAAAAAGTGATAGAAATGAATAACTTCTATACTTTGACAGTGTACGAAAAGGGCAGTGAAGTGATCCGTATGATCCACACATTGTTGGGCGAAGATGGTTTCCAAAAAGGCATGAAGCTGTACTTCGAACGTCACGATGGTACGGCTGCAACATGTGAAGACTTCGTCGCGGCAATGGAAGATGCGTCGGGCGTTGACTTATCTCAGTTCCGCTTATGGTACAGCCAGTCTGGTACGCCGACGCTGTCTGTTGAAAGTAAGTACGACGCAGAGAAGAAACAGTACACGTTAACAACTCGCCAAGTAACAGCGCCAACTCATGAGCAAACGGAAAAGCAGGCTCTGCATATTCCTCTTGATATCGAGCTGTACACAGCTGCGGGTGAAGTTGTTGAGTTACAATGTAACGGTAAGCCAGTTCATAATGTATTAGATGTGAAAGAAGCAGAGCAAACGTTCGTGTTTGAAAACGTTTCTGAGCAACCGATCCCATCATTACTTCGTGAATTTTCTGCGCCAGTGAAATTGGAATATGACTACTCAGATGAAGAACTGATCTTCTTGATGGTGAATGCTCGCAATGAATTCTCTCGTTGGGATGCGGGTCAAATGCTATTAGCGAAGTACATCCGCAGTAACGTGGAGAAAGTTCAGCAGGGTCAAGCGTTTGAGCTTTCTGATTCTGTTGTTGATGCATTCCGTGGCGTACTGCTGAGTGATTCACTAGAGCCTGCGTTTATTGCAGAAATGCTTTCTCTACCAAGCCACAATGAAGTATCGGGTTGGTACGAGCGCGTTGATATTGATGCGGTCGCATCGGTTCTTAACTCAATGAAAGTCACACTAGCTGCAGAACTTGAAGACGAGTTAGCGGCGGTTTATCACAGCCACGCACTAACAGAATACACGGTCGATCACGATTCGATTGGTAAGCGTACTCTACGTAAAGTTTGCCTAAGTTACTTAGCACATACAGAGCAGGGTAATGACTTGGTTGTTGCGATGTACCAGCAAGCAAACAACATGACAGATACGATGGCAGCAATGGGCGCGGCAAACAGTGCACAACTACCATGTCGTGAAACCTTGATGGTGGATTACAGTGACAAGTGGAAACACGATGGTCTTGTTATGGATAAGTGGTTTGCATTGCAAGGTACAAACCCAAGTTCAAACGCACTTGAAGTGATCAAAGCGTCGATGTCGCACCAGGCGTTCAGTTTGAAGAACCCGAACCGTACCCGTAACTTGGTCGGTTCATTCTTAAACATGAACCCGGTTCAATTCCACGACAAGTCTGGTCAAGGCTATGCATTTGCAGGCGAGATCTTACGTGAACTGAACAGCAGCAACCCGCAAGTGGCTTCACGTCTGATTGATCCACTTCTTAAATTCCGTAAGTACGACGATGAACGCCAAGCTCTGATCAAAAAAGAACTAGAGACGTTAAAGAACATGGACAACCTAGCAAAAGACTTGTTTGAGAAAGTGACGAAAGCACTAGAGGCTTAAGTCAGCGCGCATTCAGGTAACTGTTTGCTAATAAGCGGTTTACTAATAAACTGTTTGCTACAACGAAAGGTCATCAGTGGTAGAGAATATCTGCCACTGATTTTTTGTTTCTGGTTCATCGAATTTTCGATAAGCTAGAGCAGCTTCAAGTTCAGTTTCACCGTCAGACATCTAAAAGTGCCAAAAAACACTGGCACTGTATATTTATACAGGTATCGTATGAATCGCTATATTTTCCAACTTAACATCTCATATCAGCAGTTTTTGGCCAGCTATTCTGGTACGGCAAGTAAAGTTCAAGTGATAACAACAACAGGTTTACGCTTACAGTTACCTGCAACTCGGTTCAGACCATTTCTTACACAAATAGGGGTTAGAGGGCAGTTTAGGCTGACAACTGACCAAAAAAATAAGTTTATTAAGTTAGAAGCTCTGTAAACCTTGGCGTGCCTAGTGAGTTAAAAGGAATCTTAATCACATAATCAAACATTTCAGCTCTTACCACCTCCAAAACAATTAACTATTTTTCAATAATGCTTTTACAATAAATGAATGCATTACCTTTGCTTAACTCGTTAGTAGAAAAGCGCTCAACGGCACGTTTCAAACACCAGATTAAGTGATCCCCCTAATAATAAAATATAATTCTAATTGTGGAGTGTGACTATGACCGCACGTGAAACTGTGGTTCCAGTTTTACTTGAAAAAGTTTACAAGCTGATTCAAGACAAACTTGACCTTGCTCATCGACCTCTCGTAACTCAACTTGCTCAACACTTGTTTAGTAACGTTTCTCACGACGATCTAACTCAGAGAAACGAATCCGATTTATATGGTGCTGTAGTTAGCTTATGGCATCACATCAATGAAAAGAAAGCCGACGAAATCTCTGTACGCGTATTCAACCCGACGGTAAGTCGTCAAGGTTGGCAGTCTACTCATACTATCGTTGAGATAGTCGTTCCAGACAGTCCATTCCTTGTTGATTCCGTAAAAATGGCATTGACTCGCCTAGACCTTTCTTCTCACCTTATGCTTCATAACCCAACACAAATCTCTCGCTCAGATAAGGGCAGTGTTGTCGGTGTAAGCAATAACGAAGGTGCATTCCAATCGCTTTTCCATATCGAAGTTGACCGTCTGAGTAGTAAAGCTGAAATGACAGCACTTAAAACGGAGTTGCTGGATATCTTTACCGACACTAGCTTAGTCGTGAACGATTGGTTGAAGATGGTTGAAAGACTTGAAGAAGTGACCAATCAAGTTGAACAGCAAAAAGAGAGCATTCCAGTAGACGGCCAGCGCTTTGATGAAACGTTGGCGTTTCTTCGTTGGTTAGGCCAACACAACTTTACATTCATGGGTTATAAGGAATATGACCTAGTTTCAGTTAACGGCGACACTGAACTGCAACCGACCAAGGAGCAAGGTCTTGGTTTGTTTGCGAACTCAGATCGTGTACGTAACGTTAAGCTATCTGAGTTTTCTGATTCGGCACGTCTTGAAGCGAAAAAGCCTTATGTGCTTATCGTAACCAAGGGCAACACGGCTTCACGCATTCACCGCCCAGCTTACAACGATTACATTGGTATTAAGAAGTTCGATAAGAACGGTAAGGTCATTGGTGAGCACCGCTTTACTGGTCTTTACACATCTGCCGTTTATAACCAAACCGTTGAAACGATTCCTCTTGTTCGCGAGAAAGTAGAACGTATTTTGGATGCGAGTGGTTACCGTGAAGGTTCATACTCTTACAAAGCGCTGCACAACATTCTTGAAAACTACCCACGTGATGAACTGCTGCAAGCTCGAGAAGAAGAGCTACTAGAAGTCGGTACGGGCGTAGTACAAATGCAAGATCGCGATCTCCTGCGTTTGTTTGTTCGCAAAGACCCGTTTGGTCGTTTCTTTAGCTGCATGGTTTACGTAACAAAAGATCGTTACAACACTGAGCTTCGTCGCCAAACACAGCGCATCTTGAAACAGTACTTTGGTTGTGAAGAAGAGGTTGAATTTACAACGTACTTCTCTGAAAGCCCGCTAGCAAGAACGCACTATATTGTTCGTGTTGATAACAACAACATGGATGTGGACGTGAAAACAATTGAGCAAAATTTAATGGAAGTATCGTCTACGTGGGATGACCGTCTGTCTGAATCTATCATTGCAAACTTCGGTGAAAGCAAAGGTCTTCCATTGTCGAAAGAGTACATGCGTGCATTCCCACGTTCGTACAAAGAAGACATGATGCCAGGTTCTGCTGTTGCCGACATTGAACGTTTAGAAGCGCTAAGTGAAGACAACAAACTGGGTATGCTTTTCTACCGTCCTCAAGAAGAAGCGGCAGATTCAAAAGCCGTTCGTTTGAAGTTGTTCTACCACAGCGATGAGCCAATTCACCTTTCTGATGTTATGCCAATGCTTGAAAACTTTGGCCTACGCGTTATCGGTGAATCTCCATATGAAGTGCGTAAAACCAACGGTGTGACCTATTGGATCCTTGATTTCTCTATGCTGCACAAGAGCGATAAGACCATTGATCTTCGTGAAGCTCGCGATCTTTTCCAACAAGCCTTTGCGGCAATCTGGGCGGGTGAGTTAGACAGCGATGGTTTCAACCGCTTAGTACTTGGCGCTGGTCTTTCTGGCCGTGAAATCTCAATCTTACGTGCTTATGCTCGTTACATGCGTCAAGTTGGTTTCCCATTCAGCCAACAATACATTGAAGACACATTGTCTCATTACCCAGAATTAGCGAAAGGGCTAGTGAGCCTATTCGGCAAGCGTTTTGACCCGAAACTGAAGGGCAGCGTAAAAGGCCAACAAGATCTTATTAAGAAGATCACTGAACAGTTGGATCATGTAGAAAGCTTGGATGATGATCGTATCATTCGTCGCTACATGGAAATGATCACTGCAACGCTTCGTACTAACTACTACCAAGTAGACGAGAATAAGCAGTCTAAACCTTGGTTGGCTCTGAAAATGAGACCAAGCGAGATTCCAGATATCCCTGCGCCGGTTCCTGCGTTTGAGATCTTCGTTTACGCACCAGACATTGAAGGTGTGCATTTACGTGGCGGTAAAGTAGCACGCGGTGGTTTACGTTGGTCAGACCGTCAAGAGGACTTCCGTACTGAGATTCTAGGCCTAGTTAAAGCGCAACAAGTTAAGAACACGGTTATCGTACCGGTTGGTGCTAAAGGTGGTTTCGTTTGTAAGCGTCAACACATGATGTCTGGCCGAGACGAGATCTTTGCTGAAGGTCAACGTTGTTACAAGCGCTTCATCCGTGCATTGCTAGACGTTTCAGACAACATCATTGAAGGTGAGGTTATCCCACCTAAGAGCGTTGTTCGTCACGATGAAGATGACCCATACTTGGTTGTTGCAGCCGATAAAGGCACCGCGACATTCTCAGATCTAGCGAACTCAGTAGCTGAAGAGTACAACTTCTGGCTAGGTGATGCGTTTGCATCGGGTGGCTCTAACGGTTACGACCACAAAGCCATGGGTATCACGGCGAAAGGTGGCTGGGAATCGGTTAAACGTCACTTCCGCGAAATGGGTATTAACTGTCAAAGCACAGACTTCACTGCCATTGGTGTGGGTGATATGGCGGGTGACGTATTTGGTAACGGTATGCTGCTATCTAAGCACATTCGCTTGCAAGCTGCGTTTAACCACATGCACATCTTCATTGACCCGAATCCAGAATCAGCATCAAGCTGGGTAGAGCGTGACCGTCTGTTTAATCTGCCTCGTTCAAGTTGGGAAGATTACAATAAAGACCTGATTTCTCAAGGTGGTGGCATCTTCTCTCGCCGAGCGAAGTCTATCTCTTTGACACCTGAAATTCAGAAAATGCTGGGTACCAAGAAAGCATCAATGGCACCAAACGACTTGATCAAAGCGATCTTGTCTATGAAAGTTGATCTACTTTGGAACGGCGGTATTGGTACTTACGTTAAGTCTTCTAGTGAGACTCATACCGATGTGGGTGACCGTGCAAATGACGTGCTACGTATCGATGGCCGTGACCTGAAAGCTAAGGTTGTTGGTGAAGGCGGTAACTTGGGTATGACTCAATTGGGTCGTATTGAATACGCTCTAACGGGCGGTCGAGTTAATACTGACTTTGTCGATAACGTTGGTGGTGTAGATTGCTCGGATAACGAAGTTAACATTAAGATCTTCTTGAATGGCTTGGTGTCTAATGGTGATCTTACCGTTAAGCAACGTAACCAAGTTCTTGAATCTATGGAAGATGAAGTAGGTGAAATCGTACTAGACGACGCTTACTGCCAAGCTGAGTCTATCTCTGTTACTGAGCATCAAGGTGTAGGCTTAGTGAAAGAGCAAATCCGCTTTATCCACACAATGGAAAAAGCCGGGTACTTAGACCGTGGTTTGGAATACATCCCAGATGACGAAACGCTGCTAGAACGTGAGAAGCAGGGCCAAGCACTAACAAGACCAGAGCTATCAGTATTGATCGCTTACGGTAAAATGGTTCTAAAAGAAGATCTTGTGAGTGATGACATTGCGAATGATGAGTTCCATGCTCAACAACTGATGCAATACTTCCCAACAGAGTTACGCCGTAACTACTCTCAGCACATGGATAACCATCCACTTCGTGCAGAGATCATTGCGACTGCGCTTGCTAACCAAATGGTTAACGAGATGGGCTGTAACTTCGTGACTCGCTTGCAAGAAGAGACGGGCGCGAACATTGTTGATATTGCGAATGCTTACGCGGCATCACGTGAAATCTACGGCCTGGGTAAGGTATTGAAGAGCATCCGTGAACTGGACAACATCTCAAGTTCTGAAGCTCAATACGAATTGCTTTACCATGTACGTCGTACGCTTCGTCGTCTAGCACGCTGGTTGCTAAGAAACCGTACCGGTAAACAGTCAGTGAATGCATTGATTGAGCTTTACCAAGGTGATGTCGTCGCAATTACTGAGAAGCTGGATGAAAACCTAGTGGCTTCAGAAGTAGAAGAGCATCAAGCAATGGCTCAAGTATGGATTGACCAAGGTGTAAACGCTGAGCTGGCTAATTCAGTGGCTCGTTTGTCTAGCCTGTACTCAGCACTGGATATATCTACAGTGGCTCGTGAAACAGGTAAAACAGTACAGCAAGCGTCTAAGCTTTACTTCAACCTAGGCGACCGTTTGTCACTGCACTGGTTCTTGAAGCAAATCAATGGCCAAGCTATAGACAACAACTGGCAAGCACTGGCGCGTGCAGCATTCAGAGAAGATCTGGATTGGCAGCAACGCCAGTTAACTGGTCAAGTACTTAACTGTGGTTGTGCTTCAGATATCGATGTGATTAAAGCGCTTGATGACTGGATGGAAAGTAACTCTGTTTCTCTACATCGTTGGGAAAGCATCCTAAACGAATTCAAAGTAGGTTCTGTTCATGAGTTTGCTAAGTTCTCAGTAGCACTGCGTGAATTGATGCTGTTGAATCTAAACTGCATGTCAAAAGACTAGTTACTAGATAAGACGAAAAAGTATAAGGGCAGGCCAAAAGGTCTGCCTTTTTCGTTTCGGTAAAGTGGAAACAATAGGCCTAACGACTTTTGAAGAACAAACTTCGACGCAAACGTTGTTTGTTGTTAAGTGACCTGATGGCTGTACTAAGGTTGAGATTAGAAATGGCTTAATAACTTGAAGAAACGATAACGTTTGCTTAATAATGAACCTCATTCGTTAGCAAACTTGATTATCTTACCCTTACAGACAGTAATAGATTGAATAGTTGGGTAAATAAGTAAATAATAGCGCCCCGTTTACACGGGGCTTTTTTCTATCGGAGGCACAATGCTTTACCGTCTAGCCAGAACTGGCTTTTTCCAACTTGATGCCGAAAAGGCACATGATCTTGCAATTCAAAATTTCAAGCGCTTCACAGGCACACCTATTGATCTTTTGTATCGCCAACAATTACCTCACCGACCTGTAGAGTGCATGGGTCTTACTTTTAAAAACCCAGTTGGCCTTGCTGCTGGCCTAGATAAAAACGGCGAATGTATTGATGCATTTGGCGCAATGGGTTTTGGTTTCGTAGAAGTAGGAACAGTGACTCCACGTCCGCAAGCGGGTAACGACAAACCTCGTTTATTCCGTCTTGTTGAAGCTGAAGGTATCATCAACCGCATGGGTTTTAACAACCTAGGCGTCGACAACCTTGTTGAGAATGTTAAGAAGTCGAACTACGATGGCATCTTAGGCATTAACATTGGTAAGAATAAAGACACACCAATTGAAAAGGGCGCTGAAGATTACTTGATCTGTATGGAGAAGGTATATCAATACGCTGGTTACATTGCTGTGAACATCTCTTCACCAAACACTCCAGGACTTCGTTCTCTACAATACGGCGAAGCTCTAGACGATCTATTGTCTGAACTTAAAACGAAACAATCTGAACTGGAAGAGAAGCATGGTAAATATGTTCCTCTTGCTCTTAAGATTGCTCCGGATCTAAGCGACGACGAAATTCGCCAAATTTGTGAATCATTGATCAAAAATAAGATCGATGGTGTGATCGCAACAAACACAACATTGGATCGTTCAATCGTTGAAGGTATGAAACATTGTGATGAAGCGGGTGGCCTAAGTGGACGTCCTGTTCAATCTCGTAGTACTGAAGTAGTTCGTAAACTTCACGAAGAGCTGGGTGACAAACTGCCGATCATTGGAGTAGGTGGTGTTGACTCGTATGTTGCTGCAAAAGAGAAAATGATGGCAGGCGCTAAGCTTGTACAAGTTTACTCTGGTTTCATTTACAAAGGTCCAGGCCTTGTAGGTGACATCGTTAAAAATCTTTAAACGGCAAGACGCTTTTATTTCTGAAAAGCGACAATCTGGCATCGTCTTAATAAAAGAGACACTGTAACTCACTGAGTTGTAGAGAAAAGCGACAAGAAAGAGGAATTCATTTCCTCTTTTTTTTTGCCTATTGCTCAGTAAAATTACTGTAATTGAAGGTAATTTTGCGTTTTACCTAATGGAATGGTTCAACAGTGTGAGACGAAATGATGCTTAAACCTAGCGATACATGGAGTTGGTATTACGATGAGCAGCAATGTTCATTAATGCTAAACCTCGGAGAGGATATGATTTTCAAAACGAATCTGGTCCGCAATAAGCTGGTGGACTGCGCGTTTCGAGATAATGAATTCACCGTTGATGACGCATCTTCATACCAAACCTTCAAAGAACAAATTTCTGGCTTAGAACTGTCTGAGCCTCGTCAAGCTGAATTAGCACTCTATTGTGTGGCAGCAAAGCGTTTCCATAAGCCTGTACAGCCTAAGAGTTGGTTCTTCGACTCACAAGGTACTGGCCATGAATATCCTCAAGAAGGGGATATTGTACAAATGAATAACGAGCATAGCTTAGGGTATTTCATTGTATTAGAAGTGGGAGAGTGTGCGAGCCTATGTGCATTTGTTGACCTAGAAGAGTTCCTGTTAACGCCTTCAAAAGGACTGCGATTTGGAGACTCAATCAAGGTGATGCACGATAGAATGGTAGACGCGAACGCTATCCTTCATCAGACACACATAGCGATGGTAGGTTAACCTCTAATCTAGCACATCATTTCAACCACGCATCGCAGCACACAAACGTATAAACCTTCCTCAGAATCGGCTCATTAGCCGATTTTTTTGTGCCTAAAAAACCTCATCCTGATAAATACATCACGGCTTAACCATTTAAATAGTGAACTTACGACTATTTTTTCACCTTAATTTCTGCCCGTTTTCATCGCCAGAAGAGTAAATCTACCGTCTTTATTCCCTGTTTTTGGTCTTTTGTAGCTAAATTTCATCCATAAATCTCCTTTGGTATATACCAGTTTTGAGGTGAATATAAATTCACATTGCTACTTTGGTTAATAAGTGGTCAGAAATGAAGTTGGTTTGATAGGTCTTATGTTCTAAGGGGATGTGGGTAAGCGATCGCTTCAAGACTGTGCATTTGCTAGCCAGTTAGTCGAAAGATTCAATGAAAAGACGTGTTTAGTGTGATGCTCTAGTTACAAATTCAGGTATAATCGAACTCATTTTTATCAATAAAAGAACACTATGAATCAATATCTAGCGGTTACCTCAAACGGCCTTGAGAATTTATTAGTTGAAGAACTAACCCAACTAGGGATTACAAACGCAAAACCTGTTCAAGCAGGTGTTAAATTCAAAGCGACCAATGAGCAAATTTATCGTTGTTGTTTGTGGAGCCGTTTGGCTTCTCGATTTGTACGTGTCCTTTCTGAATTCACTTGTATGGACGACATGGATTTGTACCTATCAACCACTGCGGTTAACTGGGTAAATCAATTCCATAGCTCTAAGCGTTTTGTTGTTGACTTCAATGGTACGAACAACGAAATCCGTAATAGCCAATACGGTGCGATGAAAGTAAAAGATGCCGTTGTTGATTGCTTTGAGAAGAAGTCTTTACCTCGTCCTTCTATTAGCAAAGAGAACCCAGACATTCGTATCCACGTTCGTTTACACCGTGATAAAGCGATTCTTGGTGTTGATATGGTGGGTAGCGGTCTTCACCAACGTGGCTACCGTCCAGAATCAGGTCGTGCTCCGCTGCGTGAAACACTAGCTGCTGCAATCCTTCTTCGTAGTGGTTGGGATACAACGAAACCTTTCTTAGATCCTATGTGTGGTTCAGGTACGTTAGTGATTGAAGCTGCAATGATGGCTGCAAACCTAGCACCGGGTGTTAAACGTCAGAAGTGGTGTTTTGAATCACTAGAAGATTTCGAGCCTGAGCTTTGGGCTGAAGTTAAAGCAGAAGCGAACGTTCTAGGTCGTCGTGGTGTTAAGAAAGTGGAATGTAAGTTCTATGGCTACGACAATGATGAACGTATGATCAAAACTGCGCGTGACAATGCTCGTCGTGCCGGTGTTGAAGAGTTGATTGAATTCGAAGTAGGCGATGCTGCAAAGCTTAAGCGTCCTACAGAGTTTACTGATGGTGTGATTGTTTCTAACCCGCCTTACGGTGAGCGTCTTGGTACCGAGCCGGGTCTTATTGCACTTTACACAGCATTCGGTGCACAGCTCAAAGCTGAATTTGGTGGCTGTAACGCATCTATCTTCTCTAGCTCAGACGAGCTACTAAGCTGCTTACGCATGCGTGCAGACAAACAGTTCAAATTGAATAACGGTGCGTTACCGTGTCACCAAAAGAACTACTCAATTTCAGATCGTCCGATGTCAGAACGTCCAACGGGCGAGCAAGAACAGTTAATTGCTCCTGACTTCGCAAACCGTCTTAAAAAGAACATCGGTAAAATTGGCAAGTGGGCTAAGAAAGAGCAATTAGATTGTTACCGTATCTACGATGCGGACTTACCAGAATACAATGTAGCGATTGATGTATACCCAGGTCATCTTGTGATTCAAGAATACGCAGCGCCTAAAGATGTACCGGAAGAGAAGGCAAAACGTCGCTTAACCGATATCATCCGTGCTTCTATTCAAGTAACAGGCGTAGAAGCAAACAACGTTGTGCTTAAAGTTCGTCAGAAACAGAAAGGCCGTTCTCAATACCAGAAATTGGCTCAAGACTCATCGAACTTAGAAGTAAACGAGTATGGCGTTAAGCTGATTGTTAATCTTCATGATTACCTAGATACCGGGTTGTTCCTAGATCATAAGATCACTCGTCGTCGTATCGGTGAGATGGCCGCAGGTAAGGATTTCCTAAACTTGTTTGCTTATACAGGAAGTGCATCTGTTCATGCTGCTGTGGGTGGTGCTCGTTCTACAACTACTGTTGATATGTCTAATACCTACCTAGAGTGGGCGAAAGAGAACATGGAGCTTAACGGTCGTGTTGGTCGTCAACATCAGTTTGTTCAAGCTGACTGTCTACAATGGCTAGCTAAAGAGCAGGGTTCTTATGATCTGATCTTTATTGATCCACCTACGTTCTCTAACTCAAAGCGTATGGATCAATCTTTCGATGTTCAACGTGATCACATTCAGCTGATGGAAAACCTTAAACGTCTTCTTCGTGAAGAAGGCACGATTGTGTTCTCTAACAACAAGCGTCACTTCAAAATGGACTTGGAAGCTCTAGATGAGTTAGGTCTTAAGGCTCAGAATATCTCAGCGAAGACACTTCCATTGGACTTCTCTCGCAATAAGCACATTCATAACTGCTGGTTGATTACACATAAGTAGTTAAGAGATCGTATAAGGATATATAGTGCTGACTCTCTACAGTACAGAAGGGTGCCATCTATGTGAGATGGCATTCCAACTCACGGAACAGTTAAACATTAGCCATCACGTCAACGTTGTTGACATTGCATTTGATGATGAGCTCTTTTCCCGTTACGGGGTCACTATTCCGGTGCTCAAATTTGAAAGCTCTGACCTTTCTCAAAGCTCAGAGCTTAACTGGCCATTTGGCTTGTTAGAACTTAATGATTGGTTAAAGAAGAATGGCATTACTTACAATTCATAATGGGCAATTAGCGTTTGGTGATCACCCATTATTAGATCGTGCGGACTTCGTGCTGCAAGAAAACGAACGTGTATGTTTAGTAGGGCGCAATGGCGCTGGTAAGTCGACATTGATGAAAATCCTGTCTGGGAACATCATTATGGACGACGGCAAGATGCAAATCACACAAGATGTGGTTGTATCTCGCCTTGAGCAAGATCCACCGCGTAATGAAGAAGGCACCGTTTATGATTACGTTGCTGGTGGTTTAGCGGAAATCGGCGAACAGCTGAAGATCTACCATGATCTTCTGGATCTCATCGGTACTGACCCGAGTGAAAAGAACCTAAACCGCCTTACTCGCGTTCAAGAGCAACTGGATCATGCGAACGCCTGGCGCTTTGAAGATCGCGTAAGTAACGTAATGGCTGCGCTTAAACTCACGGCTGAAACAAAACTGACTGATTTATCTGGTGGTTGGCAGCGTAAAGCGGCGCTTGCTCGTGCGCTTGTATGTGACCCAGACGTGCTTCTACTCGACGAACCGACCAACCACTTGGATGTTGCGACAATCGAATGGTTAGAAGGCTTCCTCAAAGACTTCCGTGGTTCAATCATCTTTATCTCGCATGACCGTGCGTTCATTAAATCGATGGCAACACGCATTGTTGATCTTGACCGTGGTAAGTTGAGCTCGTTCCCTGGCGATTACGAAAACTACCTATTAGATAAAGAAGAAGCGTTACGTGTCGAAGAGATGCAAAACGCTGAATTCGATAAGAAGCTTGCTCAAGAAGAAGTATGGATTCGTCAGGGCATTAAAGCTCGTAGAACTCGTAACGAAGGTCGCGTACGTGCGCTTAAGAAGCTACGTGAAGAACGTTTGAACCGTCGTGAAGTGCAGGGCAAAGCGATTATCCAAATCGACGATGGCCAGCGTTCAGGCAAGATTGTATTTGAAGCTGAGAATCTTAACTTTGGCTTTGAAGGCAAAGAAATTGTTAAGGACTTCAGCTTCAACATCATGCGTGGTGATCGTATCGCTCTTATCGGCCCGAATGGTTGTGGTAAGAGTACCGTTCTTAAGTTGCTACTTGACCAGTTAAAACCTGATTCAGGTCGTCTGCATTGCGGTACGAAACTTGAAGTGGCGTACTTTGACCAATACCGCGAGATCCTTGACCCTGAGAAGTCTGTAATTGATAACCTAGCGGATGGTAAGCAAGAAGTCACAGTAGGCGGTCGTGAGCGTCATGCGCTTAGCTACTTACAAGATTTCTTATTCTCGCCTAAACGTGCTCGTACTCCTGTTAAAGCGCTGTCTGGTGGTGAGAAAAACCGTCTGTTATTAGCTCGTATTTTCCTCAAATCGAACAACTTGCTGATTCTCGATGAGCCAACCAACGATCTAGATATCGAAACTTTGGAACTTTTAGAAGATTTGCTTGCCAACTATCAGGGTACGCTTCTTTTAGTAAGCCACGATCGTCAGTTTGTTGATAACACGGTTATGACAAGTTGGATCTTCGAAGGTAACGGTGTGATTGAAGAATTTGTTGGTGGCTATCACGATGCTCAACAGCAAAGAAAGCAAGCATTAGAGTACCGACAGGTTGAAAAGCCATCAAAGCCTGAGAAAGTAGTTGAGGAAACTCCCAAAACTGCGCCAGTTAAGGCTAAACCTAAGAAGTTATCGTATAAGCTACAACGAGAACTAGAAGCGCTACCAATGCGTTTAGAAGAATTGGAAACTCAAATTGAAACTCTTCAGGAAGAAGTCAACGATCCAAGCTTCTTTTCGAAATCTGTAGAGCAGACACAACCAGTATTAGATAAGCTATCTGCAGCAGAGCAGGAGCTTGAAGTTGCTTTTGAGCGCTGGGAAGAGCTCGAGGCACTACAACAGGAAAGTTAAGAAGTAATAATGACTTGTACTAAATTTAAATTAACTACAGTTGCAGCCCTAGTTTTGGCGGCAACTCATGCTAACGCAGCGCTTTACAAGGTCGTTGAAGTCACTCCTTCAATTACAGGTGCCTCTGAAATCTATGGTGTGGCGATTCAACCTGGTGTTGCGACAGACGGAACGAATGAGCTTGCGTTAGGTTGCTTCGATTCAGCTGCAACCAACTGTACCGATAGTGCATTTAAACTTGCTGGTGAGACTCGCGATACGCTTGAAGCGGTAAGTTATCGTGAAGAAGTACCATTCGCAATGGATGCACCATTTCAGTACATTCAAGAGCGTGATGATTTCGAAAACTATTGTTATCGAGAGCTGAGATATTCTACATGTGAAAGTTGGGCTGAAAACCGTTGGAATGACACTTGGAGTAAGGAAAGAAATGACCTTACTCACGTAAATGCGAAAGCGTTTGTTGAAGGTGGGGATACTTTTGAAACTCGCAATACGGTAATCAATTCTTTAGATGACGATGCTAAACCTGTTGGCGTTAAATCTGAAGGTGGTATCCGTAATAATGCGTTGTTTACGACGACAGCTGCGCCTACTGGCACTTCAGAAACTCGAGCATGGAAAGCGCTAACTGCAAGCAACGGTACTGTTTATAATATAGGTAGCGTATCTGAGGAGTTTGAGCCGACAGATACTTCTAAACCAGATAAGGCGTTTGCTTCTAAAGCTGCCATTTGGGACGCCTCTTACACTAAGAAACTTGATTGGGGAAATAGTGTTTCTGCTAGAGAAGATCAGTATTTTTCACAGGGCAGCATGAGAGGGATAACAGAAGTAAACAATCATTTCTATGGCGTTGGTTATAATACAGTTAACGGAAATGGTGATTTGCGTGATATGAATGCGAACATTTTTGTTAGTAGCCAGATTGATTTTACGAACGATGTCGATTTATCGACAGTAACCTGGGATAACAAGTTTATCAGCGGTGCAGAGGTTAAGTCTGGTTCATCTAACGATGATGCGAGATACAGTAACTCCGTTGCTACTGACATCAACGATAACTTGTTTGCTGTGGGTTATTCTAAGCGTAATGGTTATGTACCAGAGAGCGGTAGTGCAGGTAACAAGATTTTCGTTGTTACGGATGCATCTGCAGTGACTCCGACGGCAACATACCTGTCTGGTGGTATCTTCTTTGGTGGCTCAAGTGGTGAAGCTAAAGCCGTTAACAACTTCAATGAGTTTGTCGGTCAAATAGATGCAGAAACCACTCGTGAGGTTGATGGCAGTGAGCGTAGACATAGAGGCTTTATCTACCCATACAATGTCGACTCCTCGAAAGATGAGCGTCGTGTAGACATCTTTAATGGCCAAGCTTGGTGGATAGATGATCTAACAAACGGTGCAAACGCAGATGGGCAAGATTACTCTGACGCTAATAACTATTTCCGTATCATTGATGCGACAGATATTAATGATGCCGGTGTGATTTCTGCGACAGCTATTAAATGCATGCTTGATACAGATGGAGATGGTAGAGGAGATAAGGAACAAGCCTACGATACAACGTCTCATAACTCATACTGTGCCGGTGCGTCATCTAATGCGGTAGAAGAGGTTGTTGCGGTTAAACTGGTTCCAATTGCAGGTGCGACTAAAGATGATATTCAAACTCGTAGTGCCGACTCAGAAAAAGTTGATCGTCAAGGTGGTAGTCTAGGTTGGTTAACTTTGACTGTTCTTGGTCTATTAGGGTTCCGTAGAAAATTTAAATAATTTTATCTCTTGAGCCCGAGTTCACATTTCTGAATTCGGGCTTTTTTTCGCCTTGAGAAAAGTAAAAAATTGTTCGATTCTTAAAGTTGGAGTCACAAAAACTCCGTAAAGTTGTAATCATTGTATGTTAGTAAATGTAACACCCGTATGAGGACTGCACTATGAAGAGACAAAAGCGTGATCGACTAGAACGAGCACAATCTCAAGGCTACAAGGCTGGTTTAAATGGACGGTCGCAAGAAGCTTGCCCATATAGCCAAATGGATTCTCGGTCTTATTGGTTAGGTGGATGGCGTGACGCCAAAGATGACAAGCAATCAGGTCTCTATAAGTAGATAGGGCGTAAAGAATTCAAGGTCAGGGCTCCATTGTCTGTTGATTACAACGGCTGGAGCCTTGTTAGTTTCAGAACAACACAAAGACTCCCAGAGCTATGTAGCATTCTAGTTTCGCTATCATAAGCGTATCGCTGGTGGATTTATCCTGTTTCAAGCTTAATACGGGATACTTTAATGCACTATAACTAAATTTATTGGAACGAAAATAAAGCAGCCATAGGCTGCTTTACTAAAAATCTAACTATTAGATTAGAATGCTGACGTATCTTGGAAAAGGCCAACTTTCAAATCTTTAGCAACGTAGATCTCTTTACCATCAACAAGTACGCGACCATCCGCAAGGCCCATAACTAGACGACGGTTAACAACACGCTTCATGTGGATCTCGTAAGTTACTTTTTTCGCTGTAGGCAGAATTTGACCAGTGAATTTCACTTCGCCAACCCCTAGAGCACGACCTTTACCTTCGCCGCCAACCCAACCAAGGTAGAAACCAACCAGCTGCCACATTGCGTCAAGGCCTAGACAACCAGGCATTACAGGGTCACCTGGGAAGTGACAATCGAAGAACCATAGGTCAGGAGTAATATCCAGCTCAGCAAGAACTAAACCTTTACCGTAATCACCTTCAGTTTCAGACATCTTAGTGATGCGATCCATCATTAGCATGTTCGGTGCTGGTAGTTGAGGGCCTTGTGGCCATAGTTCGCCTTGGCTTGATGCTAGAAGCTCTTCGCGAGTGTAAGAATCACGTTTGTTTTGCATTATCAATTACTCCGATTTTTGATAGGTGCATATTAGTAAACAGGTGTACGCTAAACAAGTCCGATCAGTACTAGACAAACCAGTTTTTAATGCGTCCAACGATTCCAATAGGGTGCTCATGTCTTTCAAAGTTTTCAATACGTTCCGCGATTTTACTCAGAACGCTTTCTTGTTCATCGTCTCTAAATGGTTTGTTCATAATGAGAGGAATTGCTTCGTCTACATTAGACACAGACCAAATATGGAATTCTTCATTCTTAATGCTTTCAATAAGGTCAGGCTTTAGTGCAAGATGCCTTAAGTTCGATCTTGGAAGGATCACACCTTGTTCGCCTGTTAAGCCGTTGTGCTTACACACATGGTAGAAGCCTTCGATTTTCTCGTTTAGCCCGCCAACAGCTTGCACACGTCCAAATTGGTCAACTGCACCTGTAACCGCAATTTGTTGATTGATAGGGTATTCAGACAAAGCACTCACCAGAGAACAAAGCTCAGCAAGAGAAGCACTATCGCCGTCTACTTCGCAATACGATTGCTCAAACACAACAGAAGCAGCGTATGGCAACGGATCTTCAAGGTTTAGTGCGCTGCTCACAAATGCTTGCATGATCATCATACCTTTAGCATGAAGATTACCACCCAACTCGGCTTTGCGCTCAACGTCGGCAATATCCCCATCACCAAAGTGAATAACGCAGGAAATTCGTGCAGGTTCACCATAAGAGATCGGGTGTCCTGGAACATCGATAACCGTCAGACCATTAACTTGACCAACTTGTTCGCCCTCGGTTTCGATAATGACTTGGCCATCTCGAATATCATCAAGGGCGCGTTCTGGTAGGTAAGATTCGCGGTTATATTTGTGCTGTTGAGCTTGTTGGATATGGTGAATATCAATCTCACCATTGTCGGCTTCAATCAGAGCTTCGTTCAATAATGCATTGTGCCAAATAGGGCATAATGGAATATAGCTTTGATCTTCCGTTTCTCTTGCTCCGGCAGTAAGAATGCCCGTCAACGCTTGTTGCGTGATGGTTGGCAATTCATAGCGTTGTTGAAGCCACTTAAGGTAACCAAGATATTGAGTCAAAGTCTCTTCAGAGAGCTTGATATCTTGTTCAATTTCGCTAAATAGGCAAAAACCGGTTTGAATATCGCTGTCCAGGTAATCAAGGTCACCTAGTTGAGCTCTGTCTCCAACAACAATCAACTTAATGTTGTAAGTCAAAGGCAAAGTCGGGGATTGGTTCAAGTGCTCTGGATTGCTGCTGATTGGTTCTACGGCTTCACCAAGCAGTGCTGATTTAAGTAGTAACCAGCTTCCAGGGTTTGCCAAGATCAAGTTTGCTGAAACGATCAGATAGCCGTTGTTTGCTCTAGCCAGTAGGCCGGGCTTTGTCGCTACAACCTTACCGTCTTTTGACTGAACTTGGTCAAACAGAGAGACAGCATTTAAAGACTCAGTTTTTATAACCGGTAGAGTGTGATCATCTAAAGCAGTGACTAGAGATTCAACAATCATTTGACGATAGATCGAATTGTCTGGAGCGTTTACAAGTAAAACACGCGAAAGGTTAGACAAACGGACAAAGCGGGTTAACGCATCTTTGAATCTATGTTGAATATCTGAAAACGGGAAAGGCGAGATGTCAGGGAATTGCTCTAATTGAGCGCTATATTCGTCGTACTGAGGCGTAACATGTCGCCAATCTACTTGAGTCATTTAAGTTTCTGATTATGATAATGAGGTAGGGAGTATATAGAAAAACCGATCTCGCTTGTAGCTCTATGTTGTAGTTACTAATCACTAAGCTAATATAAGTATGATCTTGGTCTATTCTTTCAAGATCATAATTGTTAAATAGCCTATTTTGGGTTACGCTGTCACTAGGATTAACTCTCGAGATTAGACATGAAATATCAGCAACTTGAAAACTTGGAATGTGGTTGGAAATGGAACTATCTGGTCAAAAAATGGAAAGAAGGCGAGTCGATCACCTGCCACATAGATTCAAGTGAAGCTGACGTTGCTGTTAAAGCCTTATTGAAGCTTGAACACCAACCTACAGGTGTCCTTGAGTGGATATCTAACAACATGTCTCCTGAGCTCGATAACAAGCTTAAACAAGCGATCAGAGCTAAGCGAAAACGCCACTTCAATGCTGAACAAGTTCATACAAAGAAGAAATCAATCGACCTTGATTACCGTGTATGGGAAAAGCTATCTCAACGTGCGAACGAGCTAGGTTGTACGCTCTCAGATGCCATCGAGTATTTGGTTAGCGAAGCGTCTCGTAGTGAGCAGGCCAGCAAGACGGTGACTAGCCTCAAAGAAGACTTAAGCAAGCTCCTTTCTGACGATAAATAACCATCAACAGTAGTGGTGACATTATGATGTACGTAATCTTAATCGGTGCGGTATTAGTTTTTTGGTTAGTAGCAGTCGACCGACCGGTATTGAAAATTAAATTTAGCGACGGGGCGATCGAACAAGTTAAAGGGCATCTTCCACCGAGCTTTAAGCACAACCTTCAAGAGATTGGTCATAACAATACCTTTAAAGGCGAGCTAAAAGTGTATGCAAAACGTTCTGGTTACAATCTCAAGTTCACTAAAGATGTTCCTAAAAACGTACAGCAACGTATTCGTAACGTGTTCCCGCATAATGGTTTTAAGTCTAAAGGCTCAAAGAAAGCGTAATCGTTGAGAGTTACGCGTTAGCTGGTCAATCCTCATACTAAGTTAATCCTTCATTTCTCTTAAATCTCCGCATACTGTTCTCACCCTCAACAAAGAGAGAGCAGTATGAGATATCTAGTATTACTATTATGTTTTTTATCCCCAGTCGCTTTTCCCGACGATGCATTGGTTAATCCTGTAGCTAAAAAGATAAAAGTCACCGTCATGAAAGGGCTCAACAAGAGTAATGTTGATTTCGAGGGTTATTGCGATCTGATGATTGAGATGAAGCACTCTAAAGGTTATGCAAGAATCAAAAAGGTGAGAACGTCTGGAGATAGTAAAGTTTGCAAGCAGGCGAAAAAACACCTACCGACGAAGAAAAGGTTCAAATACAGCTTTCCAGAAAAGTATATCCGGCTACATATCACACACTAGCCACTCTCAACGCACTATAACTAAATATCCTTAATTTTATTGAAACAATTTCGTGAACCAATCTCTAATTTCTATTAATATTAGTTTTGTTATAAAGGCAGGATATGCCGATACAAGAGCATTTACGGCAAAGGAAAGTCACGGTTGTTGTTAGCAAATAAAAGTTATACCCCTGAAGTAGTTGAGATCTCAAGGAAGGTCTCAATCAATGTTGAAGCTCGCTTTAATCGATGGTTAATCTCACCTGAATATAAGCTCGCACAATCTACAGTAGACACGTTACTAAGTTTGGAAAATAGGTATTGTGATAGTGTCATATTTGATGAATCTGACCGCATATCTCACAATCAACGTATTTTATTGCGCTGCGAGCAGGATAGAGTCAATGCTCATCGTGAAAAAGTCGACGCGAAGCAACAAACCTTACGATACGTTATCGATGATGTCAGCAATGCCGCTTCTGCGCTAATGCTTGAGAAGCTTCAAGGTACCTTAATAAGTTCGTTGTTTTCAGACTTACCCGATTACAATCAGTTCGCTAGTGTTGCGTATTCGCCATCTTTAAACTTTTCCAAACTCCATGAAATATCCGCGAAAAGTAGGCCATTGAGCTCAAGTTTAATCGAGTTTGTTTCCAATCAAGAGTTTGCAGATAAATATGGAAAGAAATCTAAGGTAATTCTCGATCCAAAAGTTGCAGCACGACAAATAGGAATAGAAAATTGTCGTTTATTGTTCCCATTGTTAATGAGTCAACAGCTGATTAAGTGGAATGATGGCAACATTAAACACATCACACCTAAGGTTTGGCAACACTTGGTCGTGACGTCAAATGCGACTCGAATTCGACTTCAAGAAACGTCGGTTAAAGATCCTAACGTAGGCATTTTACTTGGTGTGTTGAGAGTTCTGCCTTTGTTTTTAATTTGTAACCACTTTTCTTCAACGTTTGAAGACGCATTGGTAAAAACGATGCTTGGTTATCGTGAAGCAAGTGACAAGCATGACGAATATTATGCTTGTACTGAGGTGATGCCAAACACACAGTTTCTTGAATCAATGGTCGAGCAGCTAGAGCTTAAGCTACTAAAAAACCTCGTTGAATTTATAGATTGGAGCCCTGGAAATCAGTTCATCAAGAGGGCACTTCTAGAGGAAGTGAATGACATTCCAGTACTTGAGCGAACGGTTTATGGTGCAGCTTTGGCTCAAGGTAGAAAATATTCTGTTTTCGAGGCGTTAGATAATAGTGAACTATTTAACGTTAAGCACCGACCTTATTGGTTTTCAACTGTTCAAATGTCTATCGCGACGATTGAGCAGATGCAAGATAAAGGATTGGGAAAGCTTACGGTGAACATGTAATAAAAAGAGAGAGTCTCATTAATGTCGCTCTCTTTTTTGTTGCGCTGTAACTTTATGTGAATGTCTTGTTTTGGCGCTAAACAGTAGGATTACACTCTACTTAACTGACCACTTCGAAGGTAAACGACTCTTGCTTTGCTATTGCGTGTTTAACAGGGATACCAAGGCGCTGGCAAGTCATCAGAACTTTCAATTTCCTGTCGGCAGGAGCGTGCTCTGACAGAATCACCGAGCTTAGGCACTCTCTATTAAGGTAGAGTTTATTTCCGATCATCTCGTCATCAGGTAATACCCAGCGGTATTCCTTTTCGTAGCACCAATTAGAGTGCTTAACCTTGAACATTTCAGATCCCAATTCAGCTCCTTGCAATTCCCCCAACGATGCTGAGTGGAACATGCTTGGCTCATCTTCGTATTGGACTTCGAAACAGTTGAGGTTGGCCTCACCGTTATAGCAGTTGAGGTCATACTCGATGCACATACCTTTAAAGTTGTCGCCATACTGAGACCATAGTATAGGGTGGTCGCTGGATTGAGAAAAACACATAACCTTGAAATTGTTTTGAAGTTCATTCTTGAATATGTGGTTAGATTCAAAAGGGTTATTGAAAGTTTTAGCATAATCGAACCACAGCGAACACTCGGCAATCGACTGTATGTTTCTATCATGGAGGGATCTGAACTTATAAAGTTTAGGCAACATATCAAACACCTAGTTTACAAAATTGCCTGATGTTAACACTTTAATTCATAGCTGATACCTGAGTGCATAGCATTTGATTGCCTAATCACCAAATATATTCATATAACTGTTTGATAGATCAAAATTTAAACATGAAATAGTAGCCTGTTTAAGTGGTTTATCTGGCAGCTGAGCGACAGTAATCTAACATTCGCTTGTTGAAAATAAGATACAACGTAACTTTTATGTTTGGCTTAACTGCTTGAGTTTCAGCATTTGAAAGTTGTGAGGTGAATGTTGTCCATTACGGAGTTATGAATAAGGTTTAAGTTGATTAGTTTTGTATAAAAAGGCGAAGCTCAGATCTTTCCTTGCCATTAGATAGCTATTAACAGAAACATCAATCCCTCAAATTCAACGAGTTATAAATCAACCACCACATGAACATCGAGCGTGTTTTTTTAAGAAGTTTAATGCCAAAGGGCTTGGCCGTCGAAGTATGAAGGATCACGAGGCAACTTACGCAAAGTGATTTCATCTCTTAAGTATAAATTGGCGAAGTTCTTTCGTTTTGTTCCTGATGCCGGCAGTTCTCCCAACACGTTGACAATCCTACTCACTTCTTGTGAATCAAAACTATAGCCTTGCTCAAGAAGCACCTCTAATACAGGGTATAGCTTTTTATATACTCGACTAGCATCCGCTTTTGAGTCTAAACGTGCTTTGATCTTTATTAGTATGGAATCTAATAGTGGTGCCTTTAAAAACTGGCCAAGTACATTGATTTCATTAACTATCACGTTCGCTACATAGCTATTGACGACTAGCTTAATGGAAAAAATGACATAGTACTCTCTAGTAAGTGCATGGCTGCTGAATATTACCATAGGATAAACATTCTCTAAGATGGTTATGCAAACAAAACTTGCACCAATCAAGGTTCGATATTTGGAATTAATAACGTCTACGTTAGCGAACCTTAAGAACAGAGAGACAATAACAATATAACTGATAAGCGACGAAATGAAGGCTATGAGCTGTTCACCTATGGTCGCGTTCATTCCGTAAGCGTTAACGAAAGCCGACCCAATTGTTAATAGTGCAAATAAGATCATCGCTTGTTTTTGATAATTGTTTGTTTGCAAAGTTAGGGCTCCGTTTAATAAAGGCGCGGAGTATAGATGAAACTTGCAAATAATTTTATATCATTGATTTAAAATGGTTATTTTAACTATCCAATCAGTTATTTTGATTAGCTTGATGAGCAAAAAAGCCGTGTATTTGGTGTTTCTCAGTCAAGCTCTGTGCGACTTATGTCAATCGGCTTTTATAGTGTTCTGAAAATGTCTCTTTATGACCTAGGTTCTCTACACCAACCAACATTAGTTCTATCAGGAAGGCTTGAGCCAATTAGACGGCCACAAACGTCCAAGTCGCCATCAATCCGGGCATGCGATTGATTTCGTGGCTTACGATGAAAATAGCAAGGTGACATGGGACTTTAAGTATTATGAAGCCATCAGCAAAGCCTTTAAACAAGCGGCTAGGGAGCTTGATGTCTCTATCATTTGGGGCGGTGACTGGAAAAGCCTTAGAGATGGTCCACATGTTGAATTGAATCGTTTGGTGTACCCATGATTGGCGCATTATTGAATCTTGTGACCGGTGGCGTAGCGACGTATAAGCAGCTCAATCAAAACAAAGCTGAGGCGTTAAAGCGTAAAGATGAACTCGAAAATGAGAAGCATCAGGCGAGGGTACGTCGATTACAAAATGGCGAAGAGCAGGCCAGTAACCTTGATGACATCAGCATTCGAGATAGGGGATTTAAGGATGAATTTATCCTGTTAGTCGTCTTCGTGCCTCTCATCTTGTCTTTCATTCCTAATTACGCGCCATACGTCGAACAAGGCTTCAATGCACTGCAGAACATCCCTAACCCTTATTGGTTTGTAGTCGGTGCTGTTGTGTTGATACGCTAGGCATGCGCGCCATGCTGCGATACCTACTTGAATACTACGCATCTCGATGGAAAACGAAGTGATGGAGTACCTCGATGCGTTAATCATCGCTTTGATCACAGGTGGAGTCTCAAGCTGTGCACATTTATGCTTTTGGTTCCGTGTGTCGGGGAGATATTGACTTAGGTTCTGATGTTGACATGTTAATGGTTGCAAAAGGTCAATTAGAACATGTTAACCCTTCGGACTATTCCATTTATTCATATGAACGAATCCAAGAACTGTGGGAGCAAGGGAACCCTTTTGCATGGCACTTACATTTGGAGTCGAAGTTAGTATTTTCGCAAGATGGCTCCAATTTTCTTCATGAGCTAGGTAAACCTAACCTATATGATAGTGGTAAGGCTGATTGTCTTAAGTTTTATGACATTTTTAACTCAGCTCGTGATTCAATATGTGAATCATCAATGTCCTTAGTCTTCGATCTTTCGACAATTTTTCTTTCAATTAGAAATTTTGCTACATGTTATTCCCTTGGATATTCAGATCAGCCAGATTTTTCGAGGCGCTCTAGCAGTAATCTAGGGGCGTCAAGTTTAGATATAGACAAAGAAGCTTTTAGTATATTGGAATCAGCTAGAATATTATGCACCAGAGGAGTAGGGGAAAACCTTACTCAATCTCAAATCGATATCGCAATTGAAGTCATCCCACAGATAGAAACATGGATGAAGTCCTTAATAAGTAGAATCAAGTGATCATGAGTGAATTTAAAAATAGAATTGAATCTCAGCGTGATGCTGTAAAAATCGTGAATAGTTTTAATTTATATAAAGAGCCTCTTTTTAGTCTTACCGAAAAGTCAATAATAAGATGGACCTCCGCTAATTTGATCGACCCTAAAGCTAAACATGTGGATTTGATTATGCAAGCATCTAAGAAATTGTTCTTTTTAGCTAACAAAAGTCAGGAACAAATCACTGAAGATTACAAAAAACTTTCGAAAGATGTTGAACTGATTTTTACAGAAATAAATAAAGAAATGAAGCGCTTAGCATAGGCTGGCAAGTCAACAACTTTACATTATGTCGAGAATTACTCCTTGGAGAGCGAGAAATTTATCACGTGTGGGTGTTGTTGTTATTTGAATTTGGTAGGCACCCAAGGCTTCGCTGGCATACGACGACCGCCACGAAATGGCAAAGGATGCTCTTTAGGTGGGTAAAACTTTGGGGAATCAATTCGGCCGTGGCGTTCAACGAGCTGACGATGTTCGTCGCGCCAATACGCAAAACTGAGCAATTCTTTCGGATTAAACTCGCGTCGTTCAGGCGTGATCAAGGTAGCACGGTCAAAGTGCACCTTAAATCCATTCCAACGATAGTCTAACGGCAAGTAACCGCGAGCGTGGATGTTCATCAATTTTTCGGCCATCGGGTTCACAGGGACTTCACCTGAGAGCCATCGTTGGACTGTGATTGGTTGAACGTGAAAAAAGGCCGCGGCGTCGTGGATATCACCAAAGTGATCGTGCACGAGATCCGCAAAGTGTGGCGTGAGCATGTGATCTCCTTCAAAAATTAAGACAAGCGCGCAAAGTTTTTTTTCTCCTTATAAAGTGTGTTTGTAGTAGAAAGTCTCTGGAAACGGCAACACGTGAGCGCAAAAATCAGAGACACGAAAACAAAGTATAGCCAACAATATTGAACTCAACATGCATAAACGTGCAGATAAAATCCATAAAACCAACGACATTAAGGACTTAGTCCGGCGCCGTGTGCAAAATCTGCAAGGACTAAGGCATTGAAACCCCTCAGATTTCACATACAGTGACTGCGTATTATGTATATTATGTTAAATGGTGTTTGGTATTTATAAGGCAGGTATCTTTGTGCGATGCCCTGCCTCTTGTTTATCTACCAAATCGATGTTCTATTTAACAGTAAGGCTATTTACCATAAAATACCTAATAAACATATTTCCTAATCTTCGATTAAGAATACGTTTATTAGACTTCAAGCATTAATCGATCAATTGCTTCTGTGATCTCTTTAGTTCTTACTGGCTTGGTCACGAAATCATTCATGCCGACATCTAAGCACGAACATTTGTCTTCTACTGATGTGTGTGCTGTTAGCGCAACGATTGGTGTTTTGATGTTTGCGTCTCTCATGTATTTGGTTGTGGTTAATCCATCCATGACCGGCATCGACACATCCATTAAGATAATGTCTATTGATTCGTTGCCTCTTTCAATAAAGCCAATCGCTTCTTCACCATTACTTGCGATGAAAACCTCGTGGCCTTGTCTTGTAAGGATTAACTTTATCACCATTTGATTCGTTGGATTGTCTTCGACAACTAACACGGAATAACGGCTTCTTAACTCTCGTGAAGATTCGTCTTCTTTGTTAGCCAGATTATTCGTAACTCTAGTAAGCACTGGCAACTGTACTTCGAATTTGGAGCCTTTTCCAGGCTCACTCTCTACCGATATGCGCCCGCGCATCAGTTCAACCAGTCTTTTAGTGATGGCCAAGCCTAAACCTGTGCCACCAAATCTACGTGTGATTGTGCTATCAGCTTGCACAAATGGACTGAACAGCGACGAAAGTTGTTGCGAGCTAATGCCAATCCCTGTGTCTTCCACCGTTATATAGAAAGAGCTCTGCTGGTACTTTATAGAAACATGGACATGCCCACGCTCAGTGAACTTAATCGCGTTACCGATCAAATTAAATAGGATCTGTGCCAAGCGACTTGGGTCGATGTAATGAAGTTCACCTTCAGGGATATCGCTAGTTACTGTTAGCGGCAAACCTTTATCGTCTGCTGTCTTCTTTTGTTCAGATAATACAAAAGTTACAGTGTCTCTTACGTTGCTCCATCGAGGAGCCAACGAGAAACACCCTGATTCAATCTTAGAAAAATCCAATACGTCACTGATAATTGCCAGCAATAGCTCAGATGATGTGCTCATATTAAGCAGTATAGACTGTTGTTCTTCGTTCAATGATGTGGATTTTAGGGCGTCTATTAGGCCAATTATGGCATTTAGCGGTGTTCTTAATTCATGACTCATCATCGCGAGGAATTCAGACTTGGCCTTGTTGGCTCTTTCTGCGTCTTTTCTTGCTGTGACAAGCTCTGCGGTACGTTCTCGAACGGTTGCTTCAAGCTTTTCTTTGTTCTCAATATCGAAAACAGCACGCTCTATCAACGGTCGAAAACGGTTTAGTGTGGCCTTAGTTTCAATACTAAAGTGCTTGGTATTCGAGTGGATAAAGATGATGACGGATTGTGTTAGTCCGCTATCGATACCAGTAATTAGAACAGAGTTGATTTGATCGAGGATAATGGGATGTAAGGAATTGAATTCACCCAGAGACTTGGGTTCAAAAAGGATGGCGCATTCTCCATTGATCACTCGAGATAACTTGCCACAATCACTCCAATTCATCTGTTCGAAGACTTTGTTATTGCTTAGCAGGGTTTTGAAACTGCCTTCGTTCCCTACCCTTGATACCACGATAAAGTCATCAAACTTAATGTATTTTTTGAGCACGAACTCGAGACTGGAGAATATCTCAGATATGTTACTTGCCTTACTGATCGCAGAGATGGTTGATAAGATCACCCTGTTCTCTTCAGCCAGCTTTCGCTCACGGGCTTTTAGTTTTTGCAGTTCAATACGTGCTTCTTGCAGCGCTTCTTGACCTTCAGAACCCATTACTTTTTCAACCTATAAAACGTTGCAGACGATACCATTAAATTCCCGTGTGCATTCTCGCCACCAGAGAGCCTGCCTTGTTCACCAAACGTAAATGGACATATGTATGGGAGCCCATTAAGTGCTTGATTTATTTGGTCACAAACCTCATCCATATCTTGTTTAAGGTTCAACATTGAGCCTGCACAAAAGATATTGATCGCCCCTAGTTTCTCTTCAAGATCCATGTCGTTGTAGTATGAGGAGTGAATGATATTCGCGGCGCGGCTAATCAACTGCTGCTTAGACCCTTGCATCAGGTAGATGGTGTCGCCTTCACTGATGTCTGTGAACAGCTCAATCCCATTACACTCCGTCTCTCTGATCGAATGAGACAATTTGAAATATGGGTAATCGTAAGAAGAGCCGACTTTCCTGCCTAATGGGTAGACTGACGACTTTTCGAATATGTAGCCATCATCACTGCCATCTAAGTGGAAATTAGTCCATTCGTTGTAAACGGTGACGGCTGGCCTGTGGTCTATCTCCAACAAAATTCGGTTTCTTACTTTGGTCACGGTGCCTGAATACCGCGTAGGCGTATGACCCGCGCTGAAAGAGGAATAGATGGACTGAGACGCAAACACTACCGTTAAAGACACACCATTTATAGACAGCGACTCTTCGGTGAAGATACTCCAATTTCCGGAAACCTGGTTGTCTGCAGCACTGCCACCAATAATTGGCACTTCAGTACCAAATTTCTTATCGATAGCCGCCATCACCTTTTCTTCGTTACCCGGTGTGGAATGCAGCAAGATAAGATCAGGAATTTCACCTTCTCGGTTGGCGTTCTTGAGTGCTTTGTCTATCGCGCTGAAGGTACTGCGGTCTATGGAGTCGCTGAAATGTTCGATTCCCGTACCATAGGCGTTGATCCCCGAGTCATAAATAATGAGGACGCCAATGACTGGACCAGAATGAAAACCAGTTTCGGTCATAATGCCGTGACAAGTAGTACAGCCATGTATGGGAGTGTTCGGGAGAGCATCTACGAAATATCTCTGCACAGCGAGTGTCGAATACTCTTCTGTGCAGTAGCAAATAAGACAAGCAATATCGTCAGGGTTTTCCACCCCGCTGAGCAACTCATCTACTGCGATTTTATCGTCTAGGGAGTAAGAGACTTTTGATAGAAATTTCATAGATTCTGGGTAACTTTATTAATGCTCTCTTTATAACACTTTAATGCATTGTGTTTCACTGATTTGGTACATGTTTCTATCAAAAGAACCGAGGTGTGCCCCAGTTTCTCTCTGTTACTCCTTAGAAAGGTTTACAGAAAACGTGCTCACCTGTTGTGGAAATGTAACCGTTATTGAGGAGGTCTTATCACTAGTTTGTAACAGCCAATTTGATGGTCCTTTTTCTTCCAGAATTCCGCTTTCATTATAGCTAATGATAAATTTGCCAGTTTTAGATGTTTCGATCGAATACCCTAGGTTATTGCTTGAAACTGAAACATTATGATTATCAATACGAAATTTACAAGGTTTTGAAACTATACAGTTTACTGTTTCGTTATTATCGTATGTTACTGTTCTCCAAGTAAATGCAGCTATTAAAATAACCAACATGACGATAATTTGAACAAGCCTGCCTTTTGTTAGCTTTTGTGCCGCCATTATAATCTTTACTCCTTGTTACAAAGTTCAAAGTTTTTAAATAAAAATCCAATTCCAGACCAAGCGTAAGGTTACTACTCTGTCATTGATTTGTTAATTCAAGTATAGTGTCGCGTTGAAAATGCCACTTTTTTTTAAAATCAGCAAGTGGAAATAAAGCCCTGAATAGGCTGAATTTCCTTTTCTAATTTGGGTGGCATTACGACGTGAGTCGTGTTGGAAGTAAAGTGTAGTAAATAAGAAATTGGAAGCATGCAAATGAGCCAAGAAAAGCAGCTTGAACAAAACTACAACTATACGGTCGTCCGTCAATTTACCCTAGTTACAATTTTGTGGGGTATTGTCGGTATGGGCGTTGGTGTTTTGATTGCCGCTCAATTAGTTTGGCCACAGCTAAACTTTGATACGCCGTGGTTGACGTACAGTCGTTTACGTCCCCTGCATACTAATGCGGTTATTTTTGCGTTCGGTACAAGTGCGCTGTTTGCAACATCATATTATGTTGTACAACGTACCTGTCAGACGCGTCTCTTTGGTGGCCCTCTCGTAGCCTTTACCTTTTGGGGTTGGCAAGCGATTATCCTGTCCGCTGCAATTACTTTACCGTTAGGTTTAACCTCTGGTAAAGAATACGCAGAACTTGAATGGCCAATCGATATTGCTATTACTCTTGTGTGGGTAGCTTATGCGGTCGTGTTCTTCGGAACCATGATTAAACGTAAGACATCGCACATTTACGTAGCAAACTGGTTCTTCGGAGCCTTCATTATCACGGTTGCCGTGTTGCACATCGTTAACAGCCTAGCTGTTCCTGTCTCTGCGTTTAAATCGTACTCGATTTATTCCGGAGCGATCGATGCAATGGTGCAATGGTGGTACGGACACAATGCGGTAGGCTTCCTATTGACAGCTGGTTTCCTAGGCATGATGTACTACTTCGTTCCTAAACAAGCTGGTCGCCCTGTTTACTCTTACCGTTTGTCGATTGTTCACTTCTGGGCTCTCGTGTCTCTGTATATCTGGGCTGGTCCTCACCACCTACACTACACTGCACTTCCTGACTGGACTCAATCTCTAGGTATGGTTATGTCTTTGGTTCTGTTTGCTCCATCTTGGGGTGGCATGATCAACGGTATTATGACTCTATCTGGTGCGTGGCATAAGCTTCGCTACGACCCAATCCTACGTTTCCTAATCGTTTCTCTATCATTCTACGGCATGTCGACTTTCGAAGGCCCAATGATGGCAATCAAAACGGTTAACGCACTATCTCACTACACGGACTGGACTATCGGTCACGTTCACTCTGGTGCGTTAGGTTGGGTTGCAATGGTTTCTATCGGTTCGGTTTACCACTTAGTTCCTAAACTATTTGGTCAAGAGCGTATGTACTCTGTATCCCTAATCAATGTTCACTTCTGGTTAGCAACGATTGGTACGGTTTTCTACATTGTAGCAATGTGGATCTCTGGCGTGATGCAAGGTCTGATGTGGCGTGCAGTTAACTCTGACGGTACATTAACTTACAGCTTCGTTGAATCTGTAGAAGCGTCTTACCCGTTCTACTTTGTACGTTTCTTAGGTGGTTTCATCTTCCTATCTGGTATGTTCTTAATGGCATACAACACGTACAAAACTGTTTCTGCACCTAAAGATAGCCTTAAAGCTATCCCTCAACCGGCTTAAGGAGATTTAGAATGAGCTCAAATTCAAATAATCGCCATGAGTTGGTAGAGAAGAATGTTGGCCTACTAGCGATTCTTATCGTTATTGCTATCAGTTTTGGTGCTTTAGTAGAAATTACCCCGCTTATTTTCCAAAAGCAGACTACTGAACCTGTAGAAAATCTACGTGTTTACTCTGCTCTGGAAATGGAAGGTCGTGATATCTACATTCGCGAAGGTTGTAACGTATGTCACAGCCAAATGATTCGTCCTTTCCGCTCTGAAACTGAACGTTACGGTCACTACTCTGTAGCTGGCGAAAGCGTTTGGGAACACCCATTCCTATGGGGTTCTAAGCGTACTGGTCCTGATTTAGCGCGTGTTGGTGATCGTTACTCTGATGAGTGGCACCGCGTTCACCTTATCGACCCTCGCGAACTTGTTCCTGAATCAAACATGCCTGGTTTCCCATGGCTTGCTGAGAATGTACTTGATGGCAAATTGACTAAACAGAAGCTTGAAATCTTCCGTAATCAATTTGGTGTTCCTTACACAGACGAACAAATTGCTAACGCTAAACAAGATGTTGAAGGAAAAACAGAGATGGATGCAATCATCGCTTACCTTCAATCGCTTGGCCACGCAATGAAATAAGGAATAATTATGGACATTATTACATTTCAAAGTGTTTGGACTGTTACTGTTTTTGCTTGTTTCATCGGCATCGTTTGGTGGGCTTTCGGTAAAAATCGTAAGTCGCGCTTCGACGAAGATGCAAACCTAGTGTTCGCTGATGAAGCACCTGCGAAAGATAAAAATCAAGGAGTGACGAAGTAATGAGTACATTCTGGAGTATTTGGGTAACAGTAATCACAATCGGTACATTGATTGGCTGTGCAGCCTTACTTCGTTGGTGTTCCAACGATAAAACAGGTGTAGAAGAAGGTCAGGATATGGGCCATGAATACGATGGTATTCGTGAGCTTAATAACCCGCTACCTAAATGGTGGACATACCTTTTCGTTAGCACAATTGTGTTTGCAGCTGTTTATCTAGCTCTATACCCAGGCCTTGGCAACTTTAAAGGTCTACTAGGTTGGACGAGTTCAAACCAAACAGTTCGTAGCGTAGAAGAGTCTCGCTCTGCAATCGCTGCTGCGCAAGCAAATAAACAGTTAGACGCATACGCGAAAGAGCTTGATGATGCAGACACCTACTTTGGTGAAGCATTCAGAAAGCTAGCTCACGACGAAAATGGTCTACGTTCCGTCCCTGACATTGCATCAGATGCTGATGCAATCAAAGTGGGCCAACGTTTGTTCCTACAAAACTGTTCTCAGTGTCACGGCTCTGATGCACGTGGTCAGAAAGGTTTCCCGAACCTAACTGATGACGCATGGTTATATGGTGGTGAACCACAAGCTATCGTTACTACCATCATGCATGGTCGTGTCGGTCAAATGCCAGGTTGGAAAGACGCTCTTGGCGAAGAAGGCGTAAAAGAAGTAGTTAGCTACACGCTTAGCCTTTCTGGTCGTAGCGTAAACGCACGTGAAGCAGAGGCTGGTAAAGCTCGCTTTGTAGTGTGTGCAGCGTGTCACGGTACTGATGGTAAGGGTAACCCTGCTGTTGGCGCCCCTGACCTGACTGACCGCGACTGGCTATTCGGCGATTCTCGCGCTGATGTGACGGAAACAGTCATGTACGGACGTTCTGGTGTAATGCCGGCTTGGAAGGACATCCTCGGTGAGGATAAGGTTCAGCTCGTCTCTGCCTACGTCTGGAGCCTCAGCAACTCAGATAAAGAGTAACATAATAATAACAGCCCCTTCTTAAGGGGCTGTCTTTCTTTTACAGTTATAACCTTAAGTGTTTGTAAAAATTAGTTTTATTTCATTGTATATATTGAGAATAATAATATGGAACAACCTTGGTATAAGCAGTTTTGGCCGTGGTTTTTGATCTTCCTAACCGTTGGCGTTTCTATGCTAACATTGGTTCGAGTCGCGATACTTACCAACCATTCAGTTAACGTTGTCACTGAAGATTACTATAAAAAAGGTAAAGGTATTAATGTCGACATTTCGAAAGTAAATGTTGCTAAAGAGCTTGGCTTATCAGCTTCAGTTAGCGAGAAAGGTAACTCAGTTATCATTACTCTCGACAAAGGCAAACTAGACCACTTCCCTGCTATTAGCGCAATGTTCGTGCACCGAACGCTGCCTGACCGTGATTTTACTCAGCTACTGACCGCTGATGCGAGAGGCAACTACACGTTGACTCTGGATCATGAAATGCAAGGTCCATGGTTTATCGAGCTTTCTCCGCATGATTCTGAATGGTTAGTGCAAGGTCGCATGAACTTCCCTATTGATACTCCTACTCAACTAACGAACTAAATCTTATGTGTGAATCCTGTTATCACTGCGGTGAAGATGTACCAGCGGAAACGGATTTTAAAGTAGAAATCTTAGGATCGGTGCGACCTATGTGTTGTCCGGGTTGCGAAACCGTAGCCCAGACAATCGTTGATAGCGGTCTGGTCTCTTACTACCAATATCGTACCGCTCCAGCTGAAAAAGCGGATCTCGTGCCAGAGCAACTTCTGGCACTCAGTCATTACGACAACGAAGATGTTCAATTGGAGTTCGTCCGTAACTCTGAAAACACCTCTGAAGTGACATTGTCACTAGAAGGTGTCTCTTGTGCTGCTTGTGCTTGGCTTATTGAAAAGCAAGTCTCTTCAAAGTTAGGGGTTGTTAGTATTCGTGTTAATACCACGACTAACCGCGCCCTGCTCAGTTGGGACAACACTCAGACGAAACTGAGCGAGCTGTTGTCTGCAATCCATACCTTAGGCTACAAAGCCGCACCTTTTGAGGCTGATCAACAAGAAGCCGCCTATCATCGATCGATGAAGAATTATCTCTATCGTCTTGGCATTGCTGGTTTAGCAACCATGCAGGTCATGATGCTGGCTGTTGCGCTTTATCTTGAAGTCTTTGGTAACCTTGAGCCCGAATTCAAAAGCTACTTCCGTTGGGTGAGCTTAATCTTTGCAACACCGGTTCTGCTCTACTCTGCATTGCCTTTCTATATCAACGCGTGGCGTAGCCTCAAAGGTCGAACATTGGGTATGGATGTACCTGTGTCGATCGCTCTTTTGTTTGCCTACGTTGCAAGTTTGGTCGCAACGTTGACAGAGAAAGGTGAAGTATTCTTCGAATCTATCTCGATGTTTACCTTCTTCCTACTGCTTGGTCGTTTCCTTGAAATGCGCGCTCGTCGTAAAGCCGCCGCTGCTAGTGGTAACCTGCTTAAGCTCGTTCCTGCTATGGCAACAACGTTAGATGGCGAACAAGTTCCAGTCAAAACCTTAAAAGTTGGCGACCAAATTCGCGTTCTACCGGGTGAGCACATTCCTGCCGATGGCAAAGTATTGTCTGGCAGAGTTCATATCGATGAATCGATGCTGACTGGCGAATCTATCCATGTGGTCAAAAACGAAGGCGATACTGTCTACGCTGGTACATTGAATGGTGATGAGTCGTTTGAACTGGAAGTGATGACATCAAAAGCGGATTCGGTGATTTCCAACATCGTTCGCCTGCAAGACGAAGCGCAACTGTCTAAACCTCGCATTGCAGAAATTGCTGATGTTGTGGCTCGATACTTTGTTGCGGTGATCTTAATCATCTCATTCGGTACTTGGTTTTACTGGCACCAAACACGACCAGAAGACGCTTTCTGGATCATGCTTTCGGTATTGGTAGCAACGTGTCCTTGTGCTCTGTCACTGGCAACACCGACGGCGATTACTTGTTCAACGTCTCGCATGGGTAACTTCGGTATTTTGCTGCGCAAAGGCCACGTATTCGAAACCTTGTGCAAAGTGAATCACTTGATCATCGATAAAACAGGTACATTGACTGAGGGTGATATTCGTATCAGCCAAGTTGAAACCTTCGCTGAACTTGATAAAGACACTTGTCTCAAAGTAGCGGCGAGCCTGGAACAACACGCTAACCACCCTATCGCTAAAGCGTTCAAGACTCATCTTTCTGATGAGATCGAAGTAGAGTCAGTTAATAACGTGATTGGTTCAGGTATCACTGGTGAGTGGAATGGCCAAGAAGTTGCGATTGGTAGTAGTGAATTCATTCTAGGTGAAGCTCAACCATCGGAAAGCAACGGCATTTACTTGTCGATGGCGGGTCGTCATATCGCTACATTTACTTATGAAGATCCAATCCGTAAAGAAAGCATCGAGTTTATTAAGCAGTTTAAAGAAGCGGGCATCAAAACAACTCTGCTTACTGGCGATTCTTTGATTAACGCGAAGCCTGTTGCTGAAGAGATTGGTATTACTGATATTGTTGCTAACGCGAAACCTGAAGATAAACTTGCTTACCTGAACTCTCGAGATGCAAGTGACATTACCATGATGGTTGGCGATGGCATTAACGATGCCCCTATTCTTGCAGGTGCCCACCTTTCTGTCGCTATGGGCGGCGGTACAGACGTGGCGAAAGCTTCTGCGGATATGGTGTTACTGGGTGATAAGCTCGATAGATTACTTAAGTCGCGTACTTTGGCGTTAAAAACACGTAAGATAATTCGTGAAAACCTAGCTTGGTCATTAGGATATAACTTACTTATCCTTCCATTGGCTGTCGCGGGTTTGGTTGCTCCATACATTGCCGTTGTGGGCATGTCTGCCAGCTCTATTATTGTTGTGTCTAACTCGTTAAGGCTTTTAAAAGAGCAAGGTAAATAATGGAAAGTTTATACATCCTGATCCCCATTGCGATTGTACTGGTGTGCATCGCTGTTGGTATTTTTCTATGGGCGGTGAAGAGCGAACAGTTTGAAGACCTAGAACGTCAAGGTCACAATATACTGTTTGATGAAGACGAAAAGGCTCACAACCATTCTGATAGTAAACCTGTCAAGAATGAGAAAGCTAACAGCGAAAGCCAAACTAACGTAGACAAAAAGAACGATGACGCCTGATTGGATCGGAGCCTTTGTTGTTGGATTGATCGGCGCAGGCCATTGCATGGGAATGTGTGGTGGTATTGCGTCGCTTCTTTCGATTGGCAACAGTAAACCTTCCCCTGTTATTCCCCTACTTTATAACCTAGGGCGCTTGCTAAGTTATGCCGTGATTGGTGGTGTGATTGGCGGTGCAATCTCTTCGATAGGTCAGCTAAGCGATTTTAACGCTCTGCTAGGTTGGCTGCGATTATTTGCAGCTGGCTTTATGATCGTCTTAGGTTTGTATATCGGTAAATGGTGGTTCGGCTTGTTGTTCTTTGAAAAAGTCGGGCAGAAACTATGGCGCTATATCTCTCCTTTAGGTAAATCATTTCTACCCTTGAAGCACCCTAGCCATGCTTTGCCGTTTGGCTTTATTTGGGGTTGGCTACCATGTGGCTTAGTTTACTCAATGCTTACGTGGGCGGCCGTATCAGGAAGTTGGTACAACGGTGCAGGTATCATGCTTGCTTTCGGTTTAGGTACGCTTCCAGCAATGCTCACAGTAGGTATGGGCGCTAATTTCCTCAAAAAAATGCAACAAGCTGACTTATTTCGCCAATTAGGCGCAATTTTAATCCTCCTTTATGGTTTCTATACCGGATATATGGCATTGCAGCTCATTATTTATACCGTATAGGCAATCTTTAAATCCGGTTTTTTTACTACCCAACTGGATAAAGGAATGCTAAAATATTGACGTATATCAAATAGTGAAAGATTGTTATGATTTCTGAAAAGCCTGTGACGAAACGTGTTCAGTCTGGTGGCTGTGCGATCCATTGCCAGGATTGTAGTATTAGCCAGCTCTGTATTCCGTTTACTTTGAATGAATCTGAACTCGATCAACTTGATCAGATCATTGAGAGAAAAAAGCCTATTCAAAAAGGCCAAGAGTTATTTAAAGCCGGTGACGAGCTTAAATCTCTATATGCTATTCGCTCTGGAACGATCAAGAGCTACACGATTACTGAGCAAGGTGATGAGCAGATTACTGCGTTCCACCTAGCGGGCGATCTTGTTGGCTTCGATGCGATTACTGGTGACCAACACCCTAGTTTCGCACAAGCGCTAGAAACTTCTATGGTCTGTGAAATCCCATATGAGATTCTTGATGACCTATCAGGAAAAATGCCTAAATTGCGTCAGCAAATTATGCGCCTGATGAGTAACGAGATTAAAGGTGACCAAGAAATGATTCTGCTTCTTTCTAAGAAGAACGCGGAAGAGCGCCTTGCTGCATTCCTTTACAACCTTTCTACTCGCTTCTCTCAACGTGGCTTCAGCCCGCGTGAGTTCCGCCTAACGATGACTCGTGGTGATATTGGTAACTACCTTGGTTTGACTGTTGAAACAATCAGCCGTCTTCTAGGTCGTTTCCAAAAAGCAGACATCTTGAGCGTTAAAGGCAAATATATCACTATCGAAGATCACGATGCGTTGATGGAACTTGCTGGCGTTTCAAAAGAATAGTCTAGATATCAATGATGTAGTTCAATAATGAGCTACATCATGTTTCTCTCTTAAAACCTCTTATATTTCTCTTAATCTCTCCATAACTACGCTACATTATTTATATGTTCGGTCTGAAAAGTAGGCTTAGTTATGAGTATCTATAACAAAATTTTAGTTGTCGCAGACATTAATCACGATGAGCAACCTGCTCTAGTTCGTGCTATCCAACTTGCTAAGAAAAGCACCTCAACAAGCCACATCACTTTCTTTTTGTCGATATACGACTTCTCGTATGAAATGACATCTATGCTCTCTATCGATGAAAGAGACGCAATGCGCAAAGGCGTAATTCACCAACGCGAAATTTGGATGAATAAAGTCGTAGAACCTTACCTAGATGATTCTATTGAATTTAATGTACAAGTGGTTTGGCATAACCGCCCGTACGAAGCGATCATTGCTGAGGTTTACAGCGGCGAGCACGACATCTTAATCAAAGGTACGCGTAAACACGATACTTTGGAATCTGTCATCTTCACTCCAACCGATTGGCATCTGTTGAGAAAGTGCCCTAGCCCAGTGCTATTGGTTAAAAACGATTTCTGGCCAGATCACGCGAAGATTTTTGCTTCAGTTCATGTAGGTTCTGAAACAGAAGCTCATTTAGAGCTTAACGATACGATGGTCGATAGATTGCTAGAGATCACCGGTCGTTTGGATGCGGAACCGTTCTTGGTGAATGCCTACCCTGTGACACCTGCGAATATTACCATTGAACTGCCAGAGTTTGATCCAACGTCTTATACCGATGCGGTTCGTGGCCATCACTTAACGGCAATGAAAGCATTGCGCCAGAAGCACGGTATGTGTGAAGAACAAACTGTGGTTGAACAAGGCTTGCCAGAAGATGTTATTCCTCGCGTCGCTTCTGAAAATAACGCTGCGATGGTGATTCTGGGTACAACGGGTCGTACTGGCTTGTCTGCCGTGTTTATTGGTAATACCGCGGAACATGTTATCGATAAGATTAACTGTGATGTGTTGGCTCTTAAACCGTCTGGTTACGTTAGCCCACTAGACCCTAACCTTTCGAAAGGTTAGGTCAGGGATAGTTTAACTTATAAAAAAACGCCTCAAGCATTGCTTGAGGCGTTTTTGTTTGTCTGTTGTAGGCGCATCTATTGCTCTACAACGATTATTCTTATTATACGTTCGTTACGTCGATGAACATTGACTCATCGATGTTAGAAGATGAAATTTCAGCTTCTTCGAATTCGTACGCTTTGCGGTCTTCACTACGGTCTAGTGGAAGGTTCACGAAGTCAAACAGCTCGCGGTCAGCCAGTTGGCTTGGACTTACGTTCTGGATTGACTTGAAGATCTTCTCAACACGACCTGGCGTTTTCTTATCCCAATCAATTAGCATCGCTTTAATGTTCTGACGCTGTAGATTCTCTTGAGAGCCACATAGGTTACAAGGAATGATTGGGAACTCTTTGTGTTCAGCGTATTTGATTAGGTCCGTTTCACGACAGTAAGTCAGTGGACGAATAACAACGTTACGACCATCATCTGAACGAAGCTTTGGTGGCATAGCCTTTAGGCGCGCACCGTGGAACATGTTTAGGAACATGGTTTCAACGATGTCGTCTAGGTGGTGACCCAGTGCGATCTTAGTTGCGCCAATCTTCTCTGCAAATGAGTACAAAGTACCACGACGAAGACGAGAACATAGGCCACACGTTGTTTTGCCTTCTGGCACTTTCTCTTTAACCACTGAATACGTGTCTTTATCTACGATGTAGTAAGGAATGTTCAGCGTTTCAAAGTACTCAGGAAGAATGTGTTCAGGGAACCCAGGTTGTTTTTGATCTAGGTTTACTGCCACAACATCAAATTTGATCGGTGCTGCTTCACGTAAACGTAGCAAAATATCTAGCATCGCAAATGAATCTTTACCGCCACTAATACATGCCATTACTACGTCATTCTCTTCGATCATGTTGTAGTCGATGATGGCATTTCCAACATTTCTTCTCAGACGTTTCTGAAGTTTGTTGAATTCAAGTGTTTCTTTTCTATTATCGTTTTGGTTCATTGCGACTCTCACACCGTCGTATTACCGACTGTAGATTGCTAGTGGGACTGTTTTAGGGCGTGGATTATACGGATTTTTATTTAATGTTGAAATAGTAACGGCAGGATAAACAAGCTGAGTAATAGAAAGATTCTGCTTTTATTGTTCGATAAGCTCCCTAGCTGGTAGAGAAACGCGGTTTCACATGCTCTCGGTTGGTATCGCAGATAAAGAAAAGCAGCCTGATCTAATTCGATGAGGCTGCTTTAAGATATGTCGTAAAAGCTTAGGGGAATGATTCCGCTAAGCTTTTACTTCACTAACAATGATTCCGTTAAAAACTATTGCGCGGGAATGTACGGCAATACGCGAACTGTTGGTTCTGGTAACGTGATGCTGTCACTTCCATGAAGTTCTTCTAAGGTGAATTTCGTTCGCCCTTCTTTGATTGGTAGTTGCTTACCATTTGAAAGCTCGATGTTGCCTTCCAGCTTATTAGCGAACTCTAGCGTTAACCCTTGGATATCTGGCGTGAACCAACCAGAGAACATGCCGCTGACGTCTTCAAGCATCGCCTGCATCTGTGGCAATAGATTTTCTATCTGTGTAACTTCAACAGTTCCAACTAAAGGCTCTTGAGTCATCACGACCAAAGAATACGCACATTCTTGTTCTTGAGTTTGTACAAAGATAAGAGGGTTTGCTGAACGAAGGTTTTGATCTACCGGTAGAAGCAGTTCATTGGCTGGAGAGACTTTTAGCTCTTCGTAGTGCTCTTCTTTTTCCATCCAAGCTTTGCTGATGTGACAGGTTTGCTGAGCTTGTTGATCAACAAAGAAGACCGCAACTTTGACATCATCATGCCCTTCTTTGGTGTTGTTTTTCAGCTGAGTATAAAGCTTAGAATACGTGAACATGTATTCTTGCGCTGTAGCAGGAAGAGAAACCCCAAGGCTTAATGAGGCTAATAAAGCGAGTGCTGTCTTTTTCATTATTATAATCTTGTCGAAGTTGAGCGTTTATAAATAGAAAGAGCAGCCAATGAGCTGCTCTTTTTGTGATATTACTTGGTATAAGCCGACTATCGAAGGCAACCAAGTTGGTATCAAAATGAGTTACTTTTTCCAGTATACCTCGTTGTGACGGATCATAGCTTGTAAATCAGTCACATAGTCTGAACCTCGCTCAGAATATTTTAGCAAGCCGTTGGTGAGCTCTGTTGCGGTTTCGGTCGTTAACAGATCGTCGCCCTGTGCCGCTAGTTTTGCGCGAATTGCTCTTAGGTCTGCGTAAGCACGGTTTCGGTTTAGGTTCATGAAGTAACGGTGCACAGACTCTTGGCTTGAAGAGAATGTTGCGACTTCATGGGAGCTACCTTCGTTACGTTGTAGCGGAACAAGGCCACAACCTTTGGTGTAACACCAGTGTCCGAAATAGTTGTTCGCTTTGGTGGCGAAACGCGACGTTCCCCAAGCTGACTCATTCGCTGCTTGTGTCAGTACGAGCGCTTCTGGCAGTACATTGACGCGATTAAGCATCTCTGTCAGCCATGCCTGATCTAAACCTTCACTAGGCACAGGTAAGCTGTATAACTTCCCTAACCTTTTCGCATAAGATGCGTCTTCAGAATCAATTTTGTTTAAACCAGACTCAGAGAGCTTAGTTAAAAACGCGCGCTCTTTGGTGATACGTTTGTTTTCAATATTGATGCTTGGACGTAGGAACGAAAAAAATGTGTCCTTTTTCTCGTTCACATCTTCGATGGCCGCAAAGTTTGGTGTGCTCGAAGAAACCGTCAAGTCACCAAATTGGTCAGTGGAATTGGCGCTCTGCTCTGTCGTACGTCGACGCTCCTCTTCTTGGTAAATATAAGGACCAATTAGTGAAATAGAGCCAACAAGAGCCAGTGCCGTCACTTTAAGCGCAAGTGATTTGCTTGCGCTTGTCTGTGTTTCTTTATGCATCGAACACCTGTGGGTTTTTGTTATTGTCGTCGTTATTGCTGTCGTTGTTATCGTCATCACTCTTTGGACGATCTGAAGCAATCAGTTTCAACTTGATGCCAAACATTTCACGGTAAAGGATACCTTTCACGTGGAAGAAGAATGGAAGAACGAAGATTAAGCCAATGCCGTACATCATTGCCGCGACGATGAACATCAGCATTACTAATAGGTAGATAGAAGCAACGGTGAAGATTTTTTTGTTGACAGCACGCAGAGAAAGCAGCAGCGATTGCATTGGCGGCACTTTCTTATCACAAATCAGCAGAATCGAATGGCTGAACGCCAGTGAGAAGTAGATAGACAAGAACGGCAGAATCATACCTGCGATGCCTTGAAGCATTAGGCTAAACAAAGTCACTAGAATAACCGGAACCGTAAACTGCAAACCTTTACCGATGTGGCGTACTTTGGTTTGTAGGCCAGCGGCGTGACTCATTGCCATTAAACAGATACCCGCATAGATAGGCGCACTGATCACTTCATAGCTAAAGTTCGCGATAAAAATCGATTCAACGATTTGTGGCGTAAACGACTCTGGGTCGATAACTGCATCTAAGATAACCGCGGGATCACCAAGCTGTAGTTTTAGTGCGATATAAAAGATAGCGAGCTGCACAAACATCAAAGCAATAATCGCTGGGGAAAACGAAAGAAAGTGACTTATCGTATGTTTCCAAGCTTCTTGGAATACAGCCGTTGCTTTGAGCTCATAATCGCCAGAAAGTGCACGGTTGATACTACCGCCCAAATTAAAATCTTTTTCGATGTCGTTGTTCATATTGATACCTAGGTGTGCCGATTAAGCGAAGCCACCTAACTTATTGATAAAAAATTACCTTCATTATACTCATATGTCGGATACAAACTAAAATATGAATCTGTAACAAGGCTTGCTTTTGCGTCTTGATGGTTAATAATTAGACACTTGTTAGGGTGTAAACCCAGTAAATAACAGTATGGTAAAGGATGTTTACTTTTACCTGCGAAATTTTTTATCTTCGAAAGGTAAAAAATGCTTTGAATTCACGTTTTTGGTGATTATGATGCGCGCCTTAAAGGTGTATAGCAACAGGTCTCAAATAGAACCAAGGTGGAGAAAAACAGACGTTGAACGCTAAAAAATCAGTAGGAAAGCCAGTAGTACAGCTAACTGGCATCAGTAAAAGTTTCGATGGTAAGGAAGTCATCGGCAATCTGGATTTAAACGTAAATCATGGTGAGTTTCTCACGATTTTAGGCCCATCAGGTTGTGGTAAAACAACCGTGCTAAGAATGATTGCGGGTTTTGAAACGGCAGATAGTGGTCAAATACTATTAGCTGAACAAAACGTAACCCAAGTTCCTGCTGAACAAAGGCATGTAAACACTGTATTCCAAAGCTATGCCCTATTCCCGCATATGACCGTTTTCGACAATGTGGCATTTGGCTTACGCATGCAGAAAGTTCCAAACAGCGAGATTGAACCTCGTGTAATGGATGCTTTGAAAATGGTGCGCCTAGAACAAATGGCACAACGAAAGCCACACCAGCTATCTGGTGGCCAACAGCAACGTATCGCAATCGCTCGTGCTGTCGTTAATAAGCCTAAAGTTCTTTTGTTGGATGAATCTCTATCTGCTCTGGATTACAAACTACGTAAACAGATGCAAATCGAGCTGAAACAATTACAACGCCAACTTGGTATCACGTTCATTTTTGTAACGCATGACCAAGAAGAGGCGCTGTCTATGTCTGACCGTATTATTGTTATGCGTGATGGCGTGATTGAACAAGACGGAACACCAAGAGAGATCTACGAAGAGCCTAAGAACCTATTTGTAGCGCGTTTCATTGGTGAAATTAACGTATTCGAAGCGACAGCGAAATCTCGTCAAGATGAAAAACGCATTGTTGCGACAATCGAAGGTGAAGAGTCCATTATCTATCACGATAAAGACGTAACACCGGGTCAAAAACTGCAAGTATTGCTTCGCCCTGAAGATCTTCGAATCGAAGAAATTAAAGAGTCAGAGCAACGCGGTATTGTTGGCCACATTGTCGAGCGAACCTATAAAGGCATGACATTAGATTCAGTCGTAGAACTTGAATCTGGTATGCGTGTCATGGTTAGCGAATTCTTCAACGAAGATGACCCTGATGTTGATCACTCACTGGGCCAAAAAGTTGCAGTAACTTGGGTTGAGAGCTGGGAAGTGGTATTAGAAGATGAGCAAGAAGTTTAATTTACAAAACGCAATTGTTGCTTTAATCACAGGTTGGTTAGTGTTGTTCGTGATGATTCCAAACATCATGATCATTGGTACTAGCTTCTTAACTCGTGATGAAGCGAACTTGATCGAGATGACCTTCACTCTCGATAACTACGTGCGTTTGGCTGACCCGCTGTATTTTAAAGTGTTGATGCACTCTTTCTATATGGCAATTGTCGCAACCCTACTTTGTTTGATTATTGGTTACCCATTCGCTTACATCGTGGCAAAAATGCCGGCGAAGTGGCGTCCAATCATGTTGTTCCTAGTGATAGTACCATTCTGGACGAACTCTTTGATTCGTACATACGGATTAAAAATTGTACTGGGTACGCAAGGTGTCTTGAACAAAAGCTTGTTGGCGTTAGATATCATTGATAAACCGCTACGTATCATGTACTCAGAAACCGCAGTAATGATCGGTTTAGTGTACATCCTACTTCCGTTTATGATTCTTCCGCTGTATTCAGCGATTGAAAAACTGGACGATACGTATTTAGAAGCGGCTAAAGATTTAGGTGCGAACAAACTGCAAACGCTATTGAAAGTGGTACTACCACTAACAATGCCGGGCATTATTGGCGGCTGTTTGTTAGTGCTACTGCCAGCGTTAGGTATGTTCTACATCTCTGACCTATTAGGCGGAGCTAAGAACCTATTGATTGGTAACGTGATTAAGAGCCAAGTGCTCAACGCTCGAGACTGGCCGTTTGGCGCAGCGACGAGTATCGCACTGACCATGGCAATGGCTGTGATGCTGTATGCCTACTACCGAGCAGGTAAGCTATTGAACAAGAAAGTGGAGCTAGACTAATGGGGCGCACAGTTAAGTTCAGCTTTATGGCGCTGGTATACGGCTTTCTATACCTACCTATTATCGTATTGATCGCTAACTCGTTTAATGCCAATAAGTTTGGTATGAAATGGGGTGGCTTCACCACTAAATGGTATGACGCGCTTATTAACAACGACAGCCTAATGCAGGCTGCGTGGCACTCGATCAACGTAGCGGTGTTCTCAGCAACAGCCGCAACGATTGTCGGGAGCCTTACAGCAGTAGCCCTATTCCGTTACCAATTTAAAGGTAAAGGCATCGTAAATGGCATGCTGTTCATCGTAATGATGTCTCCAGATATCGTAATGGCGATTTCGCTTCTTGCGCTATTCTTGGTAATGGGTGTTCAACTTGGGTTCTTTACCCTACTTGCTGCTCACATTACCTTCTGTCTACCGTTTGTTGTAGTAACGGTATACAGTCGCTTGAATGGCTTTGATGTGAAGATGCTAGAAGCAGCAAAAGACTTAGGTGCAAGTGAATGGACGATTCTAAAACAGATCATTCTGCCTCTTGCTAAGCCAGCGGTTGCTGCGGGTTGGTTATTGAGCTTCACTCTGTCTTTGGACGATGTCATCATTAGCTCTTTCGTAACCGGCCCAACGTATGAAATCTTACCACTGAAGATTTACTCAATGGTTAAAGTGGGTATCTCTCCTGAGGTAAACGCCCTAGCAACAGTGATGTTAGTGGTGTCGTTAATACTGGTGATCATTTCTCAGTCATTAGCGAGAGAAAAAATCAAGTAAGTCTCCTACTCTATATAGAGACTGGCTTGATTAAGAAGTTAAGAGACTTCAAGTTCAAAAAAAGTGTTAATCATAAACAGAATGGTAAATTGCCATTCTGTTTTTCTATCTACTGCCTTCGGGCAACGTTTAGTTTGGAGCTAACGTCAATGAAAAAATGGGCTACTCTATTAGCTGGTAGTGCATGTGCGCTTTCAATGTTATCTGCACCATCATTTGCAAAAGATAACAAAGAATTGGTATTCATGAATTGGGGACCTTACATCAACAGTGAGATTCTAGAACAGTTCACTGATGAAACTGGTATCAAGGTGATCTACTCGACTTACGAGTCGAACGAAACCCTGTACGCAAAGCTAAAAACACACAACAAAGGCTATGACCTAGTTGTGCCGTCGACTTACTTCGTATCTAAGATGCGTGACGAAGGTATGCTACAAAAGATCGACAAAACTAAGCTGAACAACTTCAAGAATCTAGATACTAACTATCTAGATAAGCCCTACGACCCAAGCAACGACTACTCTATTCCACACGTAGTTGCGATCACAGGTCTTGCTGTTAACACTGACATGTACGATCCAGAAGATTTCCAAAGCTGGGCTGATCTATGGAAGCCAGAGCTTGAAGGTCAACTGATGATGATGGACGACACTCGTGAAGTGTTCCACATCGCACTGCGTAAGTTAGGTTACTCTGGTAACACAACCAACGAAAAAGAGATCGACGAAGCGTACGCTGAGCTACAAAAGCTTATGCCAAACGTTCTAGTATTTAACTCGGACAACCCAGGCGCGCCTTACATGTCTGGTGAAGTGGGTCTTGGTATGCTGTGGAACGGTTCTGCTGCTGCAGCGCAAAACGAAGGTCTACCAATCAAACTGGTTTTCCCTAAAGAAGGCGGTATCGGTTGGGTTGATAACTTTGCGATTAGCTCTGGTGCGGTAAACGTAGAAGCAGCTCATAAGATGATTGATTTCCTACTTCGCCCTGAAATTGCTGAGCAAATTTCTCGTGACACAGGCTACCTAACGGCCGTTAAAGCGTCTAACGAGAAGTTCAAAGATAGCCCTGCGCTATTCCCATCGCAAGAAGACCTTGATCGTGTTGAATGGCAAGCTGCGGTTGGCGATAAGACAGTGAAGTACGAAGATTACTTCATGAAACTTAAAGCAGGTCAGTAATTTAGCTTATTATCTAACTGTGGCTAAGTAACCAGTTTACTTAACAGGTCAACGTAGATAATCAATAAGTTAAAAATAAGAATATCAATGAATAGGCAGCTTAGGCTGCCTATTCATTGATATCGCTGCTATAATATAGCGCGATTTTTCGAAATCCTTTACCTTGGGTTCACTACCCAGCTCCAAATCAAACAAATGAACGGAACAGTAATGAAAAAAACACTGTATACCGGCGCATTGTGTGCTGCTACTTTACTTTCTACACCCTCTTTCGCAGCTGACCAAGAACTGTATTTTTACAACTGGTCTGAATATATTCCAAATGAAGTACTAGAAGACTTCACAGAAGAGACGGGCATTAAAGTCTACTACTCAACTTATGAGTCTAACGAAAGCATGTACGCTAAGTTAAAAACTCAAGGTACGGGTTACGACTTAGTGGTTCCTTCTACTTACTTCGTTTCTAAGATGCGTAAAGAAGGCATGCTTCAAGAGCTTGATAAAACCAAGCTAAGCCACTTTGCAGATTTGGATCCAAATTACTTAGACAAGCCATTTGACCCAAATAACAACTACTCAATCCCATACATCTGGGGTGCGACGGGTATTGGTATCAACTCAGACATGCTAGACAAGTCTTCAGTTAAAAACTGGGGCGATCTGTGGGATACGCAATGGGAAGGTCAACTGATGATGATGGATGACTCTCGTGAGGTTTTCCATATCGCTCTATCTAAACTGGGCTACTCTCCAAACACGACTAACCCTGAAGAAATCAAAGAAGCCTACGAAGAACTTCGTAAGCTAATGCCAAACGTATTGGTATTTAACTCAGATTTCCCAGCGAACCCTTACCTAGCAGGTGAAGTGTCTCTTGGTATGCTTTGGAATGGTTCTGCTTACATGGCACGCCAAGAAGGCGCAACGATTGACATTATCTGGCCAGAAAAAGGCGCTATCTTCTGGATGGACAGCCTAGCAATTCCAGCAGGCGCTAAGAACACTGAAGCGGCTCATAAGATGATCGACTTCCTTCTTCGCCCAGAGAACGCTGCGAAAATTGCTCTAGAGATCGGTTACCCGACACCAGTTAAAACCGCTTACCCTCTTCTTCCTAAAGAATTTGCTGAAGACAAGAACGTTTTCCCACCACAATCAGTGATGGATAACGGTGTGTGGCAAGATGAAGTTGGTGAAGCGAGCGTTATTTATGACGAGTACTTCCAAAAACTTAAAGTAAACAACTAAGTTATTGTTAGTTAAGAAGTTAAGTAAATAAAGCGGCGTAAGCCGCTTTATTTTTTCAGATTCAGAAACTGATGTGTGTTATTAAAGACAAGGCTTAGGCCGTTAAAGAACCTTTCTCTGTACATAATAACTCGCCAACCAGTTTAGGCACCTCGATACTCGCCTTGCCGTAGCGCTTCTCTTCAAATTCACTTTCAACCGCACTTGGTTCGAGGTTTATCTCGATAGTATGTGCACCATGCATTTTCGCATCGTGAACAAAGCCTGCCGCTGGATAAACAACACCTGAAGTTCCGATAGAGATAAACAGATCCGCTTCTTCCAGTGCGGAATAAATGTCGCCCATTCTTAGTGGCATTTCGCCAAACCAAACAATATGTGGACGCATTTGTGCAGGGATTTGGCAGCAATGACAAAGTTCACCCGTTTCAATATCGCCTTTGTGCTCTACAACTTGATTGGATTCACTGCAACGCGCTTTTAAAAGTTCACCATGCATGTGAATAATGTTGTTGCTACCGCCTCTCTCGTGCAAATTGTCGATGTTTTGAGTAATGATGGTAACTTTGCCATCAAGCTTGTCTTCGAGCTCTCCTAGCGCCTTGTGGGCTGAATTGGGCTGAATGCTCTCACTTTGCAGGCCGTGACGACGCTTGTTATAGAAGGCTTGTACCAAGTCAGGATCTTTTGCGAACCCTTCAGGCGTCGCTACATCTTCGATTTTGTGGTTTTCCCATAGCCCGTCTTGTGCTCGGAATGTTTGTATCCCCGACTCTGCAGAGATGCCAGCGCCAGTAAGAATTACGATATTTCGATATGGGAAATGCATATAACGTCCTTTTAGATATGTCACTTTGTAACAGCTTAGCACTGTTCAAATTCCAACAATAGTTTTGGGGATTAGACCATAGTCTTAGGCAACTGAATTCATTGGCTATTTGTGACATAACTCGCTTGATAGTTGTGGTTGTTGTTACTCAAATTCTCTGTTTTGCTATCCATAGAAACAAAAAAGCGACCGAAGCCGCTTAGTTCTGTTCAACAGTTGTCTACTTGATGTGCTTTACCCCACCAAGTGAACAACGTTAGTCTTCGTTGATAGAAGAGATCTTATGGATAGAAAGATCCGCACCGTTGAATTCATCTTCTTCACTTAAGCGTAGGCCTGTTAGTTTGCTCAACACACCGTATACGATTAACGCGCCGACGAAAGCAACAGCAACACCTGCGACTGTACCAATCAACTGAGAAGCAAAGCTCACGCCGCCTAGACCCCAGAAAGCTTGTTGGCCGAAGATACCAGCAGCAACGCCACCCCAGGCACCACATACGCCGTGTAGAGGCCATACACCCAGTACATCATCGATCTGTGTTTTGTTTTGCATATAAGTAAATAGGTAAACAAACAGCGCACCTGCCACACCGCCCGTCACCAAAGCGCCAAGTGGGTGCATCAAATCTGAGCCCGCACAGATAGCGACGAGACCAGCCAAAGGACCATTGTGGATGAAGCCCGGGTCATTTTTACCTGCAATTAGAGCCGCAAGAATACCGCCAACCATGGCCATGAGAGAGTTCATTGCCACGAGACCGCTGATGCCATTGATCGCTTGAGCTGACATCACGTTAAAGCCAAACCAACCCACACATAAGATCCAAGAGCCTAGTGCTAAGAATGGGATATTCGATGGTGCGAAGTTGGTGTGTTTGCCTGCACGGATTCGACCTTTACGCATCCCTAAGAAGTAAACTGCGACCAAAGCAATCCAACCACCTACGCCGTGAACCACTACCGAGCCTGCGAAGTCATGGAACACGTAACCAAACTGACCTTCTAGCCAATCTTGGAATCCAAAGTTGCCGTTCCAAATGATGCCTTCAAAAAATGGATAGATGAAACCAACCGTAAACAGTGTCGCAATCAAAATTGGATAGAAACGAGCACGCTCTGCGATACCACCAGAAACAATCGCAGGAATTGCCGCTGCGAATGTCATTAGGAAGAAGAACTTAACCAGTTCATATCCGTTGCCTTGCGAAAGTGTTTCTGCGTCTGCAAAAAAGTGTGCACCGTAAGCAACCCAGTAACCGATAAAGAAGTAAGCAATGGCGGAGACACCAAAGTCGGAAAGGATCTTAACCAGCGCGTTGACTTGGTTCTTCTTTCGAACGGTACCGACTTCTAGAAATGCAAAGCCAGCGTGCATCAAGAAAACCATGATGGCGCCGAGTAATAGGAATAAAGTATCTGAACTTTGGGTAAGGGTTTGTACTGCACTATGAACTTGAGTCACCGTTTCACTCATTAAAGCATTCTCCTTCGCTTTATTTGATTTGCACTGATATCGTGCGATTCAATGTTGTAATTAATTAAAGACTCAACAGTGAACGCAAGATGCGTTCCAAGTGTGTGGTGTAATTTTCGTGCAACAGTTTTTGCTTTTAACTTACTGATTAATTGATAATAAATTTATCGGTGCACTTTCTTGGTTCTTAATGAGCGTGAAAATGGAAACAAGAATTGCACCAATTAAGGGAGTTGCACCATATTGAAGCGGTCAATACTATGCTTCATTAAGTTTCGTTGCTGATTAGAAACAAAAAGCCCAATGACCGAAATCATTGGGCTTTCAAAAGGACTATTGTGCTAGATAATTCGCTATCTAGTGAGCCGATACTCGACTACAAGTTTGGACCTGTTGTCGGGTTTTGCGGTAGGTTTTGACTTAAACGCTGCATACCTTGATACATACGAATAAACCAAACCACAATCGCAACACCACCGAACAACATGCCTACATACGGTATGTAGTAAGCGATGTCATCGATAATATGATTTTGATACCAGTAATCGTTCACACCGATCAACACGCCATTAGAGGTCGCTACTGTCACGATAAGTACAACAAAGAACGTCAAGTTCAAGAAGAACGAGCGAATCAAGCCGTAGTAATGGGTATCCACTACTTCACCATCTTCGCCTTTATCTAAACGATAGCCCGCGTAGATGATGGCAACCACACCAGAGAGAAGACAAGTAAATGGCGTAAAGCAGCTTAGTATGTAAGCGACCCAAATACCTTTATGAGGTTTGTTCATTCTTATTCACCCCTTCCGTTTTCTCTGTTGCTGCGTTAGCGCTTTGTTCAACGCCGTTTTTCTCTTGTTCCATCACTTCTTTGTACCAAAGATCATGGTGCTCTTTAGCCCAAGTCTCATCAACTTCGCCTGTTACCATGCCTTCTAGTGCCCCTTCCATACCGAACAAGCCGATGTAGATGTGGAACACGAAACCACAGATAAGGATCAAAGCAGCCAACATGTGGACTAGGTTTGAGAGCTCCATATCTCGACGGGTTTGACCGAAGATTGGGAAGTCTAAAACCAAGCCACTGATCGCAGCCACACTACCCATAACAATCAATAGCCAGAACAGTGCTTTTTCACCCGCGTTCGAAAACTCTGCAGATGGATGAGAACCTTTATGTTTCCCGACCATACCACCCAGTTTCATGAACCACTGTACATCGACCATCTTGAAAATAGACTTGCGCCACCACTTGATGAGAACAGCCATCAACAGCACATAGAAAATCGGGCCGATGTAGTTGTGGTATTGCTTCGCCAATAGAACGATGAAGCCCCAAAGGTCTGTTGGAATGTACGGCTTCAAGAAGTGCTTACCGTAAACCAACATCAAACCACTGAACGCCAGTGTTAAGAAGGTAAAGGCCATACTCCAGTGCAAGGCACGGTCTAGTCGAGACCAACGTTTGATCTTACGGCCTGTTCTTGGCGCACTCAGCATTAATGGGCCAATCACAACGTACATTAGAGTAACGAAAGCAATACTGCCAAAGATAGCGACAGCACCGGCTGGTGACATCCACTTCTCTTTCAATATGTACCACGCTTGACCTGGGGTACTGATCAACACACCGTGCTCAGCCGATTGAGATGTGGTGTAACCTTCTTCACCGTTTCTTACTTGTCGCCAAAAATCAGCGCCAGCAAGTTGTGTGATTTCTCTTTCAGCAGAGCTCGATTGAGTTTGTGATGAGTTCGTCTCAGATGCATGACTCAAAGGAGACAGCATTGTTAGTGCTGCCAACATTGGCAGCACAACAAGGAAGAGACGCTTAAACATTGTAAGCATATGTCTCTCCTAACTAGCTCTTCATCGCATCGTAAGAAAGGTCATTGCCGTCTGTCCAGCCTGCACCCTTCGCACCACGTTCAACAACACGCTGGCGGAATACATCAGAGACTTTCTCTGCATCACCCGCTAGCAGTGCTTTGGTCGAACATAAAGAAGCACACATTGGTAGCTTGCCTTCAGCAATACGGTTCGCACCGTACTTCTGACGTTCTTCCACAGAACCTGGCTCTGTTTCTGGGCCGCCAGCACAGAAGGTACATTTGTCCATTTTACCGCGCTCACCAAAGGCTTCCTGTTTAGGAAATTGAGGTGCGCCAAACGGACAAGCAAACAAGCAGTAACCACAACCGATACACAGATCTTTATTGTGAAGTACGATGCCGTCTTCCGTATGTTCAAAACAGTCTGCCGGGCAAACTGCCATACAAGGGGCATCAGTACAGTGCATACACGCTACTGAGATAGAGTTTTCACCTGGTTCGCCATCGTTCAGTGTCACAACGCGACGACGTTGAATACCCCATTCCAGAGCATCATCATTTTCATTCTTACATGCAGTGACACAACCGTTACATTCGATACAACGCTTGGTGTCACAAAGAAATTTCATTCTAGCCATTTTAAGACTCCTTACGCTTTACGAATATTACAAAGGGTTACTTTCGTTTCCTGCATCAACGTGACAGGGTCGTAACCGTATGTGGTTGCTGTGTTAGCAGCTTCACCAATAACGTAAGGATCAGTGCCTTCTGGGTATTTAGAACGCAAATCTTCGCCTTGGAACTTACCACCGAAGTGGAATGGGATGAATGCCAGACCCGGTTTCACACGACGTGTAACCATCGCTTTCACCTTAATACGGCCCTTCTCTGCACCCTCAACCCAAACATCGTCACCGTCTTTAAAGCCGATGTCGTTTGCATCTTTCGGGTTCACTTCAACAAACATCTCTTGCTGTAGTTCTGCTAGCCAAGGGTTAGAACGGGTTTCTTCACCACCACCTTCGTACTCAACCAAACGACCAGAGGTCAGGATAATCGGGTATTCGCCAGATTTGTCTTGCTCTTGAATCGACTTGTAAAGCGTAGGAACACGGAAGATAGCTTCTTTGTCGTCCCACGTTGGGTAATCAGCAACTAGGTCGCGACGTGGCGTGTAAAGTGGCTCACGGTGCAGTGGTACACGGTCTGGGAATGTCCAAACAATCGCACGTGCTTTCGCATTACCAAATGGGATACAGCCGTGTTTAATTGCCACACGTTGGATACCACCTGAAACGTCAGTCTTCCAGTTTTTGCCTTCAGCAGCCGCTTTCTCTTCTGCAGTTAGATCATCCCACCAACCCAGTTGTTTCAGTAGTTTGTCACTGAACTCTGGGTAGCCGTCTTTGATCTCACAGCCTTTCGAGTAGCTGTCTTCTGCCAGTAGGCTTTGACCTTCAAACTCAACACCAAAACGAGTACGGAAGTTACCACCACCTTCAGCAACCGTCTTAGACGTATCGTAAAGGATGTGTGTACCCGGATGTTTCATCTCTGGTGTGCCCCAACATGGCCAAGGTAGACCGTAAGTCTCGCCATTTGCTGGACCGCCTTCTGCTTCTAGAGACGTTTTGTGGAATGTGTGCCAATTCTGTTGGTGTTCTTTCAAACGCTCAGGGCTTTGGCCTGTGTAGCCGATTGTCCACATACCTTTGTTGAATTCACGTGTAATATCTTCAATCAGTGGTTGGTTGTTCTCAACACGGATGTTTTTGAACAGCTGATCAGAGAAACCAAGCTTCTTAGAAAGCAGGTACATGATTTCGTGGTCAGGTTTAGATTCGAATAGAGGATCAACAACCTTGTCACGCCACTGTAGAGAACGGTTTGACGCCGTTACACTGCCGTAGGTTTCAAACTGAGTCGTTGCTGGTAGCAGGTAAACGCCGTCGGTACGATCATTCATTACCGCTGCAACCGTTGGGTATGGGTCAACAATAACCATCATATCCAGCTTCTGCATCGCTTTTTTCATCTCTGGACCACGAGTCTGAGAGTTCACCGCGTGACCCCAGTAGAACATGGCACGGATGTTTTCGCGTTGGCGAATCTTGTCTTTGTCTTCAAGTACGCCATCAACCCAACGAGATACAGGAATACCTGCACTGTTCATTGGTTTTTGACCGCCGTATGCGTTGTCGTCGAAACGGCCTTTCACCCAGTCAAAGTCGATATCCCAAACTTTTGACCAGTGACGCCAAGAACCTTCAGACAAGCCGTAGTAGCCTGGAAGTGTGTCTGACAGTACGCCAAGGTCAGTTGCGCCCTGTACGTTATCGTGACCACGGAAGATGTTTGCACCGCCGCCTGATTTACCGATGTTGCCTAGCGCAAGCTCAAGTACACAGTAAGCGCGTGTGTTGTTGTTACCAGTCGTGTGCTGAGTACCACCCATACACCAAACGATACAACCCGGACGGTTTTCAGAAAGTAGTTTCGCGGTGTGGTATACGTCTTGTTCACTTACGCCAGTAACGCGCTCAACTTCAGCTGGGCTCCACTTCGCGACTTCTTCACGGATCTCGTCCATGCCGAATACACGTTGTTTAATGAACTCTTTGTCTTCCCATTGGTTTGCAAAGACGTGCCATAACACACCCCAGATAAACGCAACGTCAGAACCTGGACGAAGAGAAACGTAGTGATCTGATTTCGCAGCAGTACGCGTACGACGAGGATCCGCAACAACGATCTTACAGTTGTTCTTCTCTTTCGCGATCAAGATGTGTTGCATCGCTACTGGGTGAGCTTCTGCTGGGTTTGAACCAATGAACAGCATCGATTTACAGTTGTGCATGTCATTGAACGAGTTTGTCATTGCACCGTAACCCCAAGTGTTCGCAACACCGGCTACTGTGGTTGAGTGACAAATACGTGCTTGGTGGTCAACGTTGTTGGTGCCCCAAAGCGAAGCCATCTTACGGAATGCATAAGCTTGCTCGTTACTGTGTTTCGCACTACCTAGGAAGTAAACTGAATCAGGGCCAGACTCTTTACGAAGTTCTAGCGCTTTGTTACCGATCTCTTCAATCGCTTGTTCCCAAGAAAGCTTCTTCCACTTACCGCCTTCCAATTTCATTGGGTACTTAAGACGACGTTCACCGTGGCCGTGCTCACGAAGTGCTGCACCTTTCGCACAGTGTCCACCAGCGTTGAATGGGTGATCGAATGCCGGCTCTTGACCTGTCCATACGCCATTTTGAACTTCAGCGTAGATACCACAACCCACAGAACAGTGAGAACAGATAGTACGTTTCACTTCTGTTTTCGATTCTGGATCGACTGATTTAGCCTGTGCTTTCTTCATCATACCTGGTGCAAATAGACTTGCGCCTACCACTGCGCCACCAGCAGCTAATGAAGTGTTTTTCATGAAGGCACGTCGAGACACACCTAGCTGATTGGTTTCTTTGCTCACACTATCGGAGCGTTTGACAAGTTTCATCCGTTATCTCCTAAAGTGTGTCGTAGTAATCGCGAATGTGTTGCGTCTCACGATACCCTGTCTTCTTCACGTCTTCTGTCGAAATTTCAACAGTTTCTGAAGCGGTTGCCACTTTAGTTGTACCAGCGACAACGGCACCAGCAACGGCTGCAGTCGTCAAGCCTTTGAGTAGATCCCTACGGCTTGTATTTATATCTTTATTATCTTTCATCATTGCTTCCTTACCTTACGGTAGATCTTTTTTTGGAGGCTTAATGCCCCTCTATCGATATAATCGCGTACTGCTCGATTACTCGTAATCAGTGACGTTTTTCACATCAATCTTTAATTTGTGCTTACTGCTTTTTGTATTCACGCTAAAACGCACTTGTTCTAACGTTAAGAATGCTTCACACAGTTGAGCGGCCGATTTGTAGAAGTTCGCGCTTTCTGCCCCTTCAAGCTGACGCGTGAAAGAGTTAAACCAAGGGCCAAGGTGCTTATTGAATACCGCCTGTTGCAGTGCTTCTTCTTCAGCCGTTAGCATCGCCATCACTTCACACAGTGCTGCGATATGATCTTCCGGCTCTTTCACTTGATCGTCACGCTCAATGCCTAAAAGCTCTAAGTCATGACGAATCTCTGCCAATGGTTTTTCCATCATGGCGCCAGTGCGATGCCAAGAACCAAATGGAACGACTTCTCCACGCCCAATACCGATGAACAAATCTTGATATTCGTCTTCAAGAGCTTCACGGTTTGATTCTGTTGCCGCTTGTTGAATGGCAATCCAAGCCTTTTGCATTGCGCTTTCAGACGCTTCAATATCGAGTGTTTTTAGAAAGTCGATCACCTCTTCAGAAGGTGCGCTGCGAAACAGTGCGGATAGAACCAAATAGATCTCAGTTCTTAGTGTCTGTTCTTGTGCCTGATCCAAATTCGTTTCCAAGGCTAACTCCTAGTATTTCAATTGTTTCAATGGGTCTTGAGCCATTGAATCGAACATATCCACCACACGGCAGTCTTCACACATAGCAATACGATTAATCGCTGCTTCATCTGAAAAGTGAGAGTGACCGCGTAACTTGTTCTGTAACATGTCAATCATAGACTGAGGTGCGAATGGTTTATGGCAACGTACACATTCCGCAGCTTTCTCTTCATGAATCACAACTGCTTTTTGACGTTCTTCTTTTACCCAGTTCATACGAGGCGTAAGAGTCAGAACATTTTCAGGACATGCCTTTTCACACAAGCCACATTGAATACAGTCTTGTTCTACAAATTTAAGTGATGGAGAAGCCCCGTCGGTATGAAGTGCACGTGTCGGACACACAGCCACACAGCTCATACATAACGTACAATCTTTGCTATCACACGAAACGTTGCCGTAAGGTGCGTTTGACGGAAGCTCAACAATATTTTCAACAGGAATACGAGCTGAAGACATCGCATCAAGTGCTGTAAATAGACGTTGGCGCTTGTTGCCTTGAAGATCGCCAAGTGCAAGGTCGAATGAATCCACACAAAGTGTTGGAGGACATTCACGTAGAGATTCTAAGTACAGAATATCGATGGTTTCTTTTGGAATACCGATTTGATCTAGTAGTTCTTGAGCAATCCCTACTTCGTTATTCAGAACACGAATGATCGTTTCTGGCATAAAGCGAGATGCGGCAAACAGAACCTGAGTTGCGCCATTAACTAAAGCTGCAAACCAAGTATCGATACCAATAGATGGCAGTTCTTCTACGACAATTGGAATCACGTTATCTGGTAGCGCTTTAAGAGCCATCACGTTGTAAGTCTCATGACGTGAGCTACAGATAAGTACGATTGGATCCAGACCACCCGCTTGCTCGTAGTTAGCTAGCGTACGTTCAATGAATTTTTGAGTATCGTCAGGGTTAGGTAATGCGTAAGAGATAGCTTCTGTCGGACAGCTCGTTGCACAAGTACCCACGCCTTGACATAGGTAAGGGTTAATCTCGATCTTATGACCCGTCTTATCTGAGCCTTCACTTGAAAGTGCACCAGCAGGACAAGCATCAACACAACGCTCACAACCTTTAACACCACGAGAACTGTGTGCACATAGGTCTGTGTCCAAACGGAAGAACTTAGGCTTATCAAACGCGCCCATTAACGTAGGAATTTCTTCTAACGCTTCAGCCAGTTTTGGATAACCACGACCTACTGGGTAATAACCAGGAACAGGCACTTCTTCAGTCATGCAGCTATTCAGACATAAGTCCAAAACCACATCAAAACAGTCATGATTGATTGCTACTTTTGCAAGGTTATTGGTTCGGCCTTTGTTTTCGATTAGAACTTCGAACGTACCAAGGAACCCTGAAACCTGAACAGCATTTGCGTAGTAAAGCTCTGACTCAGTATTCGTTGCCTTCACACCATCTGTCGAAAGCAGTGTTAGGCTTGTTAACTGAGGTAATTGAGCCGCAGCACTTTCAATGATCGCAGTTGGACCAATAACAAGTGTATTACCGCCGCTTTCGTAGCTAACAGTAGGTGGAATCAGATTTGTTAACTCAACTGTATTTTCAAATGCATACAGTCTTGCTTTAGCGTTATTTGAATTTGCTTGTTCTAATAATTGTTTAAGCATTGCTCAGTTCCATCTTTGGACATGGATAATCTGTTCAACCTTTATTGTAGTAAGCGAGAGAGAACTTGCTGAGTAATCCGTTAACAACTAACCCTTTAGCCAGTGTGTCGTTCGTCAGACCGTGAACTCGTCTATCTACAAAAAAGTTGATAATGAACGTTATTTTGCAAATGCCATGCCAATTTAATATGCCTTATATTTCAGTGATTTAATCCTATATAACGTTTATTGTGCGTATAAAAAAACCGCTTGGGACATTTTGTCGCAAGCGGTTCATTGAGTGTTTAGTCAAAATGTACCTATTCTTTGTGTGGTATATTTTGTCCCACCTCTTTCAGGTCTGCTTCGTCTGACATTGTAGCGTTATTATCCGATACTGTGTTTTTATACAGTTCTTTTTCTTGTTCGGTTATTTCGGCACTTTCTGACGTTTCAAGTTTATTATCAGATACCTCAAGATCGCTTTCAGAATTTTCTAAAACTTCACCTTCGTCTTTATTATCAATGATTTGCTCTTCTTCTGGCGCAGTTTCTTCTTCCGTTTTGTCTTTAACCCAATCACGCAAGGTTTCCGCAACCCCTTCAGAAAGAGACTTCAAATTACTGTAATCGTCGTCGTAATCATCTAAACCATCACGAACGTTGAATTCTTCTGAGAGGAATAATTTACGCAATGCCGCTTTTTTTACGCTTTCTGAAGCTTCTGACACCAATAATTGAGCAACAGACAAGTCTTCAGTCGTTTCTGATGCTATCTCCTGAGAGTCAATAGTTTGAGAATCGACAGCGTGTTCTGGAGACTCTTTTTCCAAAGTTCCACGTTCTAGTGACTCCGATGTTTCTGCGTCTATAGATGAAGCAGCAAACGAAGTCTTTGCGGAAGTAAGCTCAGTTTCCTCAAGCGTTTGTTGCGCTTCTAAAGGTTGGTCGGTTGATTCATCAAGCTTTCGTTGAGACCAACGGCTAAAAAAGTTAGTTGCCATTTGATCGACCCGCGCCTTTACGTTTCTTACGTCTTGCTTCTAATAACTCGCCATGACGACCGATGAATGCTTCCATCCAAGCTTGTACAGGCAATGGCATGTCGTAAGACAATACTTGGTTATCTCCGTCCATGTATTGGCCTGCGACTGTTTGTGATGCTGTCAGTAATTGAATAATAGGTTTACCGGAGTCAACATTATCCATAACTAAGAATAGCTTAGGTTGCTGAGAGCTTAGATTGAAGCGGTAGTCGGTACGTTCGTCTTTGTGCAACTGAAGCAAACATACGTCTGGGGTTTCATGTTCAGGTGATAATTCAAAACCGATGAGTTCCCATTGAGTTGTTACCCAAATGCCAGTTTTGATCTCTTTCTCTATTCTTTGGACACCGATTGGCCAAGCTGCTTCTGTTTTTTCATATTGTTCTTTGAATTCTTTTATCTCAGACATACTTCACCCAATTGATTTTCTTTGGTCTGAATGCACTTAGGACATTTTGTACTGTGTGCATTCATATACACCCCATAAAGCAATAAACACGCCAATACGGATTAACTGCGAGAGCGTATCTATAGCGTTCGTTATCAAGTTGTCACTATAACGTTAGTCGATACTGGTTATTTCAGACAACTCCACCCGGTGAACTCTCATATTTTGCGCTATTTTAATCTAATGCTTCATGTTTCCATCAATCCCCGTTATTTTGGAATAAGATTTGCTTTAGCTAATTCGCTAATGTTCTTCACAGAGCTATGTATTCACAGATCTATGGCATGTTCGAGAACGATAATCGAAATCTAGGCCATAGCGAATCAACAAACTAGCGCATTAATGAATGAGAGCCTTATTGCTCTTGTTGACTTCTTATCTCATAAAATCGCTATCTCATTAAGTAGGAAATGACTGTGGTAAAACCAAACATAATAAAAACCAGTGAGAACCCTCTTCAGACAATCGAAGTTGAAGTGTTTGATGAATATGGCGAAAAGCTAACGAAACAGATCGCGTGTGAGCGCCCTCTTACCGTGATGTTGAACTGGAAAGAGATCGTAACCTTAATGACATTGGGCTCTCGTCCTGAGTCATTAGTATTAGGCTATTTGAAAAACCAAAGCTTCCTTTCCGATCCGGAAGCGGTTGAATCTATTATCATCGATTGGGAAACCAGCTCTGCTGCGGTTATCACCAAAGAAGATACAAGCCAACTTGAGCAAGCGCTTAAGAAGAAGACAGTTACCTCTGGCTGTGGCCAAGGTACCATGTATGGCAACGTGATGAAGCAATTGGAAGATTACCAAGTGCCTCAAACCAAGATTAAGCAATCTGAAATCTATACGGCTCTAGAAGCGCTGACTCATTATAACGACACCTACAAGAAAGCGGGTGCGGTTCATGGCTGTGCTGTTTGCAAAGACGACAAGGTTCTATCGTTTGTTGAAGATGTTGGCCGACACAATGCCGTTGATACATTGGCTGGTGAGATGTGGCTTAACAAAGAGACAAGTGAAGATAAGATCTTCTACACCACAGGCCGTTTAACGTCTGAGATGGTGATTAAGGTTGCGCAGATGGGAATCCCTGTTCTACTGTCACGCTCTGGCGTTACACAAATGGGCTTAGATTTAGCGCAGAAGTTCGGCATAACAACGATTGCTCGTGCTAAAGGCTTGCGCTTCCAAGTGTTCACGGGTGCAGACAAGATTGACTTTGATGTGAAAGGTGAATAATCAGCAGTCGGAAAAAAGCGTAGGTTTGATTGGTGATTCACTAACCGCTTCTAATTGTAAAGTTCTGATGTAAATAGTTAGTGACCCATCAAGGATAAATACATAGAAACTTAGCTAGATACAAAAACGTCGTCATGCTTTTTAGTATGACGGCGTTTTTAATTTTCAATTTATAGCTTAATTTCCAACGCATAGAGTTGAAAACTAAGGCTAACTTAAAGCTTAGCCGCGTGCTTTCAAGAACTCAGCGTAAGTACCGCGGAAATCGTTGATCTTGCCATCTTTGATTTCAAGGATACGAGTTGCAAGCGAGTCTACGAATACACGGTCGTGAGATACGAAGAACAATGTGCCTTTGTAGTTCTCAAGAGCCAAGTTAAGCGCTTCGATAGATTCCATATCCATGTGGTTTGTTGGCTCATCCATTAGCAGGATGTTTGGTTTATGCATCATGATCTTACCAAGAAGCATACGACCTTGCTCACCACCAGAGATAACCTTTACAGATTTCTTAATGTCGTCTTGACCAAATAGCATACGACCTAGGAAGCCACGAACAACTTGCTCGTCTTCGCCTTCTTGGCGCCATTGGCTCATCCAATCAAACAAGTTCATGTCTGTCTCGAAATCGTGTGCGTGATCTTGAGCGTAGTAACCGATGTTTGAGTTTTCAGACCACTTGTACTCACCTGTGCGAGGCTCAAGAGCGCCAGCTAGTGTGTTAAGTAGTGTTGTTTTACCCACACCGTTCTCACCGATGATAGCAACACGCTCACCTACTTCGAAAATACCGTCGAACTTGTTGTATAGGTCTTCTTCAAAACCTTGAGATAGGTTTTCAACCACAAGTGCGTTACGGAATAGCTCTTTAGACTGTTCGAAACGGATGAATGGGTTTTGACGGCTAGACGCTTTAACTTCGTCTAGTTGGATCTTATCGATCTGCTTAGCACGTGACGTTGCTTGCTTCGCTTTAGATGCGTTAGCAGAGAAACGAGATACGAACGTTTGAAGTTCAGCAATTTGTGCTTTCTTCTTAGCGTTGTCAGACAGTAGACGCTCACGAGCTTGAGTCGCAGCCGTCATGTACTCATCGTAGTTACCTGGGAATAGACGAAGTTCGCCGTAATCAAGGTCAGCCATGTGTGTACAAACAGAGTTTAGGAAGTGACGGTCGTGCGAAATGATGATCATTGTGCAGTTACGTTGGTTTAGCGTGTCTTCCAACCACTTGATGGTGTCCATGTCCAGGTTGTTCGTTGGTTCGTCAAGAAGCATGATATGCGGGTCTGCAAACAGTACTTGAGACAATAGAACACGAAGTTTCCAACCCGGTGCTACTTCGCTCATCAGACCGAAGTGCATTGATTCTTCAATACCTACCGCTAGAAGAAGCTCACCAGCTTTAGCTTCTGCCATGTAACCGTCCATTTCAGCGAACTGAACTTCAAGGTCAGCCACTTTCATGCCGTCTTCTTCGCTCATTTCTGGCAAAGAGTAAATGCGGTCACGCTCTTGCTTAATAGCCCAAAGCTCTTTGTGACCCATGATAACCGTGTCGATTACCGTGAATTCTTCGTAAGCAAACTGGTCTTGGTTTAGCTTAGCAACGCGCTCGTTTGGATCGTAGCTTACGTTACCAGCACTTGGCTCAAGTTCACCAGATAGGATCTTCATGAACGTCGATTTACCACAGCCATTCGCGCCGATTAAACCGTAGCGGTTGCCTTCGCCGAACTTAACTGAAATATTTTCGAAAAGTGGCTTAGCGCCGAATTGTTGGGTGATATTTGCTGTGGAGATCAATGCCATTACCTTTTTAATGTGAAAAACGCCGCAACGTTACTTGTTCAGGGCTTTAACTGCAAGTATTGATTGCAATTACTGGCCATTAAGTGAGTGATAACCTAGCCAAATCATAGTTTGAACTGACTCACATTTTTGGTTTTCTATTTATCGCCGTAAAACCGTCGATTTTAAGGAAAAACAAAATATCGAACAGCGCACCATAATGGGCGGTATATAACGTCCCAAATCATGCCAACCATTGAATATATCGTATGCTGATTGGTCACAGTAAAAGCCAACCCGATCAACGCAACAGAAGACATAATAAAGATGCTCAAATACTAGCCTAATCCCTGACAATTTCATGACAAAATCGCTCGAAACAGGAATAAAGTACTCGCCCCCGACACGGGGTTGGATTTCACAAAGTCAGATTATCTAACTATAGTAATCCTAACCTCATAATTCTAAGAGACTTTTATGCGTTCACTATCGCGCTTCTTAATCCTCACTTTGGCCATTCTCTCTTGGCCTAGTCATGCCAACTTGGAATATGACTTACAATCTCAGCCGCAGGTATCCGATTCTGCTGTTGATCTCGATGATCGAATTGATTCGTTACCCGACCCCCTCTTTATGGAACCGTCGGACAGACGCCAAGTCAATATATTGCTCGCTGAAGTGCTACAAGTTCAAAAGCAGGAAATCAAAACCTTCGAGCAACAGATAAAAGCCTACAGAGCGAACAACGACGCCGATCAATGGTTTGCCGTTCAAACCAGTTACGTCACTTTGAATAGCTTGAATGTGAGCAAGCAACACCTGTTAGAGCAGACGAATTCCGCTAATAAAGAGCGCCTAACGGGTTTTGGCCCCTACGGCGTAACTCAATTTAAGCAAGAGTGGGAATTAACCAAGCTCAACATTGAGTATCTTGTTTACTTCCAAATTCGTAGCTTTAAAGCGCTCGTTAAAGACATCTTTATTTCGCCAGTGCCAGTGATTGGTGCCTCACTAAAAGTGTTATTCATCTACTTCGGTTTAGTGTGGTGGCTTGCCAACAGCACCCGCTTGATTGAACTGTTTCGAATTAACTTTCTTGAAGCGAAAACGAACCCTCCTTTTCTGGTTCGCGTGATTTGGTATATCAGCCGCGCTGATCGTGCGATTGCTTGGCTAATTGCCATCACATTGTCATTGAGAGTGCTTTCTAGTATCCCTAGTCTTCAACATTTGATTTTCCTGGAGATCTTCACTTGGTGGATTCTAGGTGGTTCGATTGCCATCAGCTTTATTTTGGAATTTGCCTACCGTTTAGGTCGTACATCAAATCAAGAAGTGATAGTACTACGTCTATCGACTATTCGTCGTTACGTGTGGAGTTTCATCGTTGCGGGTGTGACTTTGCAAATATCGAGTATCACGCTAGGCAAAGGTACGATTTACAGCTGGATTTACAGCGCTCTGTTTTTCTGGTTTGTGCTGGTCACGATCTCAGTTCTCAGACTATGGAGAGCGAAGGTCTTCAATACGTTGCAACACATCTCTGATCGCCCGGTATGGGTGAACTGGGCAGTAAACCGCAAGGATACCTTCTTACTTAATATATTGGCGACGGCCATTGGCATCGTATGGTTGAGTGTTTACAACTTCCAACACCGCATCATGGCCTTACTGTCTAATTACACACTGTTTAGCCAAGCTTTGGCGTACCTGTTTAGAATTGAAGTGGCTAAGCAGTCTGACCTTGACAAGAATCAGCAAAACTTGGTTCGAATCAAAGGCGATCAAACCTATGAATACATTCTTCCGGGTAATATCGACAGCACGCTGATTGATTACGCCGGTGATGAGGTTAAGCAACTGTCTCGCTACTTGATGTCAGACAGCCCTGCTATCTGTATTGTTTCAGGTGAACGTGGTGTGGGCGCAACAACGCTGCTTTATACCCTGCTGCACAAAGTCTCTAACGCTGAACCTGTCTACGTAAGTTGCCCTTACGCTGGTTATCAAGAGCTGTTAGCGCATCTAGCGGTGAGCATCGGCTTGGAAGAGAAAGCGACTGAGATTCAGATCTTGGCTCACCTTCGTAAAAGCAAGACCACGTACTTGATTGCGATCGATAATGCACAACGTCTAGTTAAGCCAATGGTTGGCGGCTTGTCTGATCTGATACGTTTAACCAACCTTCTGCGTCGTTCTAAAAAGAACCACCGTGTCGTGATATCGATCGCCAAATCAAGCTGGCGATTTGTGGATAGAGCGCGTGGCGAACGTTTGCTGTTTGACTTGGTGTGTTTCCTTCCGCGTTGGACAGAGAAACAAGTGGGTGAACTTCTAAATAGCCGTATCAATACGGAGCTTGAGAAGCCGTTGTCTTTTGATGGTTTAGTAGTCCCTAAGCAATGGGACCAAGATGATATGAGTGAAGAAGAACGTGCACGCCAAGGTTTCTATCGAATTTTGTGGCACTATTCTGATGGCAACCCTACCGTTGCGCTGCGTTTCTTCCGACTCTCTTTGAACCGAAACAAAGAGACAGATCAAGCAGTGGTGCGTCTGTTCCATGTTCCTGAAGCCCAGGAGCTGGAAAATATGCCGAAACCTATGCTGGCTGTACTTCGTTCTATCGTACAACTGGAAATCGCTTCTCCGGAAGTATTGTCTGAATGTACACAGCTGAGCACGGCAGAGATAACCGGCATTCTGCGTTACTTTGAAAGCCGTGGTTATATTGGTTGGCATGAAGAAAAGGCTCGAATTTCCGAGCACTGGTTCCGCCATATTACGAACGTTCTCGACCGTCAACATCTACTGGTGAAGTAAAATGAAGAAGTTATTTATCCTACTATTTGTTGGCTTGGCAAGTGCTGTCAGTTTCCCGACCTTTGCGACGGAAGAGTTAGCTAACGTAGAAAACATCTCTAAAATAGCGAGCCTTGTGCGATGGAGCGGCGTGTTCTTCTCCATGATCGTTATTGCTGCGATGTGGTTATTGCTTAAGTTCATCAACTCGTTAGTGACCAGCTTTGGAAGTCAGTTCGTGCAATATCGAATGCTACTGCAAAAACTGCAGTCGTTTACTCAGTTCTTCATCTATGTGAGCACCGGTCTTATCGTGTTCATGATGAGCTTTAGAATCAACGACCAAATACTGGCTTTGATTGGTGGTACCCTCGCCGTGTCAGTCGGCTTTGCGCTTAAAGATTTGGCAGCTTCATTCATCGCGGGCATCACGGTAATGATTGATAGGCCCTTTCAAGTTGGTGACCGCGTCACGTTCGAAGGCAACTACGGTGATATCATTACCATTGGTTTGCGTTCAGTGCGAATGAGAACCCTGAACGATGACATCATTACCATTCCGAACAACAAGTTCTTAAATGAAGTGACCACCAGTGGTAACTACGGTGCGTTGGACATGCAGGTGGTGATTCCGTTTTACGTTGGTATGGATGAAGACATCACCCTAGCCCGCGATCTAATTCAAGAAGCGGCGTCTTCAAGTCGTTATATCCACTTGCCGAAACCTGTAACGGTTTTGGTTAAACAGACGATTACCGATAACTACCTAGCAATACAGCTAACTTGTAAGGCTTACGTTGTGGATACTGCGTATGAGAAGCTGTTTGAAACCGACATTACTTTGCGTGTGATGAAAGAGTTTAAGAAGCACAACATCAACCCACCGAAAATTTCAGTAGCGGCGCATTAGGCTTGATGCTTTAGACGTTTGTTGCTTATAGCAAATGACTAGCCATAAATAAAAACACCTCCGAACTTATCGCAAGTGCGGAGGTGTTTTTTATGAGCTTTTTATCTTTAAGCTAATAGTCCTATTGATGCTAAACCTTAAAGTATTTCAATTGCTCAGTAAGGTGTTCTGTAATGTTCGCCATTTTCTGACTGTCTTCTGCGAGCGATTGTGAGGCTTGGAGTACCTCATTTGCAGCGAGTTGAGATTTGGTTTGCGATAGATTAGTAGTGCGGAATTTTCGTGCTTGGGCTAAAACGTTCGTGTAATAGCCCAAGCGCGTTAGAAATATTATCAGATGATAATATCAGTGAATGAGTTCTTAGAACTTATAGGTTTGATACAAGCAATTGAGGTGTCGCTTTCTGTTGAAGATAGATACTAAAGCAACTTCCCTTACCTACCTCAGATTCAACTCGGATCTCGCCGCCAGTTTGGCTCAAGATACTCTGAGATACTGACAACCCTAAGCCCGTGCCATCTCGTTTGGTGGTATAGAAAGGCGAGAAGATACGTTTCAGTTGTTCTTCCTTAATACCGCAGCCTTCATCTTGAACATGAACGATAGCGCCATGAGACACACCATTTTCAACCCAGTCTTCACTCGAAATGGTTAACGTGCCCTGACCGTCCATTGCATGAATCGCGTTCATTTGTAGGTTAACCAGAATCTGTAGCAATTGGTTTCGATTGACCTCGACTGAGGTTTTAGCGTTCAGCTGCGATACGTACACAATGCCTTTCTTCTTCGCACCTGTTTTTACGAGCGTAATACTTTCATCCACTATTGGGTTGATATGTTGCCACGTAATTTCGTCTTGTACGCCGCCGTGACGGCTGTATTGAAGCAGGCTTCGTGTGATATTTCGAATTCGGTCAATCTGCTCCATGATCGCGTGGACTTCCTCATCTACACGGCTCACTTCATCGCCCAGTTCAAACTTCATCAGTTCAACGTTGCCAAGAATCACGGCGGTTGGGTTATTGATCTCATGAGCAATACCAGCCGTTAATTCACCTAACGCGGCTAGTTTTTCATTGACCACCAGCTTATCTCTGGCTTGATTGAGAAGCTTGATGTGCAGTTCGAGTTCTTCAGTTTTCTCTTTCAAACTCGCGGTACGAGAATGCACTTTGCACTCTAGTTCAGACGCCGCTTGTTGAATCTCTTGATTACGCTCGTGCAGTAGATCCAACATCTTATCGAACTGTTTAGCGAGCAGTGTCAGTTCGTGTTGATCATCTAAACCTAGCGTACCAATTCGTTTGTCTTGACCCATCTGGACTAGCTTCACCACTTTATGAATGCGTTCGATTGGGTTGAAAAGATCACGCGCGCCACGGTGAACGATCAAACCGGATGCCAACAACAGCAACACAATGGTAATGCTAATTTCGCCAAGGTTGGTCAAGTAGGTTTCTATCAACGGCCAAATCAAATAACCGGTGTAAAGCATGCCGATCACATTATTAAACTGGTCATGGATTGGTTGGTAAGCTGTGATGTACCAAGCATCGTAAACATACGCTCGATCTAGCCACTCTTTACCTTCATTCAAGACTTTCGAGTGAACCTCGTGAGAAACACGTGTACCAATGGCGCGCCCTACACTGTCTTCACTGCTCAAAGGCACGTTGGTGCTGACACGAAGATCATCAAGGAAGACCGTGACCGTACCAATATGACGATTAAAACCTTCTCGTTGTGGATAGATAAGGTTACTGATTTGGTCAACAAGTTGAGTACTGTTATTCAGTAAGATCCCACCATCCAGAAAACCAATCACATGATCATGTTCATCTTTGATGGATACAACGGTTCGGCTTACCAATCCGCGAGTCTCGACCTCTTGCCCGTTGAGCATCGGAACTTCCGCTTTTTTAGCGAGGTCACGATCGAGATAATTGAGTTCATTACGGCTTAAGACACTGAAAAATGAAGGCTTGTGAGTTAAGTTTAGATATTCGAGTTTCTTTTCCATGCTCTCGACACTGCGCCAGCGCAGAAAATCGAGCTCATAGCGAGATTTGTTCTCAGACACCCAGCGAGTTAGCTCTTCGTGTGAAAGATCACTCGCGAGTTTGGTTCGAAAGTTATAAGACTCGGCGAACGCACGAACGTTGTATGCTTGCTGATTTTGGATCAGGTGAATACTGTTATCGGCAACATCCAAGCGTTCATCAACATCAATCAGAGCGCCCTGCCACGTGTAACGTATTGACCAATACAGTGTGATAGCCACAAGCGCGCACAAGGTCAGAATGATCGGAGCTGATGTTAGGAATAATAATCGGTAGCGAACCATGGTTTTGAATCGGAACGCCCACTTTGACCACCAACGACGTCTAATCGGCATATTCAGAGCCTTCCGTGTTCCAATCTTTGTATTTACGCTCTAGCGTTTTACGTGCGACGCCAAGATCTCTTGCAGCTGCCGATTTATTGCCATCATGAAAACTAACCAGCTGTTCTATATGAGATTTTTCTACTTCTTTGAGTGTCCAAGTGTTTGGATAACCCTCGGCAGCGTCTGCATTATTCAAGTTTGGCATTTCCGCACCATGTGACACCGTCACTGAAATGCTAGCGGGAACAGGATCACCATTAATCTCGCGCCAATAGTGTGCTGGTGGCTTGTCTAAAAGAATGCATCGTTCGACTAAGTTTTTAAGCTCACGAATATTTCCCGGCCATTCGTATTCGTTCAACGCCAAGATATCTTCATGTGCCCAATTTGGAACTGGCATGCCAAGCTCGCTCGATAAAAGACGAGTAAAGTATGGAACAAGTTCAATCAGGTCTGATGGGCGCTCTCTCAATGGCACCACATCAATCTTAAGTACATTTAGTCGGTAGAACAGATCGCGGCGGAAGTGCCCTTTGTCGACCTCTTCTTGAAGATTTCGGTTAGTCGCCGCCACTACTCGCACGTCAACGGAAATTTCCTTCTCGCTACCGACTGGACGAATGGTTCTTTGCTCTAACACACGTAACAATGCAGCTTGCATTGGCAGTGGCATTTCACCGATCTCATCAAGGAACAAGGTGCCGCCACTCGCGACTCGGAAAAGACCTTCACGGTTTTTCTTCGCACCGGTAAATGCGCCTGATGTATGTCCAAACAATTCGCTTTCTAAAAGCTCAGGCGCAATCGCTCCACAGTTGATTGGCACAAATGGGCCGCTACGCTTGCTGGCTTCATGTACACCACGAGCAACTAACTCTTTACCCGTACCCGACTCACCTTCTATAAGAACTGATGCTCTTGACGGTGCAAATTGACTGATCAGCAATTTGAGCTGTTTAGTCTTGTCTGAATTGCCGATCAATTCGGTCTTGATATGACGGCTAACATCACGCTTCAACGCATACTGCATTCTTTGGTCAAGGCGCTTGTCCATACAACGCAGAACCGCTTGTATCATCTGTTCGAGGTTGAACGGCTTAAGAATAAAATCTGAAGCACCAAGCTTAAGCGCGGATATGGTCATCTCTAGATCGGCATAACCCGTCATGAAAATCACATCGGCGCGTTTGTCGTTGTCGTTAAACGCCTCTTCCCACTCAATGCCAGAGCGGCCTGGTAGGTTGATATCAAGGACAATCAGATCAAAATGTTCGCTCGAACGCAGCGTTTCAGCCTCTTCAACCGATCCTGCGCTCGACACCTTGCCAAAGAACTTACCCAGTGCTTTCTTTAAGATAGCCTGCATACCCAATTCATCATCGACCACCAAGACGGAAAACGCCTGATACTGAGTCAATGTGTTCGGGTTGAGATTGGATGCAGATGAACTAGGTAAAGACATAATGATTAGCCGGTGAGAAAAGTTGGGACAGAGTGTACCAATTAACCTTTTCTCCAACAGGGACAATGTGCGACATTTTGTCCTAGCTCATGTTTTGATTCATTTTAACGGGGTAAAAGACTCAGTTTTGTCCGAAATAACAGCAATTTAATGAAATCTGATGCATTATTTGTTGGCATTAAGATTGCTTATAAGGTGTAGATTTCTAATTACAACAATTAGCGTCTTATGCACATGCCCTCTTTGAGCCCTTTAAAATTGAAGGCATGTCATTCATTTATAACAGAATGGACATAATAATAATGAAAGCAATTCCCCTAACTATTGCAGCTCTATCTATCGTCAGTTACACGGCTAGCAGCGCGGAAGACACCACTCATATTAAGTTGGCGACAACCACAAGTACTTATCACTCTGGTCTACTGGACTACTTATTGCCTGAGTTCGAAAAAGATTCTGGTATCAAGGTTGATGTTCTAGCTGCGGGTACCGGTAAATCACTTCGCATGGGCGAAAATGGTGATGTTGATTTGGTAATGACTCACGCACCAAAAGCTGAAGCGAATTTCGTAGAAAAAGGCTACGGCGTTTTACCTCGTAAGCTGATGTACAACGACTTTGTGATTGTGGGCCCTCAAAGTGACCCAGCAAAAATTGAATCTCAAAAAGCTGTAGCTGATGTATTCAAAGCAATCGCAACCAACAACGCGACGTTTGTGTCTCGTGGTGACGATTCAGGCACGCACAAGAAAGAGATGGGCATTTGGGCACAGACCAAAATGGAACCAAACTTTGGTGGCTACCGCAGTGTTGGTCAAGGCATGGGCCCTACTCTGAACATGGCGTCTGAAATGCAAGGCTACACCATGACAGACCGTGGCACATGGTTGGCTTACCAAAACAAACTGGATCTTAAAATCCTTTTCCAAGGTGACAAGAACCTATTCAACCCTTACCAAGTAATCCTTGTTAACCCAGAGCGCTACCCAAGCATTAACTACCAAGCAGCGAAAGTATTCAGTGATTGGTTGGTGAACCCTAAAGGTCAGAAACTGATTAACGACTTTAAACTGCATGGCAAACAGCTGTTTGTAGCGAGCGCAGAGTAGTTTTTCGTCAGCGTAGATTCGTTTATAACAAGCTGAGAATGGTTTGTTGTAAGTACTAATTCCAATTAGCACTACGCTTAACTAACCAGTTAACTGAAGCATTTAAAGAAACAATAGCTGGCCAATATAGGCTCAATAATATTGTGTCAGCTATGATTAACATCAGTCATTAACGATAAAGACCTATTATCGATTCACACGAGATACTTCATGACCCTATGGCAAACAACGATTGATGCAATGAACCTACTAGTGAGTTTTGACCACGAATTGTGGAAAATCGTCGCGGTATCTTTCAGCGTATCTTTGTCCGCCATCTCATTAGTGATTATTCCTGCAATCATCATGGCTTTCTTATTGGCTTATACCGAGTTCCCCGGGAAGTGGGCATTATTATCGGTGATCAACACCCTGCAAGCTATCCCAACCGTGGTTATCGGTTTGTTGATGTACATGATGCTCTCTCGCTCTGGCCCGTTAGGTGATTGGGAATTACTGTTCACCCAAAAGGCGATGATTCTAGGTCAGATGCTGATCTGTTTCCCAATCCTAGTCGCGATGATGCACGGCGCTCTGCAGGCCAGTGACCGCCGAGCGGTTGAAACGGCGCGCACGCTTGGCGTATCAACGACTCGTGTGGCGTGTACGTTAATTTGGGAAACGCGCTTCCCTCTTTTAGCTGCAACTATCGCTGCCTTCTCTCGTATCGTCACTGAGGTTGGTTGTTCAATGATGGTCGGTGGCAACATTATGGGGATGACAAGAAACATCCCAACAGCTATCGCTATGGAAAGCCACAAAGGCGCATTCGCTCAAGGCGTCGCCCTCGGTATGGTGTTATTAGCATTGGCATTAGCCCTTAACTTTTTCCTTTCCAGTGTGAGAGGAAAAGGCTATTTAAGAACTTAGGAACGCTGTCATGAGTATAAAAATAACAACGCAGCAAATTTCAATGCGCTACAAAGAGCGTGTTTTGTTCCATATTCCCGAATTGTCGATCGGCCCCAACGATGCCATTTATCTCAAAGGAGATAATGGTGTGGGTAAAACGACCCTACTTAAAATATTGTCTGGATTGATTCAGCCCAGCTCTGGCCGCATTCAGTCTCCGACACCAAGCTGGCAGCAGATCTTATTCCCTAGGCTCAAGTTCAAAGACATTATCTACCTGCATCAAACCCCCTATCTTTTTGATGGTTCGGTGTACCAAAATGTCGCTTATGGCATTCGCTTTAACAAAGAGAGCCAAAAAGATAAGCGAGCTCAAATAATTAATGCATTGAGAATGGTAGGTTTAGAAACCTTGGCAGATGAACACATTTCTGTGTTGTCTGGTGGTGAGCGTCAACGCGTTGCAATGGCACGAGCTTGGATTCTTAAGCCGTCAATCTTGCTTATGGATGAACCAAGTGCTTCTTTAGACAAAGAATCTATTGAAAGATTGGTGATTATGGCCGAAGATCTTCTTCAGAGAGGCGCGAGTTTAGTCATCACCAGTCACCAAACTAACGCGTTAACCGATTTATGTAAGAAGCAGTGGTGGATCAAAGACAATACTTTGACCGAATCCCCGCTTCTGCAAGTTATTCAGAAAGATAAAGCACAAGAGAATATTTATGCTGCTTCCAACGCAAACTAGTTGGGTTATTTTGGCTGGCGGACAGGCCAGCCGCATGGGTGGAAAAGATAAAGGACTTGTTGAGCTCAACGGTTCTCCGCTTATTCAATACGTTATAAACAAGCTGTCACAGCAAGATGTCAGCATCACTATCAATGCCAACCGTAACTTAGACAGTTACCAAGCATTTGCTCCGGTTGTTTCCGATTCCTTCCCTGACTATCCAGGTCCATTGGGCGGCATTCATGCTGGCCTTAAAAACGCGAGTACAGACTGGGTCGGCTTTGTCCCTTGCGACAGCCCACAAATCAGTGACGACCTTGTTGAGCGTTTTTGTTCTGCAGTTAAAGAAGACAGCGACATTCTTGTCGCGCATGATGGCGAATTTAAGCAACCTGTATTCACCCTATTCCACAAACGTGTTCTACCAAAGTTAGAAGCGTTTTTGGAACGTGGTGATCGTAAAATCATCTTGCTATACAAAGAGTGTGTTACCGAATACGTTGATTTCAGCGATTCTCCTAACTGCTTTGTTAATCTCAACACGCCAGAAGAACTCACCCAATTCGGAACGCTTCAATAATGAAAGATTCTAAACAACGCCCTAACCTTCCTTTATTGGGCTTTGCTGCTTATAGCGGTACAGGCAAAACGACCGTACTTGAAGCCCTGCTTCCTCTGTTGACTGATGCGGGTTTAAAAGTTGGCGTGTTAAAACATGCTCACCACGATTTTGATGTCGATAAGCCGGGTAAAGACAGTTACCGCTTACGTAAAGCGGGCGCGAACCAAATGTTGATTGCTTCTCGTAATCGTCACGTGATGATGACAGAAACACCAGAAGCCGAAGCAGATTTTTATTACCTGCTGACTCGATTTGATACCAACACGCTTGATCTGATTTTGGTTGAAGGCTGTAAGAACATCGCCTTCCCTAAAATTGAACTGCACCGAGATGAAGTGGGCAAACCTTGGTTATATCCAAACGATAACAACATTATTGCTATCGCGGCAGACAGCCAAGTGGAATCCGAACTGCCACAAATGGCGATCAGTGACTTAGAAGCGATTCGTGATTTCATTATTGAATATGCTCAGTCGTTTGACGGTTCCTCGAAAATAAGCGAAACCGTTTCTTGTTCGTCTTCAAAAGACAACACGCCCGCAGTGTGTTGTGATTCGTTCTCTCCTGCTGGTTTAACCGTTACTCAAGGCCAACAAAAGATTGTTGATAGCATTGACGCGCTTGATCTCACAGAGAGTGTTGAACTATTGCAGGGCTACGGTCGTGTTTTGGCTGAAGATATAATCTCGCCAATCAATGTGCCTCAAAACACCAACTCAGCAATGGACGGCTACGCAATTCGTAGTGAAGATTTAGAGCTGGATAGTTACCAACTGGTTGCTGAAGTTATGGCTGGTCACAGCTACGAGCAAACTGTTCAACAAGGTGAAGCCGTTAAGATCATGACGGGTGCACCAATGCCTGAAGGCGTTGATGTTGTTGTGATGCGCGAGCAAGCCGTCCAAGATGGCGAGAAGGTTAGCTTCCCAGGTGCGAAAATCTCAATTGGACAAAATGTCCGTATGGCGGGTGAAGATTTAGAAATCGGCCAACCTGTCTTTACTCGTGGTACACGCATCGAAGCACCTGAAATGGGCATGATGGCGTCGTTAGGTTTTGGTACCTGCCCTGTCCTGCGTAAAGTTAAAGTGGGTGTGTTCTCGACGGGTGATGAAGTTCAAGCACCGGGCAGCGAGCAAAAACCAAACTCTATCTATGACTCAAATCGTTTTACTATTATCGGCATGCTTCAAAAGCTTGGCTGTGACATCGTAGATTACGGCATCATTGAAGATGATGAGCAGAAGATGATGGACGTGCTGCATTCAGCGTCGCTTGAAACCGACATGGTTCTGACTTCTGGTGGCGTGTCTGTTGGTGATGCTGACTACATCAAACTCGCGTTAGATAAGTTGGGTGAGATTAACTTCTGGCGTATCAACATGCGTCCAGGTCGCCCTCTTGCTTACGGCAAAATTGAAGACAAACCTTTCTTCGGTTTACCTGGCAACCCAGTAGCCGTGATGGTGTCATTCATTAACTTTGTAGAACCCGCGATCCGCAAGCTACAAGGTCAAACGAACTGGACGCCAGTGAAAGCAAATGCCGTAGCGACTGAACAACTGCGTTCACGCCAAGGTCGTACTGAGTTTAGCCGTGGTGTGTTCTCGATGAATGAATTGGGTGTGCTTGAAGTGAAAACGACGGGCAAGCAAGGTTCAGGTATCCTGCGTTCAATGAGCGAAGCGAACTGCTTAATTGAAATCTCGCCAGCGGTTGATACCGTGAAAGTTGGTGAAACGGTAACGATCATTCCGCTACAAGGTCGCGTTTGATTTAGCACGACCTCGATTTACCATAGCTTCTCAATATACAAAAGAAGCCCGCTTATATTCGATATAAGCGGGCTTCTTTTTTGTTCGTACAGAGAAAGCTAGAGTGATATGCCGATTAGTTTAAACGACCGTGGGCTTATCTAACGGACAATTGGATAAGTCGCAGTTATTCAGATAGCAGTCGATAAGATTATAATTGTTACGACCACCTTCTTTCACTCGATACAGTTGCTTGTCTGCGATGTCACAAATCATCTTGAAGTTGCTATCCACGTTGTCGCTAACAAGCTCAACGTTTACCCCGCCGATTGATAAGGTAAGTTGCTTGGCTCTGATCGCTTTAGGACTGACTAACGCCAACTCATACAATGCATTTCTAAGAGTAACGACTTTCTTTTCGATATCTTCGCTACTTTGACCAAAGCAGATTGCCATAAACTCGTCCCCGCCATATCGGAACAAGTAATCGTTCTTGGCCGAGAATGTACTTCTCAGCAAACGACTAAGAATACGAAGCGCTTCATCACCTTGTAAGTGACCATGAAAATCGTTGTAGGCTTTGTACTCATCAATATCAATCATCAATACTGCAAGTGACCGTTTTTGCGTATAAGCATTACGAATCAACACAGGTGTAATTTTGTCGAGTTGATAGCGATTCGATAAACCCGTTAATGGGTCTGTCGTGCTCAATACCTCAAGCGTTTGATTGGCACTCTCTAAGCGCTGTCTTTGCTTTTGATTCTCAAGCGAGACAGCAATGAAACTCGCCAAATGCTCGATTAACTGACAATGGTGTTGTTGGTATTGGTTGGGTAAATGATGCTGTATGGACAACAGCCCTATCACTCTTTCATTGAGAATGATCGGCGTCAGAATGATGGAGTTGGTGTCTGGTTTGTCTTTAACCACCACTAAGTCGTCATCTTTACGTGAGGCCTTGTCAACATAAGGCTCTAGCGCATCATCGGTGACGCTGTTCAAATGCACTGTTGCTCGTTTACGAATTACATAAGTACCGACGGTTTGGTTATCTTGGCAAGTGACTTTGAGGTTTTGTACCAAGCCTTGAGTATCGACAAAGTATTGGTAGTCGAGTATGTCGGACTCGTCGTCATACAGCGCAATACCAAATTCGAACGTCGGCAGAATCGTGTTTATCTTACTGAGGATTTCAGGAAGCACGCTATACAGATCAGGAGCGGTAGCAATGAACTGACCGATATCGGTAATCGCGCCCATGTACTTTTGCATTTGGGTAAACACTTCGTGCTGTTGTTTGTCTCTTAGAGTGTCCACGCTTTGTAGAATACGGTTGCTTTGTTTGCGTTCGTAAGCCTTGAGGTATTTTTCCGAAAGCTCGATATGTTCCGTTTGCAGTGATGCAAGGCCATTACAATCTTGTTGAAGGTGAAAGATTTTCGCCTTGGTCTTCGCGTAAATACTATAGAAGTGGTAACTGTTTTTGAGCTCAAAGTTCTGCTCAAGGAAAAGACATCTTTCTTGGGCTTGTTCAAGCTCCCCTATTTCCACCAAATATTGAAACCAACACACCAAGTTTTCCATTCGATTATGGTCGTCGTTGATTTTCAGGAAATATTGTTCCGCTTGATAAAACACATCAAGCACGTCACTTGGAGCAAAACAGCCCTGTTGAACCCTACCTTGCTGAACCATAGTTTGAGCTAGGTATCCGTGACACAGTGCGAACGTTCTATTACTTGAGAGTGACTCGGCTATCTTCTTCGCTTCAGCGATTGCTCGAATCGCTTGGTCAAATTCTCCGGTATACGCACAACCATAAGCGAGGTTAAGGTGGCTCACTGCACAATCTAGCTGGCGGTTAGCATTCTGAGATGACGTTACCGCTTTACGTGCATACTGTTTTGCTTCTTCGAACTTTCCTAAGCTCAAATGCATGTCACTCAGGTTGCAATAGATGAGCGCTCGAATATTGTCATCAACAAGATGTAAGTTCTCTAACGTCTTTGCATAACACGCATAAGCCGATTGGTATTCACCACAATCGTTATAAACCGACGCCAATAGACCGTTGACGAAAACAGTGAGTTGAACTTCTTCTGGTTGGGTTGCATTTAAGCAGGTTTTATAATGTTCGACAGCATCAAGTAGATTGTCTTGGCGATCACTTTTGTACGCCTTCAGAAAAAGCGCAATAGACTCTGGGAACGGTTGATTATGGTCACGGCATATCTTTCTTACTCGCGCATCAACTTCTTCTAATCCTTTGATTCCAGGATAGTTTTGAATTCGAGTGATGATTCCCATAATCTGAGGGTAAAGCGTGTTGATCATAAATTAGATTTAAGCCGATCAAACATATAAATTGTGATTAGTGTACCATAAAATATTTTTGCGACTTACTGCTCGCTTTATTGATATCGCTAATATTTCAAGATTTTTTATCATAACCTTGAGCCACGTACGCTTTTTATGTAGAGTGCGCGCAAAGTAATAATTCTATTGGAGAGCACCATGGCTCGTACCATTCTGTACACTTACAAAGACGAAGACAAAGAGTTACTGTTTTCAAAACAAGAACACCGCACGATCCAAGAAGCTGTTGCTGCAGCTGAAGGCATCGATATCTCTGAGTATCTAAAAACTGAGCAACAGCTTGAGTTGATTTCTGATACTAAAGCGGTTCGCAACTACCAAGACAACTACTTCCGCAAGCTTGGCTTTACTAAGCTTACGTTGAAGCAAAAAGACAATCTTGGTGTTGGTAAAAAGAAGAAGTAAGCCCTCTTGGCTCTTTTCTTGATATGTCGTTTCTAGCTTTTCGTTTGTAGTTAACAGCTAACAGCTAACAGCTAACAGCTAAAGAAAGCACCGAACAATAAAAAATGCCGCAACCTCTTTTGAGATTGCGGCATTTTTATTTATGCTTTTAACTATCTAACCTTAATTAGCTTAACGGTAAGTAATGATTACTTAATGTTAAGGAATGCTGCGCCACGAACGCCACCTGAATCACCGTGCTTCGCTTTGATGATCTTTGGACATTTCGCTACAGACAATAGGTATTTAGGAACACGCTTTGGCATCTCTTCGTAGATAAGTTCGAAGTTTGAAAGTCCACCACCTAGTGCTACAACATGCGGGTCAAGTGCAGTAAATAGGTTTGCGAAACAGATAGCCAATAGTTCCATGAAACGGTCAACGTGCTCAGCTGCTTTTGCTTCGCCTTCGTTGTACGCTTGGATGATTTCAATCGCTTTCTTTTTCTCACCGAAGTAGTGCTCATAAATCAGTTCAAAGCCGCGACCAGATAGGTAGCTGTCTAAACAACCTTTCTTGCCACAACCACAGCCTAGTAACGGTGCGTTGTCGCCAAGGTGGAACCATGCATCAATAGGAAGACGCATATGGCCGAGCTCGCCAGCAACGTGGTTACGTCCTGAAAATACTTTGCCATCAAAAACCAAACCACCACCAAAACCAGTACCTAGAATTAGGCCAGCTACTGATGGTTCATCTTTCAATTCATCATCCCACGCTTCAGACAGCGCAAAACAGTTCGCATCGTTCTCGATTTTAACACTACGACCAATCAGCGCTTCTAAGTCTTTGCGTAATGGCTTACCTGTTGAAGCCGGTACGTTAACAACAAGCATAGTGCCGTCGTCCGCATCTTCCATGCCTGGAAGACCAAGGCCAATTTTGCCTTCGCAAGAGAATTCGCTATCGTATTTTTTTACCAAACCGGCAATCGTATCAAGTAGCAGTTGATAATCTTCAGTAGGCGTTGGTACGCGTTCGGTTGCTACTCGCTCAAGTTTTTCATTGAACGCACCAAACTCAATTTTTGTGCCGCCAACATCAAAGCCGTAATACATGAAATCTCTCCAATTTTTCCCTAAATTCGGGCAAATAAAATTTTTAAATTAAACAACTAGGAAGCATTATCCATAACACTCCCCCTACAAACCGTGATAGATAACAAACTTATCTCGTGTTCGAATCTGTTTGAACAACAAGTCAGCACAAAGCGGTTAAAGGTTAGAGTGACGTCTCACTTTTAGTATGCTCTATGAAAGCATTCAGGCTTGGTTTGGTTGGATCGGACTTATAACGCGTCTTACTCAACATGTAGCTTTCACGAAATGCTTCAAACCATAGCTGTAAAGTCTTAGCGCCCTGTTCTTCACCGGCTTGTTTCAAAACTAAGCTCGCTACTTCGGCCGTTGATAGATGTTGTTCGTTGTCTGACTTACGCATCATGTATTGAGAAACCGATTCCGGCTCAATCGACAACACCGGTAAATCTTGCAGATACTCTGAGCGACGGAAGATACGTCGTGCTTCGCGCCAACTGCCATCAATGAAAATCAGCAATAGTGTTTTGTTTGGGTCACGCATTTGTGGCAGATCTTGAACTACGCGCGTTTTGTCGTCGGTATAGTCTTCAGGGAATACGATCACAGGTTGGTATTTGTCATCTTTGAGGACATCCAACATCTCTTGATTTGGCTCAGTACGATGCCAAAGGTAGGCGTAACTGTCTTTAACCGTATCAACAATCAAACGGCCGGTATTACTTGGCTTTAAGATTTCGTTGTCTGACAAGATCAACATAGTCGCGACGTTCGTATCAACGTTAGGTTGATGCTCACAGATACAGCTGTCTTGTTTGATTTTGCAGAATTCACATCGCACGACTTTACACCCGCGCGCATTAAACGGTTTGGTAGCAATGGATAAACGATGTTGATATAAACGGTGAAAAGCGTGGATTCTCATGGACAATAACGATAACTCTAGAAAAGTGGCACGATTGTACTTACAGTGTCCTTAGAATGATAGAAGGAATTCCCATGCAAGACCCATCACTGCTTCGCCTTGTTTGTTTTATTGTCGTTTTTGGATTGTGTGCGCTTTGGGAATACCGTTTTCCGCGTAAAACACTGACTCAAAACAAGTGGTTTCGTTGGGGAAACAACTTTGCGCTGGTCGCTTTGAACAGCTTTCTATTAGCCACTCTGATTCCTATTGCAGCATTCCAAGCGGCGGTCATTGCGCAAGAAAACCAATGGGGTCTGTTCAATACCCTGTCACTTCCGAAAGAACTCACCATTCTGGTCTGCGTATTACTGTTAGATTGCGCCATTTACCTGCAGCACTTGGTGTTTCATCGTGTTCCTTGGTTGTGGAAGCTACATCGAGTTCACCATGCGGACCTAGATATTGATGTCACAACCGGAACGCGCTTTCACCCTATTGAGATGATTCTTTCAATGCTCATCAAAGTGAGTTTGGTGATCGCACTTGGTGTGCCTGTCATTGCGGTCGTGATATTTGAAATTGTTCTTAATGCAAGTGCGATGTTTAACCACAGTAATGCACGTCTTCCGCTATGGTTCGATAAACGATTGAGAAAAGTGATTGTGACACCAGACATGCACCGCGTTCATCACTCAGTCATTGTTAAGGAAACGCACTCAAACTTTGGCTTCTTTTTATCAGTGTGGGACATCTGGTTTAAGACTTACCGCGCCCAACCCAAGCTTGGTCATGACAAGGTGCATATTGGTGTTCCCGAGATTCAAGATGGTAAAGAGCAACGGCTAGATTTAATGTTACGTCAGCCATTTGCACGATTCCCGACAACGAAAGATTAAGTTCGAATTCAGTTGAGTCTCAAGCTTATATTGAGACCAACCTTAGCTTAATACCAAAGTTATCTTAATCCGAAAACAAAACGCCCTTAGATTCTTGTGAGAACTTAAGGGCGCTTCTGTATCGATAGTCGTTATAAGCGTAGTTAATGATTAAGTACTGCTAGTGCTTAAACTCTTTCGCACACTAGCTTAACTATCACGCTCGTCTATTTCAGCACGTACTTATGAAGCATGGCTTGTTGGTGCCCTGCTATCTCTCCGACTTGCTCTGAACTCTCGATCATAGATTCAAGTTGCAGCTTAGTATTCTCGCCCTGCTCAGATACTCGAGTGATTGAATGGGTAACATCGACAGTTGCACGAGCTTGTTCTTCGGTAGCCACCATGATTTGCTCAACACGCCCTTTGATCTGGCTAACCGCAAATTCGATTTTCTCGAAGGCTTGTCTTACATCGCCACTGGTTTCCAGTGCATTGGCCATCTCACTTCTCGATTCCGTTACAGAAGCACGTGAGCGATCTGCTGCCGCTACTAGTTCGTTCATCATGCTACGAATATTGGTGGTTTGCTGGGATGTGCCGCTCGCCAATTTACGCACTTCGTCTGCAACTACCGCAAAACCTCGACCTTGTTCACCTGCTCGCGCCGCTTCTATCGCAGCGTTCAGTGCCAATAAGTTGGTGTTTTCAGCGATACCACTGATCATGTCGACCATTTCACGAATCTGTTTCACTCGACCATCCAAGTCAGCCATCGACTCTTCACTCATGCTAAGAGAGTGCTCAAGCGCTTGTAATCGTTGTTGGTTAAGGCCAACCACTTGGCTGCCATTCACTGACTCATCTTCTGCTATTTGAGCATCGTCGTTCGATGCGTTAGAGATACGAGCAATCTCACCAATCGATGCTTCCAGCTCCGTAATGGTGGTGATCATATTCTGAAGTGATTCGTTCTGCTCGTTCAAGCTCGAATTGGTTTGCTCTGCAGCGTCGTGGCTTACTTCTGCCGTTTGATAAAGCGTCTCACAGTTGCGCGTTACTAAACGAACCGAATCTGCGGTTGAATCAACGACCGTATTGAGTTTTGAAGTAATAACTTGCAGCTCTAGCGGCCCCAGTAATTCACTCTGTTTAGAGAAGTCATGATCTGCCAGTGAACTCAACTGTTGAGTTATGTTTTTAAGCCCTTTATTCATCCAACGGCGTAACACGAACCATGAAATCACAATGATTACGGCAATCACTAGCCCGCTGATAAACAACACACGATCAATATTGGTAATGGTTTGATTTACAACCAGTTCACTTTCATCAATCAGGTGGGAAGCGGTGGAAGACAGCTGACTCAATGTGCTAATGACGGTGTTCGCTAAGTTAATGACTTGCGTTAAGTTTTGCTCTTGCTGCTGAACCAGTTCGAGTTTCAAGAGGATCTGTTTGATCACGCCTTCTTCGGTAAAGCCTTCTTTCACCATCTCGTAAGGCGCCGTCAAGCTCGCGAACTCAACGATGTCTGGATGCCAATCGGCAAAATCGCTGTAAGCCAAGTTAAGGCCTGCGATTCGGTTTCTCAATTGACGGTATTCGTCTTGTGCTTTATCAATGTCAGGTTGCATCATCAACATCAAGAAGGTGTTCGCCATAGCAGACGCACTGGATGTGAATCGGTTCGCTGCATCGCTCGCTTCTGGGTTGTCTTCAACCAAGAATGAGCTGATTCGATTCATTTCTGGTCCGATAGATCCAACGCCATAACGGAACTCGCCCATTTTACTGTCGATCAGATTTTGCTTACTTTGAATTTCGATCTGTGCCAGCAGTACCGTGTTGGTCATGGTTTGCAGTTGCGCCATGTCATCGACAAGGTTTTGTTGTTGCTCTAAAGAGATTGCATCAGGAAAAGATTGGGAGATAAAAAGGAGTTCCTCTAGCGTGGTATTGCTCTCTGTAGCGAGTTGGTCAATTGAGCCCCTTGTGGCATTCAGTGTATCTAAGTCGGTTGATTGGGTGCTGTAAGTGAGAAGTTTTACTTGTTCTAATACGCTTTGCGTTAATTCGGCGTTATGTAGAGCAAGGGGTAATGCTTGTTCCGAGAGTGCATCAAAATGTCCCCCGACCCGTTCAACGCCCCGAATGCTAACCATTGATAAAAAAGTAACAAGTAAAAGAATGGAAATAAATACAGCAGTGACGGTTTGAATGAGCGAGAATGTATAACGTGAGGGTTTTATTGATAAATTTGTGTCGGGCATGTGAAATCCAGTTTGACTACGAAAAGAGATATCCTTAAGTTAGGTCGTATACTAGAAGTCCTTGATGACGTTTTTATTTCAGTTTTTTGTCAGAAGAGTTACATATGAAAATCAGAAAAATGGCCGTAGTTACAATAACTTTAGCAACATTGGCTGCTTGTAGCTCGTCACCTTCGCCTTCTCAGCTTAGTCAAACCGCACAGAAACCCCTATCAAAGTCAGAACAATTGACTACAAACGCTTATATGAGCGTGTATGAACAGTGGAAAGGCGTGCCATACCATTTCGGTGGGACCTCATTTCGAGGTATAGATTGCTCTGCTTTTGTTCAAATCGCCGTGCAAAATGCGACTCAACAAGCTCTACCAAGAACCACAAAAGACCAGAGTAAAAAGGGAAAAGAAATTGCGTATGGGCAGGCAACAAGCGGTGACTTGGTGTTTTTCAAGACTTCGATGACGGTGCGACATGTAGGCGTTTATTTAGGAAACAACCAATTTCTACATGCCTCGACATCGAAAGGTGTCATTATTTCTAGGTTAGATAACCCTTACTGGGCATCCAAGTTTTGGCACTTTAGGCGTTTATAGCGGTTCGAAAGATAAACCGCTGAGCGAGGTAACTCTAGAAAGATACGACTTAAACGCCCGTTGTTATTATGCTGATTAATTACGACGATAAATGAGCAAACAAACCGTTAATCGTATTTAGCAACAGCAGTATCAAACAGGTTCTTGACTAACGCGATGTACTCATCGAGGAATACAATTTGTTCGTTAGTCGCTTTCTTAGCCCACACACCCGCTAATACTTCACCAAGATCCGCTACTACGGCATCTGCTTCTTTCAAAAGTTGAAAACGAACGCTCGAATGCAACTCTGGGTTTTGCTCGAAAATAGCCATGATGTTTGTTGAAATCATGTCGGTAACAATGTCTTCGACACTTTCGTTTCCAGTATCACCATTACTATTGGTAAACACATCAAGGTTGAATGATAGGTGCTCGATTAAAGCCAAATAGCCATCGGTTTCTACAACCACAATAATTCTCCGTTTTAAGCTCTAGAGCAGATTAATACGTACTTGCCTAATACTATGTAAATGAAGCTATTTGTCATCACTTTATTGCCCAAAACTACATTTAAATGATCCTAGTTAGTATTTCAGCTTAAAATTAAATCGATATAGCTTTATGTGGTATACCTGCCTACTTACGACATAAGTAAATTCACGCTAAAGAAGTGTAAGACAAACTTTGAAGCAAAGTATTGCGCCAGTTAACAATAGCCCTTTCAACTTACTCTAAAAGCTCATTTGATTTAGTCGCTAGACAATAACAAGCTCAAACCTCTTTTCCAGTTTGTGGCGTTCAAAACCGTTTCGATTGTGAGACCAGTTCCAAACTATTTCATCACGTCAGGTTTTCAATTTATGTTTGTATTTCAAAGAGCTTGAATCAGTTCGAGTTCACAATTCGGCCAATTGATTCTACGTAAGATGAAGAAGAGCTAAGAACATTGACGAGTGCGTCTATAAATTGTTCAGATTTATCCTAAACTATTGCTATTAAACAAACAGTATTTCTAACCTTCAATCTTTTTAACTTTCAGTCTTTGAGGATTTCCTATGTGGCAGGCCATTTCTCAACAACTTTCAGATACTCTTCTATTTAACTTTCAGATTACTGAACGTGCCAAGGTTTCTGGTGGCGACATTAACGATTGCTATATGATCAGCGATGGTAATGAGCGTTACTTTGTGAAAGTGAATCAGCGAGAATTTTTACCTAAGTTTGAAATTGAAGCTGAGAACTTACGCTTGTTAAGAGAAACCTCCACTGTTTACGTTCCTGAGTTGGTGCTTATTGGCAAAACCAAAGAGTGCTCGTTCATTATTCTGAATTACTTGCCGACCAAACCGCTCGAGACGGGCAACAATAGCTTCGATTTCGGCGTTCAGCTTGCGCGGCTTCATCAATGGGGCGAGCAAAAAGAGTTTGGTTGCGACCAAGACAACTATATCGGCAGCACACTTCAACCCAACCCTTGGCATAAGAAATGGGGTCGCTTTTTCTCTGAGCAACGCATTGGTTTCCAACTGCAACTGCTCAAAGAGAAAGGCATCGAGTTTGGTGATATCGATGACATCGTTGATGTGGTGAATATGCGTCTTGCTGGCCACAACCCTCGCCCTTCTTTGCTTCATGGGGATCTTTGGAATGGCAATGTTGCTAACTCTGCGTTTGGCCCAATTTGCTACGACCCTGCTTGTTACTGGGGGGACCATGAGTGTGATTTGGCGTTAACTGAATTGTTTGAAGGTTTCCCTAAAGAGTTTTATGAAGGTTACCAGAGCGTCAATCCACTCGACGTTGGCTATACTGATCGGAAAGACATTTACAACTTGTACCATCTTCTTAACCACTGCAATCAATTTGGCGGCGAATATTTAGCACACACTGAAGCATGCATTCAGAAGATACAGGCCGTTTAATACCAATTACAGCTGTTTATAACCGAATACGATTGGTATCAGTTACAGTGAGGAGAATTTGCCATGCATAAATACACAGAGAAACATGTCTCCTGCCCCCACTGTGGGCATGCCATCAGCATAACGCTTGATGCTTCTAATGGGAGCCAAGATTTTTATGACGATTGCCCAGCATGTTGCAATGCCATTCACCTCGACATGCAGGTAGATGAGGTAAGAGACAGGATTAATCTCTCGATTGATGCAGACGACGAACAAGTCTTCTAACACCTACTCTCTTGTCGAGTTGGCTCTACACCTCGATTTTGAGGCTAGCCTAGAAAAACGCAGAGACACACAAATAGAAAAAGAGCACTCAATTTGCTCTTTTTTAATGTCTGCGACTCTTACTTAGTCAGCGTTTTTTAGGCAAATGCTGTTGATAAACCGCTACTACTATTTTTGGTTTGCTAGTACGCGTTCAACAGTATCAACAATCGCTTGTGTTTGAGGATCAAACTCAATGTTTACTTGGTCGCCTACTTCACGGCCGCCAAACAGAGTACGATTCAGTGTTTCTGGGATCAGGTGAACAGAGAAACGGTTCTCTTCCACTTCACCAATCGTCAATGAACAACCATCAACGCCGATGTAACCCTTACTCAACACATACTTCATTGATTCTTGAGGCAGCTCAAACCAAAGCGTACGGTTGTTTTCTGTTTTAATCACATCGACTAGGTTAGCCATCAGAGTAATGTGGCCAGACATGCTATGCCCGCCAATTTCGTCACCAAACTTTGCTGCACGCTCAACATTCACTTTGTCACCAACATTCAGTTGGCCTAAGTTCGTCAATCGCAATGTCGCTTGCATTAAATCAAAAGCAATCTGGTTACCTGAAATTTCCGTTACCGTTAAGCAACAACCGTTATGAGCTACTGAAGCACCAATGGCTAATCCTTCAACCATTTCATCGCTTAGCTCAATGGTATGAGTTTGAAACGACTCTTTTTTGTTGATAGCAACCAGTGTTGCCATGCCTTGAACGATACCTGTAAACATAAGATTCCTATTTAGTATTCTAGGGCGTGTTGACCTTTCGCGGTTAAATTTTGTTCGGATGGGGACGCCTAGTCAAAAACGTTTTAATCGCGGCGAGGGGGAAGTAGCCTAGCATCCTAAGCAAATCTCCCTCAACAAAGAGTAAAACGCTTTTTGCGGGGGCGCCCAGCTCGAACCCTTCGGGCAGCGTTTGCTGGTCATTTTTACTACGTTATCGGCTTCTCATGTAGGCTAGCTACACATCAAAGCCTCTGCCTTGTATAAAGGCCCAGCAACTCGCTGCAAAAATCAGCTCGAAAGATCAACACGCCCTAATAACAGTTTTTCATAGCAGTTATTGTGACATTTCTTTATGATTCGTCCAGTGGAAGCTTAAGATCATTGTCTCTGATTCCTTCAGAATGTCCTTTCCTACACTATTATTCTAATTTTCCCTCTTATTTGGAGTTGTTTGTGCATCGTTACAAAGAAGAATCCTCGAATCTAATCAAACTTGCGACCCCAGTATTGATCGCATCCGTTGCACAAACTGGAATGGGTTTTGTTGATACCGTAATGGCCGGTGGCGTAAGTGCTATCGATATGGCGGCGGTTTCGATTGCAGCAAGTATCTGGCTACCATCAATCCTATTTGGTGTTGGTCTATTGATGGCGTTGGTTCCTGTCGTTGCACAACTGAATGGTTCTGGTCGACAAGTAAAAATTCCATTCGAAATTCAACAAGGCGCATTTTTAGCGCTCGTCATCTCCCTTCCAATCATTGGTGTGCTTTTTCAAACACAATTGATATTGGAGTGGATGGACATTGAACAACTCATGGCGGAAAAGACCATCGGCTATATGAATGCGGTGATGTTTGCTGTACCTGCGTTTTTGTTGTTCCAAACATTGCGAAGCTTTACCGATGGTATGTCTTTAACCAAGCCTGCGATGGTGATTGGTTTTATTGGCTTGCTATTAAACATCCCGCTGAACTGGATGTTCGTATACGGAAAACTTGGTGCTCCTGCTCTGGGTGGTGTTGGCTGTGGCGTTGCAACGGCTATCGTATATTGGGTGATGTTTACACTACTGTTCGCTTACGTTTTAACATCAAAGCGTTTGGCGAAAATCAACATCTTCGGTACGTTCCATAAACCGCAACTTAAAGCTCAAATTCGTCTGTTTAGACTTGGTTTCCCTGTGGCGGCCGCTATCTTCTTCGAGGTAACTCTGTTTGCGGTGGTTTCTCTGTTAGTTGCACCATTGGGTTCATTGATTGTTGCCGCGCACCAAGTCGCGATCAACTTCTCTTCGCTGGTCTTCATGATTCCAATGAGTATCGGTGCAGCCGTGAGTATTCGTGTTGGGCATAAATTGGGCGAAAACAACACCGAAGGCGCTAAGATCGCGACACACGTAGGTATCATTGTTGGTTTAGTGACAGCCTTAATGACAGCGGCGTTAACTGTCCTGTTCAGAGAACAGGTTGCATTACTTTACACAGAGAACACTGCGGTAATTACCGTTGCAATGCAGTTGCTGTTGTTCGCGGCGGTTTATCAATGTACTGACGCCATCCAAGTTATCGCTGCGGGTGCTCTGCGTGGCTACAAAGACATGCGTTCAATCTTCAACATCACCTTTGTGGCTTACTGGTTGCTTGGTCTTCCTATCGGTTACATCTTGGGTATGAAAGATTGGATTGTTGACCCTATGGGTGCGCACGGCTTCTGGATTGGTTTCATCGTCGGTCTAACGTCAGCCGCGATTATGCTGGGTATGCGTCTACACTGGATGCACAAGCAGGACGATGACGTTCAGTTAGAATTTAGTTCTCGCTAGATTCGTACTCGCTAAGTCGGTCTATCTGATTTCGAATAAAAAAAAGAGCTCTGATTTTCAGGGCTCTTTTTCGTTTAATGGTCAGGTAGATCGTATCTGCCTTAATATTCACTCTTCTCTCGAACAAAGCGCGCAAACTTGGGTTTTCCGTTTTGAGTAAAACCATTGTAGCGAAAGGTAATACGGCTGCCGATCTCTGGCGGTACAAGTCTCATTTGGTCAGTGAACCCGCTACCTATATAAAATTCCACACCCTCTTCTGTGTGAACCAAGATTGAACCCATCATCCCTTTATACTTCCCTGTCCCACCCTTGTAGCCAATAACTGTGGCTTCGGCATCATGATGCCTTTTCAGTTTTAACAAATCATTACTTCGGCCTGCTTGATAACGACTGGTGATTTTTCTAAGCATCAAACCTTCGCCATTACGCTCATCGACATTATCAAGTTGATGAAACAAAGCCTCTTCACTGTGAATTGGTACATGTTCTATGTAGCTGACATGAGATTCTCCAATCACGCTTACCCAATGCAAAATGTTGTAATAGCGCTTTTGATAATCTCCCGCAGCGCCGGGCATATCAAACAGCATGAAATCGATTTGGCGCCATGCTGTGTCACTCGGCGTATGGTCGAGAACGGTAGATTGAACAAGGTGGAACTTGCCCCTTCCTGCCCACAACTCTCCTTCGAGATGGACCTTAGGCAAGTTTTCAGTAAACCACTTGGGTGAGTAAATGCGATTACCATTGCGTGTATAAAGATGTTGTCCGTCCCAAAGAGCCCGAATCCCATCAAGCTTTTCACTCTTCCAGTATTCAGAAACATCAATGCCTTGTTGGTATGTATTGGCCAGTACCAAATGGTCGGGAGGTAAATAGGATGAATGAGAAGAGAGCGAACACGCCCATAGAGTTGCTATCGCCAATTTAGTTAATCTCATCATCTGCTCCGTATTGATATCTGTAGTGGTCAACAAACGCCTTTAATCCTAAGCGTTCTGACACGTAGGTAGACAACCTTTGCTAGAAGATGCGATCCACTCATCAACCTTATCTAACCTTTTCATTTATTCATTAAATTAATGACCTATAACTCTCATATATTCCGCCGTTTTTAGTTCTCATATTGAGAAACGTCTTTTCTCAATTTGAGATAGGAATTCGTACTAAACATAACTTATTGAAAAATAACAACATAAAAGTTGGCACATTCAGTGCAGTTGTCCATACATACTTAAAAGGAGATATCGCTATGGAACTACGTAAGATTGATTTAAACACAACGACACTGATACTTTCTATTTTCGGTGATCTGGATGCAGCAGGCAGTCGTGATGCACAAACCGACATCGATGATGTGATTTCTAACGATGGCCACCCTGAAATCGAAGTTGATTTTAGCCAAGTTGAGTTTTTAGATTCATCTGGGGTTGGCGCAATTGTTTATATGTTCAAACGTCTGACTGAACGCGAGCGCAATATGCGACTTGAAAATGTGACGGGGCAACCGCTTGAAATTATGAGCTTGCTGCGTATTGGCCACGCTATCCCAGTAAATTCAAAAAATCCTGCAAATTCATGAAGACCCACTAAGCTAGAAGTAACAAAAAATAATAAGAAAAATTAGAAACATAGGACGTTGGCATGAAAACACTGAAAAACTACATAGCCCTTTCTCTGTCCGCTCTCGTTCTGGGTGGCTGTACTAGCTATCCTGAACAAGGCACAGGGGGTTTGGCTGAAAGTTACGATTCTATTAACTATCAAAACTCAGACTTCTCTCCTGTCATGCCAGACGAGCCTCTTGGTCCAGAACATGGATTACGCTTTGATTGGCAGCTCGCTAAATTGCACCTTGATGCTTTGATCCAAGAAGGTGCTCGTTGGTGTTTCCCAGCTGCTGTTGTTCAAGCAATCGAAAAGCAAAATCGTATTGCTCGTGAACTTCAAGGCGGTCTACTACTGGATGCAGCCAACGACTTAGTGATCCAAAGAAAACGCCTAAATGAACTTGAGGTCCAACTGGATTACGTAACTTCACAAGCCCGCTGTGAGCCACCAAAAAATGAAAATCAATTTAGAATGCAACTGTCGGTTATTGAACAGTTGTATGACCTGCTTAATGTTGACAACCAATTTGCGGAAAACTCGACTGAAGTAAATCCTAAATATATGGGAAGACTGGCCGAGGCGACCACTTTACTTAAAGAACACAAATCCCTAGACCTTGTTGTTACCGGCCATGCTGATGCAACGGGTGCCGAAGAATACAACGACAAGTTAGCACTTGGACGAGCGAAACAAGTCGAACGCTACCTGACTATTTTTGGACTAGGCGCTCAACGAATCAAAGCCGTCTCTGTTGGCGAAACCGTCCCTCTTTTTGAAGGTGAATCCGACGGCACGCGTTTAACGAACCGCCGAGTAAGTATTGAAATTGTCTCGCCTAAGAATGCCGAGAAAATGGGAGGTGGATTATGAAATCCTTGATCGCTTTTATCATCACCCTATCGTTATGCTTTGCGAATGTCGTCAATGCTAACGACGAGTTTTCAGATGCAGTTCAAGTCGGTGATCTAATCCAAGTTAACGTACCCGGTGAAAGTACCTTAAACACGGGGTTCCAAGTGGATAAGCGTGGCCGTATTACTCTTCCAGAAGTAGGCGCTGTGTTTGTTGCGGGTTACGACAGCGAACAGCTTAACAAAGTCGTTCTAGAGTCGCTGGCAACCGCTTACAAAGATCTTTCGAACGCTTCAGTGTATGTAAAAGAGCAGCAAATCATCATCTACGTGCAAGGTTATGTAGAACAGCCTGGCGAATACACGCTCTCATTAGGTTCTAGCATCCAAATGGCACTTTACGCTGCGGGTGGTTTACGCCCGGGCGCGCAACTGGATAAGCTGATTCTTAAGCGAGGCGCAGATAAGAAAGAGTTTAACTACAAACGATTCCTTGATTCAGGAGACGAGTCAGCATTACCTACTCTTCAATCACTGGATTCACTATTCGTTCCAGCTTCTCCATTAGTCGGTAACATCGAGCAAGAGTTTGACGCAGCAAAGCTTGCTAACTCAGGTGACAGTGCTGATTCTCGTAACTCCATCAAAGTGTTTGGTGAGGTGAACGCGCCGGGTTCGTTCACTTACAAAGAGAACACCGACCTTGTCGACGTACTTATGCGTTCGGGCGGCGTAACTCGTTATGCCAGTGTTGAGCAAATCCGAGTGATTTCGAACAACACCCCAACGCTATTCAACCTAAAACGTTACTTAGATTCTGGTGACGAAAGTCTGCTTCCAATTTTACGCCCGGGTGCGACCATTTTCGTTCCCAAGCAAGAAGAAGAGATCAAATCCGGCGCCAACATGGTTTACGTAATGGGCGAAGTCGCAGCCCCTGGTGCTTTTGAAGGCAAAAGAGACGCGACCTTTATGGATATCTTGGCGAATGCGGGCGGCCCAACTCGATTTGCAGAGTCACGACAAATCCGTGTTATCAAAGCAGATGGCAGAGTGCTTAAATTCGATTTAGCGGCTTACACTGAAGGCTTACCTAACTCTAACCCTCCTAGCATCAAAGCTGGTGACGCGATTTTCGTTCCCGAGAAAACCGACATGAACGAGAAGTCTTGGTTGAAAATCACGCCAGACAGAGCAGTTAACGTGATTGGTGAGGTGAATCGACCTGGTCGTATTGAATGGTCAGATGAAATGAATTTCATGGGATTATTGGCACACGTCGGTGGCCCTACGCTACGCGCTGACACATCGAAAATCGAAGTTGTTACTGGTAGAAAGCTAGTTGTGTTTAACCTTGATGATTTTATTCGAAATGGTGCGCCACGTGACCAAATGCCACAAATTCGAGCGGGCTCTATCGTGCGTGTTCACGACTTGCCACAAGACCCTTCAGACAATAAATCACAATGGGTTCGTCAAAGCTCTGATGCTTCGATCTACATTTTTGGACAAGTGAATGCGCCTGGTCGTTACCGCTTCACCAAAGACATGCACTTCCTTGATATCTTGTCTGCGGCTGACGGTCCAACAAAGGATGCCGACATCCACAACGTTCGAGTAACGCATCGTGACAAAACCTATTCGCAAGTAAGCAAACTTAACTTATCACTGTACTTCGAAACCGGTGACGAATCGTTACTGCCAAACGTAACCACTGGCGACACGATTTACATCCCAGAGAAAGGCAAAAACTGGTTAGATACACCGAAAGAAGAAACCGTTCGTGTGCTTGGTGCGATTAACAATCCGGGGCGTTATGTGTTCAACGACAACATGACCATTCTAGATATTCTGGCAGAAGCAGCAGGACCTACCGACAATGCTTATGTAGAAAAAATTACCATCGTCAATATGTCTTGCTGCCAAGGTCAGGCTCGTACTTTTGACCTTGTTGAATTCAGCAAAACGGCGAACATTTACAACTTGCCGGTGCTACGCGCTGGTGACACGATTTACATCCCAGACCGTCGCGAAAGCTTTATTGAAAAAGCACGCGTCGGACTTGATGACATACTGCGTATCACCACCACCATCGTATTAATAGGAGCTTTATAATGACAATTTCAGCGACCCATGCCGAAGTCGAGCAACTGTATTTAGCTTCTGAACTTAACGGCCAAAAATCAATATGCGTCACCGCCTGCCATTCAGGTGACGGCGTAACATCTATTGCAACCGCATTAGCCGAGCGTTTTCTTCTTGCGGGTCATTCAACACTTTATGTTGATCTCAACTTATTCAACCCTGCTTTCAAAGATTTGAATATGCTAGAAGATAATCAGCAAGGTCAATTGATTGAACATGTTGAATCTCAGCGTACGTTTATCGGTGTACCTGCTCCACAAGTTGCTTCAACGCAATTGGCTTATAAAGATCCGACAACGTTACAAAACGTGGTCAACAAATGGTTAGAGAAATACGACAGAGTCATCATTGATACCTCACCGCTTCTCAACATAAACAAAGGCAACATTCCGGCTCAGTCTGTGGCGAGTGCTTGTGACAGCACATTGATGGTTGTCGCCTATGGTGAAACGTCGAGTCACCACCTAGAACAAGCGAAAAAGCTGCTTGATGCACAAAGTATCAACCTAATGGGCTGCGTGATGAACATGAAACAAAAGCCTAGCTTTGCACAAGAGATGGTCAGACAAATCAATCGAATGAAATTCATCCCCGCTAAGCTTCGCGATAGCTTGGCAAACAAGCTGTATCAAAATGAGTTTTTGAACCTTCCGATGTAACTTTCTTTTGCTACTTTCTGGCTGTCATTAAACCATGACAGCCACCTATCCTATTAGACTTCAAGCTCCAAAAGCTCTGAATAACTCAAAACCAAATTGGGTATTTTTGGCGAAGTTATTCTTAAAAATAAGATTTTAAAAACCATTCAACGCATTTCACACACATCAATCATGGTCTTACCCCCTTTAAATTCCTTCAAAAATCAACAGCCCCACGCCTAACTTTAGCGGTAATGTGACACAGACGGTTAAAGTGCCATGTAAATCGCATCAAAGATGGAATTCGTACGATTATTCCCTAAGATTATAAATAGAGGTGGTTTTTGACGAATTTGTAATAGTTTGACAAAGTTATCCGATGGCTGTTGAAACACAGTGGATGAATTGGCAAATCACACTTCACTGACTTTGCACGTTTATCTATTCAAACTTCACCCATCCCTCCTTCTGCTCAAATGGTTCAAATACACGGAAAGGATCACCATCGAGCAATTTAGATAATCAATTTACCTTGGTTACCTTAGTTGTATTATTAAAGAGAAAGGAAACTCAATATGAAATACAAGTTAAGCTCCGTATTTTTGTTAGTAGCAGCAGCCAGCGGTAATGCTAACGCTGGAGAATGTGGCAGCGTAACAATCGCAGATATGAACTGGAACTCTGCAACACTGATCGCCAATATCGACCAATTCATCCTTGAACATGGTTATGGGTGTGATGCTGAACTTATCCCTGGCGACACTATGCCAACAGGCACGTCTATGATCGAAAAAGGCCAGCCTGATGTTGCACCTGAACTTTGGAGCAACAGCTTAAAAGACGCATTAGATAAAGGTGTTGAAGAAAAACGTCTTCGCTACGCAGGTAAAGCACTTGTGAACGGCGGCGAAGAAGGCTTTTGGGTTCCAGCTTACCTAGTAAAACAGTACCCTGAAATGGCAACCATCGAAGGCGTACGCAAAAACGCAAGCTTATTCAAACACCCTGAAGACCCAGATACATCTGCATTCTACAGCTGCCCTGCAGGCTGGAACTGTCAGATCAGCGCCGGAAACCTGTTTAATGCTCTTGAGCTAGAAAACAGCGGTTTCACGATTGTTGATCCAGGCTCGAGTGCCGGCTTATCTGGCTCTATCGCAAAAGCTTATGAACGTGAAGAAGCTTGGTTTGGTTACTACTGGGCACCGACGGCTGTGCTAGGTAAATACGACATGGTTAAAGTCGACTTTGGCAGTGGCGTTAATGAGGAAGAGTTCCTTAACTGTACCACTAAAGAAGATTGTGAATCGCCAAAAGCGACCATGTACCCGCCTTCACCTGTTCACACGATTACCACTGAAAGTTTTGCGTCACGTGCTCCTGAAGCATACGACTACTTTACTAAACGTGGTTTCACGAACGACAAAATGAACTCGCTACTTGCTTGGATGGAAGACAACCAAGCTGATGGCGAAGAAGCGAGTCTGCATTTCTTAAGTGAATTCCCAGAAGTATGGCACCCATGGGTTTCTGAAGAAGTGGCTAAGAAAGTTGAAGCAGAGCTGTAAGAGCTTGATTTAATAACAAGTAATTACGCTTCAACAATAAAACAGAAATAACGTCGCTATACTTGATGTTATTCATGATTCGGAGCCCTTTTCATTAGCGATTTTCTTATCGCATGGACAAGTGGCTCCGAACTATAAGGATATAAAATGGCTGACAGCAATTGGTTATCAAGCTTTCCAGAGATGGAACGCGGTGATTTACGAACCATAAAAAAGACGCTAGATGGCGCATACCGTGAATTTTCCCGTGAATACGGCGAAATGATTGAATCTCTCTTTGACCCTCTTCTTTCATTCCTCGTTTGGTTTGAAAAACTCCTTATCTCAACACCTTGGATTATAGTCCTGGCTGTGTGTACCAGCCTTGTCTACGCAGCAAGCCGTTCTTGGAAACTGGCTCTAGGCTGTGTTGCTTCTCTACTTCTCATTGGTTACTTTGGAATGTGGGAAGACACCATGCGGACGCTCAGTATCATCACTGTATGTACCTTGGTTTCAATATTCTTGGGCATTCCGATTGGTATTGCGATGGCTCGTTCAAATCGAGCTCAGTCAATTGTTACGCCGATGCTCGATATCATGCAAACCATGCCTGCGTTCGTTTATTTGATTCCAGTGGTAATGCTACTGGGCATCGGTAAGATTCCAGGGCTAATCGCCGTGGTTATCTACGCGATCCCACCTGTAATTCGTCTAACTAACCTAGGCATACGCTTAGTTGATAAAGAAGTCCTTGAAGCCGCTACCGCTTTCGGTGCGAGCAAAAAGCAACGCTTATGGGGTGTTCAACTTCCTCTAGCAATGCCAACGATCATGGCGGGTATTAACCAAACCATCATGATGGCACTGTCTATGGTTGTTATCGCATCCATGATTGGTGTGAAAGGCCTAGGACAACCGGTTCTCAAATCGATTACTAACCAGTACTTCACATTAGGCTTGATGAATGGTTTCGCCATCGTTGCCCTCGCAATCCTTTTTGACCGCGCTTCTCAGGCGTACGCAAGAAGAACTAATGCGCATTTAGGAGGATTCAAGCATGACTAAACCATTGATTGAAATTAGTGGTCTGTACAAGGTGTTTGGACCGAAACCAATGTCTGTTATGAACCGAGTTCAAAACGGCGAACACAAAGATCAGATTCTTGCGGATACGGGTCATACCGTTGGTTTAAAAGAGATCAACCTTGAGATTAACCGTGGTGAAATCTTCGTTATCATGGGGCTTTCTGGCTCGGGTAAATCGACGCTGATTCGCCACTTCAACCGTTTGATTGACCCGACTCAAGGTAAAATCATGGTTGAAGGCATTGATGTGATGAGCCTCAACACTAAACAGCTAGAAGAGTTCCGTCGTCATAAAATGTCGATGGTATTCCAACGCTTTGGCTTAATGCCTCATCGCACTGTGGTTGAAAACGTTGCGTACGGGTTGGAAGTACAAGGCATCAAAAAAGAAGACCGTTTAGCAAAAGCCAACGAATGGTTAGAAACCGTGGGCTTGAAAGGTTACGGCAAGCAATACCCTGCGCAACTTTCAGGTGGTCAGCAACAACGTGTTGGCCTTTCTCGCGCTCTGTGTACTAACGCTGAAATCTTGTTAATGGATGAAGCCTTTTCGGCACTCGACCCTTTGATTCGAAGTGAAATGCAAGATCAGCTTATCGAACTTCAAGAGAAGCTTCATAAGACGATTGTTTTCATCACTCATGATCTGGACGAAGCACTCCGCCTAGGCGATAGAATCGCAATTTTGAAAGACGGCGAGTTAGTACAACAAGGCACACCACATGAGATTCTGCTAAATCCAGCCGATGATTACGTGGAAGCGTTCGTGAAAGACGTAAACCGTGCTCGTGCACTGACCGTTGAAACCGTTATGCAGCCTCCTCTGTATCGAATCACATCAGAAACAATTGAAGGTGCTTTGGCACAAATGAAGATGCTTAAAAACGATTACGCTTATCACGTAACAGATGACGGCTATCAAGGCCTAGTCACACAAGAAAGTCTACAAGACGCCGTTGAAGATTCATCGGTACATGATTTTAGTGATGAGATATACGAAGAAGTCCCTGCCATCTTACCAGATGCGGTGATTGAAGAAGTGCTACCGGACACTATGTCTTGTGACTACTCTCTTCCAGTTGTTGATGAAGACGGTAATCTAAAAGGTGAACTCGAGAGAAGCGCTGTTGCTGATATCTTCTCAGAAAGTAGCGAGGAAGAAGTAGAAGCCGACCCAAAGCCAAAGATTGATAAAGCTTCGTAGTTCTACTTTTCGTAATTTAAAGTACGGCTGTTTAGATTATCATCGTTTGAGTTATCGTTATTTGAGTTATTGCTATTTAGATTAGCCTAAACTTCATAAACCGCTCCAAGACCACTGCTGTTAATTCACTGCAGTGGTCTTTTTTTATTTGTATTGGCCTCGTTTTATCCTGAGATCTACCCGCACCTTAGGCTTGATAGGCACCTAAGTTTATATTTCATAAGAGAAAACAAAATTAAATCAGTCCGTTAGGTTTGTCACAAAGCCAGTAGCAAGATGAACGAGATGCCAAATAAATGCGCTATTTGTACGGCAACCAGTTGAAATTATTCTAGAAAATGACTAAAACTTAATAGTATTAACAGATATTAAGCTCAATAAAAGGACTTAGTTTGATGAATTCTACTTTAGCGTCAGACGCAGCTACAAATCTAAACTCACAACAAGTGAGCAAGCTTGTCGATGAAAGCGTTCTGGAGCAAATGATTCGCGATACAAGTGCGGACATTATCCCTATCTTGATCGACCATTATGTCGAAGAATCACAAACACGCTTGGTCGCTATAAAAGAGGCAGTCACGCAGAAAGACGCTCAAACACTTGAGTTCGAGGTCCACACTCTCGGCAGCACAGCGCTTTCGTTAGGTAATCGCCCTTTGGGTGAATTAGCTCGAGCTTTAGAAAAGCTATGTTTAGAACAGAGTCATGATGCGGCATTTCGACAAGTTGATGAATTACTAGAGCTCGCAGAGCGTTCAATAAAAGCCTTGCTTGAAAGGAAAGAGGCAGGCTTCAGCTAGCTTTGCATGTTCATTATCGGTATCAGATTAAAAACTCAAAACAGTCGTTATTAATATAGTCGCCATAAGATGGGCTCCATCATGAACAGCAATGCGAGAAGTTATACAGGCCGCTTCTTAAAAGATTGCATGTGGTAGATAACAAATACACAAGACTCGTATTGATGGTTGCATATCACTATGTTATTGATTGGTTAGGATAAAGTTTCAAAAGGAATACACAATGCGCCCTAAGGTATTGTTAGTTGAAGACTCCACCTCACTCGCCGTACTCTACAAGCAGTACGTAAAAGACGAGCCCTATGATATTTTCCACGTCGAAACCGGCGCGGAAGCTAAGACCTTCATTGAAAGGCACTCTCCACAGCTTGTGATTCTCGACCTTAAGCTTCCTGACATGCCAGGCGAAGAAGTCTTAGATTGGATTACTGCTAACGAAATACCGGCCGCTGTCATCATCGCGACAGCGCATGGTTCAGTAAACATCGCGGTAGACCTTATCCAACGCGGTGCAGAAGACTTCTTAGAGAAACCCATTCAAGCCGATCGACTCAAGACCTCTGTTAGCTTGCATCTAAAAAGAGCGAAACTCGAAAACCTCGTCGATAACATGCAAAGCAAATTCGATCGTGATCGTTTTCATAATTTCATTGGCTCTTGCCTACCCATGCAGGCGGTTTACAAGATCATTGATTCGGTAGCACCAACCACTGCCAGCGTGTTTATTAACGGCGAAAGTGGTACAGGTAAAGAAGTGTGTGCGGAAGCGATTCACCAAGAGAGTCAGCGTAATGGTAAACCCTTCGTGGCCATTAACTGCGGCGCTATCCCTCGAGACCTAATGGAGAGTGAAATCTTCGGTCACGTTAAAGGTGCGTTTACCGGTGCGACAACCGACCGTAAAGGTGCAGCAATGCAAGCGCATGGCGGTACCCTATTTCTCGATGAGCTTTGTGAAATGGAACTGGAGATGCAGAAGAAGCTCCTCAGATTTTTGCAAACTGGTACGTTTACTCCACTCGGTGGCAACCGCGAGATTAAAGTGGATGTCAGAATTATCTGTGCGACCAACCGCGATCCACTGGTTGAAGTAGAAGAAGGACGTTTTAGAGAAGACCTTTACTATCGTGTTCACGTTGTGCCTATCGAGATGCCACCGCTTCGCGAGCGAGGGAGTGACATTGTCACTCTTTGCAATCATTTCTTGAAGCTGTACGCGAAGCAAGACAAGAAGAAGTTCAAATCAATAGACAAAGAAACGCAGAATCTACTTAAACGTTATGCGTGGCCAGGCAATGTGCGTCAGTTGCAAAACATCATCCGTAACATCGTGGTGTTGAACAATGAAACGAGCGTGACTAAAGACATGTTACCGCCTCCGATTAATAAAGTAGATGCCGCTCCATCATCTAAATCAGTGACACCAATTCGAGTAACTGCGCCTCAACCTGCAGTTGTTGAAGCACCAGAAGCTAAGTTGCCACCGATTACTCCGGAAGAGTTGGAACAATCGTCAGTTGCTCAAGCTCACAATGAGCCGATGACGCCTGCATTTACCACAAGCGAAGGTGCTATTCGTCCAATGTGGCAAATAGAACGTGAAGCCATTCAACATGCCATCAATCATTGCGATGGGAATGTGTTAAACGCTGCTGTGCTGCTAGAACTTAGCCCTTCTACTGTTTATCGTAAGAAACAGGCTTGGGAATCGGAAGATGAGTACAATCAAGCCTAACCAAGGTGTACTCGACATAAACCTTCATGAGATTTGGCTGTTGATCGACAGCCAAACTTTTGGAGGCATAGAAACGCATGTTTTAGAATTAGCACAAGGCCTGATATCGGAAAGCGCTCAGTATTCAGAGGCTGTTCGTATCGTTCTTTTGACTAAGTTTAATCCTGAAGCGATCATCGTTGAAAAGTTGAATGCGCTGAACATCCCTTTTAGTTACCTCTCCGATTTAGCCTCATGTTCTGTAGATTCAAATGGCAATAGCGCGACACAGCTGAAACGTGCAATTCAACATTATCAACCAAGGCTTATCCATGCTCATGGTTACAAAGCCAGTTTGGTCAGCAAGTTAATCAAGCTTCCGCCTCGTTTCAACAACACAAAGCAAATCACCACTTATCACGCAGGTGAAACCCCAAAAGGCAAAGTATGGCTTTATGATTGGCTCGACCGTTACAGCAGTTTTCTTTCTGATCAGTCGCTCGTGGTCAGTGAAAAGATTAAAGCGAAAGTGCCGAGTCAAACCCATCAATTGAATAACTTTGTTAAAATGCCAACCGGGTTAACAAGCTCCCCTTCATCAAGCCCATTCCATGTTGGTTTTGTGGGGCGATTGAGCCATGAAAAAGCGCCTGATCGATTTGTTGCATTAGCCAAACAGTTTCCTGATGTTCGGTTTGAGCTTTTTGGTGACGGGCCAGAAATGGACATCTTAGTTAAATCGCAGCCTGATAATGTGACCTTTCATGGGCATCAGACCAATATGGACGACGTCTGGAGCCAAATCGATCTGTTAATCATCCCTTCTCGCTTTGAAGGCTTACCTATGGCGGCATTAGAAGCCATGATTCGTGGCATTCCCGTTCTCGCCACCTCAGTTGGTAACTTGCCTCAACTCATCGAGCATCAAGTTAACGGCTACCTTGCAAATTCAGAAGCTGAGCTAGAACAGTTTTTATCTTTGTGGATGTCATTGACGAACGAGCAACGTGACTCTCTCAAGAGTCACGCGATAGAAACCGTGAAAAACCAATACTCTCCACAAGCCGTTGTCCCGCAGTTGTTGGAAATCTATCAACTCGACCGTTAATTCTAGCCTTAGTCGATAACTGGTTATTTGGGCTTGATGATTTAAGTACTTTAGTCAGTTTTATACTGATTCTCAAAATGACAAAACTCACCTCAAGGCTACGCCCTCACTTAATAATCCAACATTAAATCAGTAAGTTAAACAAAATGCATAACTGGCACTCACTTTGCAATCTTTAACATCAGGCGTAACTACGTCTTAAAAAGATTACGAGCCGAGTCCTAAAGAGTTTATTTGCCAATAGAGGTCACAATGGTCAACCCTGAAGCCAATAGATTGCCAGTCATCATCACGATCAGCACCTTGTGTGTTGGGCTTGGTGTTGTTTGGTACTTTGTGCCTCACCCTGCTGTCATTGTGGCGCTCGCTCTTGTGCCATTGGCCGGGTTATTCGTGTTAAACAAAACATTCTGGTTAGTTCTATTGTTCGTTGTCTTTTCATTTTTCCGAATTCACGAAGCTATACCTCAGCTCTATTCGCTAAAAATACCGCTGATGCTTTCATTAGGCGCTCTGTCGGCTCTTCTATGGCATGCATTAATCAGTAAAGAACTTAAAATCTTCTGGCACCCTTGTTTAAATTGGCTCGCCATATTTTGGGTATTGGTTTTCATTGGTATTATCTTCGCGTCCAACAGGCCAATAGCACTAGCAGAATTCAAGGGCGTTTATTGGAAAATTATAGTGATGACGCTTGCGATTACTTGGCTAGTAAACACCACGGAAAATCTCGCAAAAACCGCGATGACGATTATCTACGCTGGCGCTTTAGTCAGCTCTATTGCCGTGTACAACTCAGTAAATGGTATTGGGCTTGTCGAGGGCTCACGCGTGACTATTGGCCGCGATTTTGGCTCTATGTTAGGTGACCCGAACGACCTAGCACTGGTACTGATGTTCCCACTCGCCTTTACAATAAGCCAAGCCACCACGACTGGCATCTCACGATCCAAACGTTTAATCAGTGCCTTAGTTTGTCTGTTACTGCTCGCCGCCATTATTGCCACTCAAAGCCGTGGCGGATTACTGGGTTGTATTGCGGTGATTGGTATTTTTGCGTGGAAGCTAGTGCGCTCTAAAGTTCTCTTAATCTCAGTGGGAACTGTCGCGGCCGTGATGCTCTATTTAGTTGCTGGTATCTCAGACAGGTCTTCTGGTGGTGCAGCTGAACAAGGTATCGATGAATCTGCAATGGGGCGAATCTATGCTTGGGAAGCGGCAGTAAAAATGGCAGTTGAAAATCCACTGACTGGCGTAGGGTTGAACAACTTCTTCTCGAACTACTTCTTTTATAGTTCGCACTGGGACGGACTGAATCACGCCGTTCACAGTACTTGGTTTGGTGTGTTAGCAGAGACTGGCTTTATTGGTCTGATCATTTTTGTCTGCCTTATCGTTTCTTTGATCAAAACCTCTCGCTCTACGCTAACGAGATTAAAAAACTCGACCACAGAAATCTCCCCCGAGCTTAATGCGGTCGCCTATGCGATCTATGCAGGTCTGATTGGAACAATAGTGTCGGGGACATTTTTGACTCAAGGCTTCAACTGGCCGATTTATATCCTCGCAGCACTCACAGTTTGCGCCTCAAACGTATCTCAAACTGCCTGTCAAAATGAGAAAACCTAAAAGCTATATTTTAACTCATTGAAAATATTATATTTATTAAATGGCACAGTATATGAAAGTACTTCTATATAACAAAACAGAGGATTTTCATTATGACGTCAGTATCTATACATCAATTCAAACATTGGCTTAAGTTTCATCCTAATTCTCGAATTAGAAATGTGTTTTTCATTTTGAAAGACATCAGAAGCGCAGAGCTACCTACCCCTCAAGTACTTAATCGCTGCCTATATCAAGCGCACAAGCTAGTGGTGAATCTGGTTTCTGGCTTTACGCGATTCTTTTACTGGACTCCGGCTTTCAAAGGTCGTGTGGCTCAATGTGGCAAACGCCTGTATTTGTATGGTGGACTGCCTTTCGTCAGCGGTCCGGTGCAAATTACGATTGGCGACAACTGCCGTATCTCTGGCCACACGACATTCTCTGGTTGTACTCAACAACTTGAAGGCTTGGAACACCCACTATTGTCGATTGGCAATAACGTCGACATTGGTTGGCAGTCGACTATCGCTGTTGGAGGTAAAGTGGTTATCTCTGACAACGTACGAATCGCAGGCGGCGCTTTTCTATTTGGATACTCTGGACACCCGCTTGATGCAAAACGCCGAGCGCTAGGTGAAGGTGACGACCCTCAGCAAATCGGTGACATCATTCTTGAACCCGATGTTTGGTTAGGCACGAATGTGACGGTTAAAGGTGGCGTAACCATCGGCGAAGGTGCCGTAATAGCCGCAGGCAGCGTAGTAACAAAGAACATCCCGGCTTTTGCAATCGCAGGCGGTAACCCAGCTCGAGTTGTCGGTCACATTAAACCCGTTGAAGTGACAGAATCCGATATGTTCGATTCGTTAGAGACTCATGGAGGTGACCATGCGTGATTTAATCGTATTTGGTGAAGACTTTGGTGGCCTACCTTCATCGACTCAACATTTAGTTCGTCACCTTGCTAAGCAACACAAAGTCTTATGGGTCAACTCTATTGGCTTAAGACAACCGAAGCTGTCCGCTAAAGATGCCAGCCGAGCGTTCAACAAGTTGTTTGGTAAAACCAAAGCCGTTACTCAAAACATGCTCGACTCTGAGGGACACGACAACATTACTATCGTTAACTTAAAGACAATCCCTGCGCCTGCTTCTAAATTTTCTAGAAAGTTGGCTCAGCAAATGATGTTGCACCAACTAAAATCGATTATTGCGGAGCTTAATCTTAACGCGCCTATCCTATGGACTTCTCTTCCGACCGCTGTTGATTTGTGCGGACACTTAGGCGAGTCATCTGTGGTCTATTACTGCGGTGATGATTTTAGCGCGCTGGCTGGTGTTGATCATGACACCGTTGCACAGCACGAATCAGAGCTAATCGAAAAATCAACGCTTATATTCGCGGCTAGCAAAAAATTGATGGATAAATTTCCAAAGCATAAAGCGCACTTGCTACCACATGGTGTCGACGTAGACCTATTTTCAACACCCGCACCAAGAGCAAAAGATTTACCAAGCAACCACCGCCCTATTGCTGGTTTTTATGGCAGCCTTTCTAAGTGGCTTGATTATGAAATGATTGATCATGTTGCGAATGCGATGCCGGAATGGGACTTTGTTTTCATAGGTCCAAACGAGCTTGATACGCTCATGCTGCCTAAGTTGAGTAACGTACATTACCTTGGCCCTCGTCCACACCACACGCTACCAAGCTATTCTCAACACTGGGATGTGAGCTTGTTGCCGTTTGTTGATAACGAGCAGATCCGAGCGTGTAGCCCACTCAAACTAATGGAATACCTTGCGGCGGGCACACCCATTATCACAACACCGTTCCCTGCTTTGGTTCCATATCAAGGGCACGTAACCACGGTTGGCAGTGCCAACCAAATGATTTGGGCGCTTGATCATGCACGCGAGCTAAGCAACTCACCTATCTCTGTCGTCGAACAAGAGAGCTGGCAGAACCGTGGTAACTTCGTACATTGGATGTTGGAGCTATTATGAATAATCTGAAATTGCGGTTATTAGTCATCATCAATGCGATGTGGCGCCAACGCTACGTTATCGTTCTGCCAATGCTTATTTTGCCCTTTGTAGGCTTTGGTGTGAGCAAGTTGGCTCCAACTAAATATGACGCGCATACCAGTATGTTGATTCAAGAAACGGCCAAGATGAATCCATTCTTGGAAGACATTGCCGTTTCGACGATGCTCAAAGATCGACTTAACGCATTGAGAACACTGCTTCACAGTCGACATGTGCTTTACTCGGTCGCTGATGAACTGCAATTAACCACGCCAGATATGCCTGAAATTGAGAAACAAGAGATCATTACTGACCTGTCTCAACGTCTAACGGTGACTCAGCTTGGAAAAGATTTTCTAAAGATAAGTCTAACGTCGAACACACCAAATGGAATGGAAGCGACGCTGCGCTCGGTAAGTGAACATTTCATTGAACAGTTACTTGCACCGGAACGTTCATCGATTGAAGATTCAAGTAACTTCTTGAAAATCCATATCGACAAACGTAGCGCAGAGCTTGCAGAAGCAGAAGAAGCGCTAGCTGCATACATGAATGAGAATGTTCATTCGACGCCTGAGGTACAGAGCCAAAGTTTGAATCGCTTAGCTTCACTCAAACAAACATTGGCAGAAAAAGAGGCCGAGTTATCGGGTGTCGAAAAAAGTTTAGGGTCAATCGACCAACAACTTTCAAGAACCAACCCTGTGATCGGTAAATTAGAAGACCAGATCATCGACATTCGTAGCGACCTTACCTTGTTACAAGCTAAATACACGGACAAGCACAGTGCTGTGCAAGCTAAAGTGCGTGAGCTAGACAGACTAGAGAATGAACGTAAGAGTTTGCTCGAGGTAACCCAGCCAACGATGAACAGCGACCAGCTTTGGGACATCGCAAGTAGTACGACACTGAACAAACTTTCTGATACCCAACCTCTTCTGGTCACTCAATTACACAGCCTACAGCTGGTTCGTGCTCGCTTTGAGTCTTTAACTGAAGAGACCAAAAGCCTTCGAACTATGATTTTCGAATTAGAACACAAGGCCAATAACTTCGGCGAAAATGCAAAAGAGATGTACCGCCTTAAACGTCAAGTTGAAATCAAACGTCAACTATATGATGAACTGACAGAGCGTTATGAAATGGCTCAACTAACGGGTTCGCTTGGTGTATTTGAGCAAAACAAACGTGTGAAGATTATCGATTTGCCTTTCACACCGAGTGTCAAATCTAACATGCCGACTTTTGTTTTTATTCTGGCTGGATTCGTTGCAGGTATCGGACTGGGTATTGGTTTAGCGGTATTGTTTGAACTGTTTGATTCTTCAATCAAACGCAAAGACGAAATCGAAGATATCTTGGGTGTCCCTGTGATAACGGTGATCCCTAAAATGAGCTAGTCAGCCTCAAAGCCATTTTTGACTTGCTAGATTCACAGCTTTCAAATTTCCTAGCTTCGTGCTTCCTAGCTTTCTAGCTTTCTAGTTTCCAAGCTTCGTGCATCCTAGAGCAAAACGCCAACACTCGGTTGGCGTTTTGTTTATTTAGAGCCCCAGTTCTAATGCTACTTTCGATTTACCCAAGCCCTATGATTCAAACTGCCATTCAATTGTATTTTGTTTTGATTCCCATTTTGAGAAATGAAAACTGCCCTAGAATTAAATAATCTAAACAACTGAAAAATAACGGTTATTTAATTGGCACAACTCCTGCAATCTCCTTGTGTAGTTAAACGTTTTAAAGAAGTTACTTCAATAGAAACGTCAGAAAGGCGAAATAAGAATCACAAAGGCAGGGTCCAAACTATGAATACGCATTTAACGAAGCATGGCAAAATGATCATACACGTTGTTCAGCACCTTGCACCGGGTGGATTAGAAACCCTAACTCTGGATTTGCTGCGCCTTGCTAAACCAACAGACCAAGTGTTGATTGTCAGTTTAGAGGGTACTAAACAAGAGTCTATAAACAACTGGCCGAAGCTAGAGCCATACAAAAAGCAAATCGTCTTTTTGGATAAAGCACCAGGCGTACAATTCAATATCATTATTAAGCTAATTAAAGCCTTCAATGCGATTCGCCCTGATGTGGTTCATACCCATCATATTGGCCCACTGTTATACGCTGGTTATGCCGCTCGCGTAACCGGGGTTCCAACTCGAATCCATACCGAACATGACGCTTGGCATCTGAACAACAACAAACGTCGTCGATTACAAGCGCTTGCATTAAAAGCTGCTCAACCAACGTTAGTTGCCGACGCGACACGTGTTTATAACCAACTACGCACTGCTTTTTCTTATGAGAACATCATTACCATCAAAAATGGCGTTGATTGTGAGAAGTTTAAGCCGATGTCGAAAGAACACGCGAGAGCAAAACTAAACCTGCCGACAGACAAACACATCATCGGTTGTGCAGGTCGACTAGAACATGTCAAAGGCCAAGACCAACTTATTAAAGCACTGACTCTTTTACCTGCAAACATGGTTGTCGCATTGGCTGGCGGCGGTACTAAACGCAATCAACTAGAGCAACTGACTAGCCGCTTGAATCTGAGTGACCGAGTCATCTTTCTTGGCTTAGTTGAAGACATGACCACGTTTTACGGAGCGTTGGATACGTTCTGCCTACCTTCACGCCACGAAGGGCTGCCGCTTTCTACACTTGAAGCTCAAGCATGCAATATTCCAACCGTCGCAATGGACGTTGGTGCCGTCGATGAAACCTTATGTCCAGTCAGCGGCGCCCTCGTCAAAAGCGGCAGCATTGTGGGGTTAGCTAGTGCGCTATTAGAAAAGCAAAATGAACGCTTTTTGTCACCTCGTCGTTACGTACTCGAAAACTTCGACATCATCAAAATGGTTTCGTCTTACAACGATATATCAGAAGGAGCTTACGCATGATTGATTGGTTGCTTGCGGGACTTTGTTTGTTTTCAGGTGCGTTGATTGTCTATCATCACGCAGCCTACCCTTTGTTACTGCGTTGGTATGCGAAAAGCCACCCCGCACGCAATGTTGAAGAGAGTCATCGTTGCTACAAAGAGGAACAGCAAGATTGCACGTTGCCGACCATCACCGTTCTTGTTCCTGCATTTAACGAAGAACAGTGGATCGCAGACAAGATTCGTAACCTTGCTTCACTCGATTACCCAAAAAAGAAGTTGGAAGTCATTATCGCTTGCGATGGTTGCACTGATAACACAGTCGCCATTGCACAAATGACCATACAAGAAGCGATGTGCAGTGATGTTTATTTTGAGATACATGACCATCAAGTAAACCGAGGTAAAGTCGCGGTTGTTAATGATGAAGTGACACGTATAACCAGTGATATCACGGCGATGAGTGATGTTTCTGCCCTTATTTCATTGGATGCTTTGCTTATAGCTGCCGCTCATTTTGAAAGTGACAAGGTTGGAGTGGTAAACGCAACGTATCAACTTTGTCCAACAGGCAATGAAGGCGAAAACACGTATTGGCAGTACCAAACCGCGGTTAAAGAGTCTGAGGCTTCATTAGGTTCTAGCTTGGGTTCTCATGGCGCTTTCTACTTGTTTAGAACACACCTGTTTGAACTGCTTCCACTCAACACTATTAATGATGATTTCATCTTACCGATGCAAATCGTTAAACAAGGTTACATCGCCGAATACGAAACCCAAATGGTTGCATTAGAGCTAGAAGAATCGAACCTAGAAACAGACTTCAAAAGAAGACTTCGTATTTCAGCGGGCAACATGCAACAAGCGATTCGATTATTTGCCTTGTTCAGCCCGAAGTTTAAAGGCATCGCGTTTGCGTTCTTTTCAGGAAAAGGACTTCGCCTACTCACTCCCTATTTAATGATTGTGTGCTTAGTGTGCTCAATCTTACTTAGCAACTACTTGGTATTTGAAGCGCTGTTATGGGCTCAAGTTGCCGTTTATACCATTGGCGTCCTTGGTTGCATCTTGCCAAAGCGTCTAGTAAACAAACCTATTTCATTAATCTCTTATTTGATAGTTGGACACTACGCCAACTTCATTGGTGGCATTCGTTACCTAATCGGACTAGAAAACTCACCTTGGACACGAGCAAATCATTAAGGACTTATTATGATTAACATTGAACAGCTATCTACCCAAAACCTATACCAATACAAAATCTCACGTGCTAAACGTACTTTCGATTTTGTAAGCTCACTGATTGCTTTGATTTTGCTAGCGCCCGTATTTCCGTTGATTGCGATGGCGATTGCACTCACTTCTCGTGGCCCTATTTTCTACCGTCAATTGCGCGTTGGTAAATCGACACCGGAGAAAATGGAAATCTTTGAGATCATGAAATTCCGTAGCATGTACGAGGATGCAGAAACTCGCTCTGGTGCAGTTTGGGCTACCGCGAATGACCCACGAATCACGCCTGTTGGCCGCTTTTTGAGAAAGACACGTCTTGATGAACTGCCACAACTGATCAATGTACTGAAAGGTGAAATGTCTCTAATTGGCCCGCGCCCTGAACGCCCTACTTTTTACACCAAACTAGAGAACGAAATTCCTTACTTTGCCGACCGCACATACGGTGTAATGCCTGGTATTACAGGGCTTGCACAAGTAAATCAAGGTTACGACACCTGTATTGATGATGTACGTCGTAAAGTAGGTTTTGACCACAGTTATGCACTAAGCCTATGTTCGGTTAAGTCTTGGATTGCCGCTGATCTCAGCATCATCTCTAAAACAATCATCGTAATGGTAGATGGTCGAGGTCGCTAAACCAGTATGGTCTAATGTGGATACAAAGCCTGTTTTCTATAAAGCCTTAGGGGGCGATTGGAGAGTCGCTAATGAAACACAGAGTGCCGAATTAGCCCACGTTAACTAGACTCGCTGCTCTCGGTTCTCAGTTGAATGGTGTAATAAGGTTTCTTCCCTATCAATTGACGTAAACATTGGCAATGAATGTATAACGCAGATGTGGCTTGAGTTAGGGATTAGAAATTAAGAGCTGAGAGCTCAGAATTAAGAATTATGAATTAAGAATTAAGACGAGAAAGCTTATATTCATAGAAAACCACGGCACTTTCGTCAGAGGCTTGCTCAACAAAACCTAGCTTATTAAGTAAGTGTGTAGAGGCTATGTTTGAACGGTCGACACCGCCAATCAGTGTGGACCATGACTCGGTTTTTGCGACTTCTGTGATGAAACTCTGCAATAACTCACTCGCGAAACCCTTGCCCCAGCATTCTTCTGCAAGCAAGTAGCCAATATGAGCATCACTTTCGTCTTCTACATAAGCGAACAGAAAACCAATTAATTGATTATCGTTGGATTTCACTTGAAGTAAGCGGCTCTCCGACAACATTCGGTCGAGCCAAATTTCAGCCAGCTCACCTGACACAATACCATGAAAGTATGGTGGAAGGTTTTCAACGACTGACGGGATTAGAATGCCAGGTACTCGCTCAAGCAGAGCCGAACGTTCAGGAACAGTAAGTTCACCTGCGACTTCTTCTACTTTTAGTCTTTGAGTTTCAAACGAGATCGCCATGTGTCCTGCCCAATTTGATAAAAATGTGGATTATACACCTGAGTTCTCGTGTTGGCTTCGTTTCCAGGCTAAAGCAAACTAAAGAACAGCCACGCCTTCAACTTCAATCACTGAGTTAACATTTGCTCGCTCGATTATCTTGAGTAACGTCGTTTGAACTAACTCATTATCTCGGATTTCGGTTTCACAAGAAAAACGCTCTTCTTGAACACCATCGCCCTCACCCAGCATAAATTGAACCGCGACTTCCGTTGCGAGATCTTTGGTCGTCCCGTAATACGCTAACGTGATTTTTGGGTATCCGTGGTCGCCTTTTTTAACCTGCTTTGCGATACGTTTTTTGGCTTTATCTAAATTCATACAACTTCCTTTTAAGTTTGAAATACAAGGTGACTAGAACACCTTTTTAAACGGTAAGCAATACAATCAGCGTTGGTTATAGAGATTCCCTAGCCTCTTGATACTAATCAAGATGGTACAGTCTTAGCACTTTAAAGAGTGATAGCTAGAACACAGAAAACCTGTTTAAGAAATATAATGACAACACATAAGAATTACGCGCCAAGAAGCGGTAGATGTTTTCGTTGTTGATAAGTTAAGGCTAACTCTAAGCACTGCTTGATTGGTGCTTTGGGAAGTGGTTCAGTTAGGTTCAAGACGATTGCCCGATTACCTTGAAATACCAATGTGCCATCGTGCAATTCTCTGAATGTGTCGACTAGCTTCGTTTGACAGTTAAAGAACAAGTAATAGTTGTTTGGTGACTTCAATTTCCAGTCGATTCGAATTGGGCTGCCCGTCTTAACGCTGTAACTCGGCTCGCCCCATTTCAGAGACTCTTCGACTTCAGCTAGTTCCAAATCAGAGCAAAGCTCAAAGATTAATGAACGCAACTCTTCAAGCCGAGCTCGAACATCATCGGGATACTCGTCGAAATGTGTTTTGATTGCTTGGTCCATTGAACCTCCGATCCACTTGTTGAGATATTAAAATGCAGCTCACTTAAAGCATACAGCCTTAAAAATTAGTCCAACTCAAAACGAAAAGTGCCAAGCCTCGTAAATCACTTTTGCGTTATCTGTTCGTTAGCGTTTTTCAACGCCAGCTTTAAACCGTCCGTATCCTTACAACCAATGTAAACATGCTTTCCATTGCTTAGGCTTAACTTAAGCGCTGAACCTATCGATGCATTATACAACCAACCATCGCTCAGCATTCGGATACCAATACCTTGATACCACTTGCTTTGATAAAACGATGTCTCTGTAATGTCTGACACTTCTACATTCTTACGCCAAAAACCAAAGCCGAAATACCAGCTTAGTACATTGTCTTTAACCTCAATTGTCATGGAGAAAAAGAGCAAAGCAATTAAACCATTGATGGCGTGAGCGATTAATGTCCCAGGGTTATTATCCGAGGTAACGACAATGAAAGCACTTATCGCAACAAGGATGAGCAGCAATCCCTTGTTGGATTCCTTACTATAAAACACAGTGGCAACTCCTATAGACAACGAACAATCAACTAACTAGCCAACAGTTATCTTACTGCAGCCTTTCTAAAAAATCGTAGCAAGTAATGCAGGCATACTCCCACAACCAAACCAAGTAGCATCGCCTTGATACTACCAACCCAAAGTATCAAACCAGAATAACCTTGTCCCGGACCTAAGCCTTGTTTATTAATCACATCGACAAACATAAAACCGTTCCACAGCACATGCAGTGAGGCTGTAAATCCATGCACACAAATTGCGATGGTTCCAAGTAACTTGTACTTGTTAATAACTGGTGCGCCACAAAAAATGACAACAAGCGCAAATGTAAAAATCAGAGGGCCAGACAGTACTAAAGTGAGTGTAATTACTTCAACGTGGCTCTCTATGCCATAACTGTATGTACAAAATACCATTGTCATTGAAAACAAAAGCGAAATGAGTGCGAACCATAGCGTTCTATTCATTGGGGTTCCCTGCCTTAATAGTGGGTTTAGGACAAATTCGATAATCGACAGGAAGAACTAATTACCAAAAATACGGCATGAGAAATGCCCTTGTTACTCTACTATTCGATGGACGACTCAGACTTTCATAAACCCAATGTAACGGAAGACTTAGAACACAAGCTAGATAACAAAAACACCTCTCACCTGCGCGCCTAACTACATACCTTTTTGAGCTTCCTGTTGAACCCAAACAACATTTTCGTTTGAAGTTGGAACCTCAAACCAAGACCAAAACAGATCTAACATTTCAGGTGTCATTTCATAAGACCTACCATTCAGTTCCGAGTTACGGCTGAATGCTCTCTCCTTGCAAGTCTCAAACGGAACATCAAGATAGTGAACTTCGCTGTCCACACCTAGGTTTGATGCCCAGCTTGTAAAAGAATCCCGATCAGACTCACGCCAAAAACCAAAGTCAAAAATCACAGGGACACCCAAAGAAAAGAGCTGCATTGCAGAGTCCTTGAATAAACCTTGTAACGTAGCCAGCCGGCTATCAAAAACCTCACGCTCCATATGCTCGCCATACAAAGGAATCATCCACTCATCGATTGAGAAACGAAAGGCGCCATGCTTTTCTGCAAGCGCTTTCGAGTAAGTCGTCTTACCCGAACCGATAAAGCCACATACGAAATAGATTTTAGTCATGATTCCCCTTTAGCCTCCCTGTTACGCATGATTCTTTCTATTAGAAGTGTACCAATGCTGCTCACTACAAACGTAAAAGCAAACGCCACAATTGGCCGATAGAAATCAAACGTACCATCCGTCATAAAAAAGTACTGATGAATTGCGACACCAAAGCCAATCCCTAATGCCAGCTTCAAGTTCTTGAAAATTCCTTTTTTCATGTTCATTCCCTCGTAGAAAGCAAAACAATGTATAGGTGTGAGTGACGTTACGAACAGATCTTAAATCATTGCGACGTAAACACTGAAATTGAAGTAAGCCGAAAATAACGCCGTTGAGCATCCGTTTTCAGTGCTATGTCAGGCTAATTTTTCCTGACGTTCTTGAGTGCATGTTTGACCTTGTCGTAAATAAAACTAAGAAGTGCACCGACAAAGACAAATAAACCAAGGTCAATCAGAGCAAGTTTAAGACTGAACGGGTCTGAAAACAGGTTATAGGTGAATCCCATTTGCAAACCAATAAATTTAGTTAAAAAAACTGTAGGTATGATCAGAAGTATATTCACGTATTACCTGAAAAATTGACTAAAGAAGTAGAGTTCTAAAGCACATACTACTTTTGCTCATTTCTCAGGCAAGGAAATAGGTCTCGATTTACCCTGAAACGGGGATGCAATATGAATTTCAACACGATGAGTGGTGCGCCCTGTTCAAGGCGGAGTAACGCAATGCCGAAGCAGCCTTATACTTCTTAAATGGCTAATACAAAGGCATAGTTAAAATGCCGTGTGTTGTGAATCACTCTTGAACAGCTCGGATGGATAATAAGCACTCCAATCTAGTAAGATGAGGCTCAGACTTGCTATACGTTACTTCCAAGCTCAGAATTTGGCCTCAACTTATTGCTAAAAACGAACAGGCAACTAACCAAAATGCCTATCTCGAAAAGCTGACATAGAAAAGATGCTGTCTTAAACACCAGACCAGATTCCATCCAGGGCATCGCTATTTCCATTAGCACAGCGGCAAAAACCAAAGCATACCCAACCCATTGATGCCACTTACCTAACATGGGTGAAAAATGATAGAAAGCTAACAAATAGAGCACCGAAAAAAAAGGCATTATAAACCAAGTGAAATATTCAAGAATTTCAACTAACGAGCGACCAACTTCGCCCAAAATCGCCATTAGAATCGGGATAATAAAATTGAGTATCATGTAAAGAAACGGGTAGATAAGAATACCCAAGGTAAGATACCGAACCGACTTTTTAACTCTAGTTTCCACTTGTACTACCTTCTCAAGTTGGAGTAGCGCATGACTCCCAATTAACTTGCTTAGCAATACAAAGATTCAGCATTGTGCCATAAACACTAAAACTGGAGTAAAAGCAAAAATGCCAAGCGTTGGGAATCCCTCTTAAATTGCTTGTTATGAATCAGAATTTCTCGACAACTTGAGAAACTCACTACCAATATCATCTGAATAGCATGTTGCAATTTGCATCATTACAATTGCATCCATTGACGGTCTTAACATAAGTAACGCACTCGTCACTTGAAGTAGACTAATTGCAGTCGCATGAGCAGGGTCAGTCATCCCCGAATTACTCTGCCCCACAACTAATATATCTTCTTCACATTCTTCGAGAGCTAAACGATTTCTTAATCCTTTTGAGCCAGCGTGAATATTTTGGCTTGCCCATTTATAGTAAGGACGTAAGTGCTCAAGACCAACGTCTTTTTCAATTGCACCAAAGCCAACACGATTATGCGCAGGAAACAAATAAGCGGCCCATCCGTAGTGTCCTGAGTAACCTTTTCCGTATTTTTTAATTAGGTCATCGTAGACCTTTTTTACTTCTTGTATTTCTGTGTCTGTTGGTGCTTTTGCTTGAAGTCTGCTTTCATATTTCCGGTGCTCTTTCATGGCATCGTAGGAATCCACAACATCATGAAAGTAAAATCTTTCTGCACACTCTTGACCATGTTTAGCGATAAACAATGCAGTAGCACTCACTTCATGCAACGCCCTCCAGCGTGAATGCGCTGCATCAGGGAAACCATTTTTCATTAAGCATAAAATTTCATTTGCGATGTGGCAGGCTCTCGCATGATGACGAACTAAAAGATCAAATACCAAATCTCCTTGTTCCGCTGCTTGAGGGCGATGTTCAGAGTTTAAGGTTTCACCTGCTTCAGTACAAATCACGATATGAGTTTCTAGAAGATCAAAGCCTGACTTCCACCTGTCAACGTTCCTATCAGCAAATGAATTGTAGTCATACCTGCGATTTGAAAGCATTTCTGGCATCGAACTGGCCAATGATGCACCTATTGCATCTACGAAATCAGGTGTTATATCTGCTATTAGCATTTCTATATCCAAATCTTTAGCTTTATCTGGATTTTCGGCAATCAAATCTTCAATGAACTTCTCGAATTGTTCTTGAATAGTGCTCATAAGTCTCCCTGATTCATAACAGCTATTAGACTGAAAAATTCTGCATTCAAATACAGAATCATTCTATCTAGTTTCATATGCATATTAATTTACCACGATTAATCACAGCAATTCAGTGACTTAAAACATAGATAGACTCATTGAATGACAAAATGCAGAATATTTCTATATAGTATGAATTTCGCAAAAACCCCGCTCTACTAGATATAAAAACAGTACCTCTGCGCATACCCCAAAAACAAAAAAGCCTGCCATTTATGCGAACATAAATGGCAGGCTTTATACGTTAATTAAATTTGTTTGTGGCTAGCTTACGCGGCTTCGAATGCGAGGGCTTTCTTCTCTACTTGGCGGAAGATCAGCGTTAGTATGCCGTTTACTGCTAAGTAGAATGCGCCGGCGATACCAAACACAGTAAGTGTGTCGTAGGTTTGGCCGTTGATACGCTGAGCGTAACCCATCAAATCCATGATGGTGATGGTGCTTGCCAGTGACGTACCTTTGAAAACTAGAATCACTTCGTTCGAGTAAGCTGGAACGGCGCGGCGTAGTGCATATGGCAGTAACACTTTCAGCGTTGCGATTTTGTCCATACCAAGTGCGCGACATGCTTCCCACTGCCCTGCTGGAATGGCGTTGAATGCGCCTCTGAACAGTAGCGTGCTGTATGCCGCGGTGTTCAAAGCTAATGCTAACATTGCGCAGAACCAAGGTTGGCTTAACCAAGTCCACATGAAGCTTTCACGAATCCAATCGAACTGACCCGGGCCGTAATACACCAAGAAGATTTGAACCAACAATGGTGTGCCAGTGAACAGCGTGATGATGCCACGAGTGAACCAGTGAATCGCCGGTATTCTTAGAATTAGCGTTACCGTCATCAGCAGTGACAAGATACAACCAACAAGCAATGAAGCGCCTGTGAGTTGAAGACTGGTCACTAAGCCTTCAAGCATTTGAGAGAGGTATTGTTGATTCATGCCATTGCCCCTTTGTTACCCAAACCTTGAATAGAGAACTTACCATCAATCACTTTTACCAATCTTTGTGTGATTAAAGTGATGACCAAGTAGATTGCTGCTGCTGTCGCGTACCAAGTAAATGCTTCGTGCGTTGCAGCGGATGTTAGTTGTGCTTGTTTCAACAAATCTGTTACGCCAATTAGCGAAACTAATGCAGTGTCTTTCAGTAACACTAACCATTGGTTGGTTAACCCTGGTAGTGCGTGTCTTACCGCTTGAGGTAACACGATACGAAAGAATGAACGTGATTGAGAGATACCAAGCGCGCTTGCTGCTTCTCTCTGCCCTTTGCTTACTGCTTTTAATGCACCACGCAAGGTTTGCGAAGCGTAAGAAGCAAAGATAAGTGACAGTGCAACAACACCAGATAAGAACGGGCTCACTTCTATGAAGTCGCCAGTGATCATGAACAGAACTTGTGTCGAACCAAAGTAGATAAACAGTACGACCAGAATTTCTGGTAAACCACGAACAATCGTCACAAATGCAGTCGTTGGCCATTTGATTGCAATACGACGAGACATCTCACCACTTGCAAACAAAACTGCTAGAACCAATCCAACCAATAGGCTTACGAACGCAAGCTGAACAGTCATCCAGCTTGCTTCGACGAGCCCTAAAGAGTAACCCGTTAATTCCATAAATTACTTACCGAAGTACTTGTTGAAGATCTTGTCGTATTCGCCGTTCGCTTTCACTGCTGCAAGTGCAACGTTAAGCTGGTCTACAAGTTCTTGGTTGCTCTTGTTTACTGCGATACCAAAGCCGTTACCGAAGTACTCTTGGTTTGTTACTTGATCGCCAACGTACGTTAGGTTGTCTTCTTTCTTGAACCATTCTGCTACAACGGCTGTGTCACCGAATACAGAATCGATACGACCGTTTTTCATGTCGATGAATGCATCTTGGTAGCTTGAGTAAGGTACCGCTGTTACGCCAGTCATTTGCTCAAGTAGGAAGCTCTGGTGAGTAGAACCGTTTTGAACGCCAACACGCTTACCTTCTAGTGCTGCTTGGTCTGCGACTTTGCCTTCGAAAGAAATGAATGCTGCAGAGTTATCGTAGTATGCGTTAGAGAAGTTCACTTGTTTAAGACGCGCTTCTGTGATGTCCATTGCCGAGATAGCCGCATCGTAACGTTTGAATTTAAGTGCAGGGATCAAGCTATCGAATGCTTGGTTGTGGAAAGTACACGTTGCTTTCAGCTCTTCACAAAGTGCGTTTGCTAAGTCTACGTCAAAACCCTGAATTTGGTTGTTCTCATCCATGTATTCGAATGGTGCGTACGTTGCTTCCATCGCGAATTTGATTTCTTCTTTAGCCGCTGCGTTAAAAGAAGCAAGGCCGATAAGTGAAGCTAGTAGAATCTTTTTCATTTTGTTACTCCGAATACTGTGTAATAGCGGCCTGTGGCCATTCTTATAATTTGATTGTTTTAATTGATGTTGTGTTTAGCTAGATCTAGTGAGTCAACTTTCTTTTAATAAGTGACTTACTTAATGAGTCAGATACTCGGCAAACTCAGGTGTCTGCGGATTAACGAATGAATCGCTGGTGCCGTGTTCAACGATGTACCCTTTCTCTAGGTACAGAACGTGGCTAGCAATCTTCTTCGCGAAATCGACTTCATGCGTCACGACCACTTGGGTAATGCCCGTTCCGCTCAATTCTTTAATAATGCTCACGACTTGGTTGGTGATCTCAGGATCAAGCGCCGCTGTTGGTTCATCAAACAACAACACATCCGGTTTCATCATCAGCGCACGTGCAATCGCAACACGCTGTTGTTGACCGCCAGACAGTTGAAGTGGCCAAGCGTCTGCTTTGTCGGCAAGTTGAAGTGTCTTTAGGACTTCTTGCGCTTGCTTAATCGCTTCTTGCTTATCCAAACCCGCCACTTTGGTTGGTGCTTCAATCAAGTTTTCCATCACCGTCATGTGTGGCCATAAGTTGTATTGCTGGAACACCATGCCGACTTTACGACGAAGTTTAAGCCCCTGCTTCTCTTGGATTTGGCTTGAAAAATCGAATTGCTCATTCGCAATGTCTAATTCGCCGTTGTCCGCGATTTCAAGCAGGTTCAATACACGCAGTAATGAACTCTTGCCCGCGCCGCTTGGGCCAAGCAATACCAAGGTTTCGCCGCTCTCACAGTCGAAACTGATGTCGTGAAGAACTTGGGTATCACCGTATGATTTGTTGATGCTCTTTACTTGAATACTCATGCCACAATACTGCATTAATTGTCATTTATTGGTTATTCTATTCAATCCGAGGTTTTATGCAAGAAAAATGTATAAAAAACTACTTTGTTGAATTTTTGTAACAAATATTGCACAAAAAACAGTCGCTATAACTGGTCTTACAACCAAAACTCGCAAGCCATTGATAAAGCTAATATCGAGATAAAAAGCAAACGTTTTGCTATCAATTTATAAATCATCGCATGGTTGCTTGTTTATATGTGCACTCTCCTATCAACGCTAATTTACTTGCATAAAAATTAAGGTTAAATAGCTTGGTTCCCTATCCAACTGACTGGATCAAAATGCTTAGTTTTCCTTTAAGGTCGCTTCGAATTATTCACTTAGTGTTGATGAAATATTGGAAATTGAGTTTCCTGGGGAGCGTCACAGCGCAATAAATGCTTTAATGGGTTCTATTCTCAACAACAATTACTTCCCAGCGAACAACGCGCAGTACCGGCAATAAGTCATAAGCAATTAGCAACAAGCCATCTATTTTTAAAGCGACAACACATTAAGGCAGTCATATGCAAAACGATGTCTCTTCTACGCTCGACTCAAACCAGCGACAGACTCAAAAGAATCCCGATGCCAAACCTGAGAAAAAAAGCCTCAGTATTTTGTTTGAGCTGAGTAAATTCATTCAGCCTTATCAAGGTCGTGTTATTGCTGCGTTGATCGCGTTGATCTTCACAGCGAGCTTAACCCTCTCAGTCGGACATGGTATTCGTCTTCTCATCGACCAAGGTTTTAGCCAACAATCACTTTCAGATTTAGGCAGCGCGATTCAGTTCATCATGGTCGTGGTCGTGTTGATTTCGATTGGTACTTTCTTCCGCTTCTACTTGGTTTCTTCTGTTGGGGAACGCGTGAGTGCAGACATTCGCTTATCGGTTTTCAATCATGTCGTGACGCTGCATCCGAGTTACTTCGAAACCAATGGCAGTGGCGACATCATGTCGCGCATTACAACGGATACTACTCTGCTTCAAAGCATCATAGGTTCATCGTTCTCTATGGCGATGCGCAGCGCGTTGATGTGTATTGGTGCAATCATCATGCTGTTTGCCACCAACATTAAGCTGACGTTGATTGTATTGGCCTCGGTGCCATTTATCTTGATCCCGATCCTTGTCTACGGGCGTCGTGTCAGAGCCCTATCTCGTCAAAGTCAGGATTCGATGTCTGATGTGGGTTCTTACGCAGGTGAAGCGATTGAACACATTAAAACGGTGCAAAGCTACAGCCGAGAAGAGCAAGAGAAAGCGTCATTCGCGGTTGAAGTTGAAAAGGCATATGAGATTGGTCGCCAACGTGTAAAACAGCGCGCGATTCTTATCTCTGGCGTTATCGTGATTGTATTTAGTGCTATTGCAGGCATGCTTTGGGTTGGCGGCAGTGATGTTATCAACGGCACTATGTCGGCAGGTGACTTAGCCGCGTTTGTGTTCTACGCAATCATGGTTGCTTCGTCATTAGGTACGATTTCAGAAGTTATGGGCGAACTGCAACGCGCGGCAGGTGCGACCGAGCGCTTAATCGAGATCCTACAAGTTGAAAGCCATATTGTTGCGCCAGTTGCGAACCCAACCTCGCTTGCTAACGTAACGCCAGAAGTAGCATTTGATGATGTGACCTTCTGTTACCCATCAAGACCGGACCAACCCGCAACAAGCAACCTCACGCTCACTGCCCATGAAGGCAAAGTGTTAGCATTGGTTGGCCCGTCTGGCGCAGGTAAAACCACCCTGTTCGAACTGCTGCAACGTTTCTACGACCCACAAGTGGGTAAAGTGACGTTAGGCGGCGTTGAACTCAATCAGTTTGATCCGAACGAGCTGAGAAAGCAGATGGCATTGGTGCCGCAGCAACCTGCTCTGTTCAGTAACGATGTGTTCCATAACATTCGCTACGGCAACCCGCAGGCAACAGACGAGCAAGTGATCGAAGCAGCCAAGAAAGCGCACGCACACGAGTTTATTCAAAACCTACCTGATGGCTACAACAGCTTTCTTGGTGAGCGTGGTGTAAGGCTTTCTGGTGGGCAGAGACAACGTATTGCGATTGCTCGTGCCATCCTAAAAGATCCGAATATTCTATTGTTGGACGAAGCAACCAGCGCACTAGACAGCGAAAGTGAGCACCACGTACAACAAGCGTTAGAAGAGTTAATGCGTGGCAGAACAACGATTATTATCGCCCATCGATTATCAACAATTAAACACGCCGACCAGATTGCAGTGCTCGATAAAGGACAGCTAGTAGACATCGGCGACCACCAGTCTCTCATCAATAGCTGCGAATTGTACCAACGCTTAGTTGAGCTGCAATTCAAACACCTTAGTGCCTAACTATTGAGTGGATGTGCAACTAAGTCACTGACATTGTGTGGTTTCAAGCTTCAAAAACTTAAATCACGCGTGTTGCAGTTTTGTTAATTTAGCGGTAGGGTTTTTATTCCAATAACAACTTATCCCTACATAACAATAAGAGAGTTCGCATGGAAGCACTATTATCTGACTACCCGGTAGTAACAGAAATCCCTGTCGCTTGGGGAGAAATGGACGCACTCAATCACGTTAACAACGCTGTATATTTTCGCTATTTCGAAACCGCTCGCTTAGATTTTTTCAAGCACGTTGAGTTGATGGAAGAGATGGCGATTACCAAAGTTGGCCCTGTTCTTGGTGACACTTACTGTAAGTATTTCCGCCCAGTCACGTATCCAGATACCTTGATGGTTGGCTCACGTGTTACCGATATTCAAGATGATCGGTTCACAATGGAATACGCGATTGTCAGTAAGGCTCAACAGAAACTGACGACCGTTGGCACTGCGACTATCGTGATGTTTGATTTTGCTTCGAACCAGAAAGCCCTGCTCTCGCTGCGCTTAACCAATGAAATCGAAAAGATGAACACGTTGAAAAGCCCATGCTTCAAACAAGAAGCCGTGACAGAATAACGTATTCGTTGGTTGAGAAAGATTCAGAAAGTTTCAGACATTAAAAAGGCCACTCGATTGAGTGGCCTTTTGTTTATTGGTTCAGAGTGCTTATAAGCGGTTGAGCGTTATAAACCTTGAACGCTCTTTGCGTTAGAAGCTATAAGCCTTACAGCCCATAGACATTGAACCCTATAAACCTTGTACGCTATAGACCTTGCACGTACTGAGCATTAGTTCGAACTTCAACCATCTGCTCTAGGTTCTGTTGTGAACCTTCAACGCCGTTCAGTAGCGCTTCGAAATGCTTGATAAGCTCAACTTTGTCTTTCACTTCTTTAGAACCTGCACCGATGTTGGTTAGGTCAATGAAGAACTCGTCGAACAGACCAGAGAAGTCAGTTACTGCGTCGTGGTTCAAGAACTGCTCGTGGTTGTAAATGCTTGGGTAGCCACCCTTCTGTTTATCAACCGCAAAAGAGATGCCTTTCACGTTGGTAATCGTGGTCGCTTTCTCACACTTCAACATACAACCTGCTTCGATGCTTGGCTTGTTACAACCCACGGTTCTTTGGAAGAAACACTGACGGCTGGTCATCATCAAGATTGGGTGGTAAATGCTGTAGAACAGTTTGAAGTTCTCTGGGCGACGAATATGACGAATCTGACCTTTGTTGATCTCGTTCGAAATGAATGCGCCTGCACAGTTCAGCTCTTCTTTCAGAGTAACCAGTGCGTGAGAGTTGGTCGTGTTCATGAACGGGCCTGCAACCCACTCAATACCCATCTCGTAAGCTTTGTAAGCAATACCCGTGTTGTTGGTTACGATGCGAGCTGGCTTGATCTCTTCAAGAATACGAACCGCTTCGTCGTAATCTTTACCGATCAATACCGCTGGGAACCAAGGAATCAAACGTGGGTTTGCTGCCAAGATGTCGATGTACTTGTTACAACGCTTCTTGAAGCTTTCTGGAAGTTTGAAGTAAACATCCGCGTCAGTCACGTCATACAGGTGTAAGTCTTCTACATCGGCGATAAGCATCGACATAGTCGGCTTCTCGTTCACTTTAGGGTGCTGAGGCAGTGCTGGCACTTCAACGTGCTTAATCACTTCCACAGAGCCGTTCAGAATGAAGTCGATCTCGTCTTTTAGGTCTGAAACTTCTTTTAGAGGAATCAACAAGCCTGCATCCACTTCACTGAAGTCGTGGCTTTCTAGCGTGTGAACTGCACTCTTCACGTTTTTGAAGCGCTTCTCAAGTAGCTCTTGAGTAATCGCCTTCTCTTCAACCGCTTTCAATAGCGATTTAGATTGAAGAGTAAAGTTCTCTTTTGGCGTGTTCACAGTCACCGTAAATGGTTGACCCACTTTTGCGCTGAACGACAGTGCTACTGGTGTCTTGCGAATATCAAGGAACTCGATCTTGTCACGCATTTCGTTACCAAGAACGTCTTTCGCTTGGTGAAGTTCGTTGGTCACTTCTTGAATCTGTACAACTGAGATTTCGTTGTTCTGCTCCGTCGCTTTTTCAACAGCGTAGTTCATGCTGTTGTCGCGCGGGTTATCGATGAACATGTCTTTCGTTAGGTTGCCCTTTAGGAAAGAGTTGGTGAAATCACGGTTGAATACTTTGTGTAGGTTCGAATCGTCTTCGATCAACAAACCACTTTCTACAAAGCTATCAATCTGTTTACGCCATGTGTCTACCACAGTGTAAACGTAGTGTGCGCCTTTAATACGGCCTTCTACTTTCAATGAGTCGACTTTCGCATCAACCAATTCAGGTAGGTCGTAGTAAGCTGAGTTATCTTTCAGGTTAAGTGGGAACTTGTTGCCCGCGTTGGTGATTTCGTACTCATCACGACACGCTTGGCTACAACGACCACGGTTACCTGAGTTACCCACACTTACTGAGCTTGAGTAACATTGACCAGAGAATGCGATACACAGAGCGCCGTGTACGAACACTTCGGTTAATACGTCGTGATCGTGTGCCACTTCCGTCAGCATCTTGATTTCAGGCAGGTTCAACTCACGAGACAAGTTAACGCGCGTCGCGCCAATCTTAGACAAGAACTTAATCTGACCTTCGTTGTGCGTAGTTAACTGAGTCGACGCGTGAACGTCTAACGATGGGAAATGCTTCTTAACCAGGTTGAATAAACCCAAGTCTTGAACAATGATGCCGTCCACTTTGGTGTTCACAAGCTGGTTCAGCAGTTTGGTGATGCTCTTAGTCTCGTGCTCCAGTAGCACAACGTTAAGAGTCAGGAACACTTCACAGCCGTATTCATGAGCAAGGCGAATCACACCATTCAATTCGTCTAACGACAGGTTAGAGGCTCTGTTACGAGCGTTGAATGTGTCTAAACCACAATAAACTGCATTAGCACCCGCTACGATGGCGGCTTTTATCGCTTCTACATCGCCACCTGGGGCTAATAACTCAATTTTTCTGCTCATTTTTGAAGTCGCTCACTTACTTATAATTTTTAAGCCGCGTATTCTACCCACATCACGATCTCTTTACCACCGTACAACACTTTTCAAACTAAATGACCTCAATAATGCCGAACGAATCCGATCTACCTATCCTTTATTCTTTACGCCGTTGCCCTTATGCAATGCGCGGACGAATGGGCATCGCACTATCACAGCAAAAAGTGTTACTTCGAGAAATTGTTACCAAAGACAAGCCTAGCGAACTATTGGCCAGTTCGCCAAAAGGAACAGTGCCTGTATTGGTGTTACCCAATGGACAAGTCATTGAACAGAGCTTGGATGTGATGAACTGGTCACTTCAACAAAACGATCCTCAAGATCTTCTGCGTTCAAGCAATCCAACGCTTAGCGAACAAGTTCAGCAGCTCATTAAAACCAACGATGAAGAATTTATTGGTCACTTAGAAAGGTATCGTGCATCGGTTCGTTACCGAAACATCGATGTTGAACAACGCCGACAAGCCTGCGAAACCTTCATTAAGCAGTTAGAAGTGCGACTTACCGATCAGCCCTACTTTTTTGGAGAAAGCCCAAGCTTGGCCGATTTTGCGGTGATGCCTTTTGTCAGCCAGTTTGTGCGGGTCGAAAAGAAGTGGTTTGTGCAATCTGAATACCAAAACGTAGGACGTTGGTTAAGAGCGCACTTGGAAAGTAAGCTCTACACCCAAGTCATGAAGCAATACCCTTTGTGGAATGAAACCAAGCAAGATTGTCTTTTTGGATAACTTAAGAAAATTTTGGGTGACTTAAGGGTATCTAGGGTGATCTAGGGGAATTCTGGAATAGATAATTCCTAGGTATTAAAGTAGTTACGTGACACTTTATCTTCTTTGTAAAGAACAGATATTCAAAGGCTTAACTGGGATTCCGTTGTCTCTTTACCGGTAACGACTGTCTCTTAACTGGCAAACACAGTCTAAGCTAAGCCTTTTGTTCATTTTAACCTGATCACTGAATCGCTATCGAAATCTCGACTTCAGTTTCACCTTTGTATAGTTCAAAATCTGTCGTGTAAGTTCTCACATGTGGGCAGTCAGCAGCGCTGAAATACGCCCACACTTCACCCCATAGGTCGATCACAGCTTGTGGTAATTCACCTTCAGCAGAAAACGTTAAGTATTTACCTGCTTGTATTTCGGTTTCTACAAGCGTATCAACATTCTGATCCGTAAGTGCATTAGTACACGCGATAACATCAAATTCGCCCGTAAAGTCAGACTCGTAGTTAGTGTAAACGCCATACACTTTTGAATCCGGTGTTAATTTCGGAAATGCTTGGTCAAAAAAGCCCTGCCACAATTGCCCTATCTTGGCTCTTGCTGGGTCCATCTCATCGGTATTGGTGGTTCTTACTGAAAAACCATACGCCTTTACGGCTTCTATCGTTTCAACTTTCATTCGTTCTATTCCTAAGCCAATTGACGATCTAACTGTATTGAATCCAATGTTTTATAAGATAACGATGCTAATCTTGTATCTCTTTATGGCCACATTTTTCACAGACAAGGTGACGAGAAAACTCATCCATTGACGCGACAAACGGGCCAAGGAACCAACCTTTTATCATGCCTGCCCAAAACTCACTTCGCTTTTGGTTAGGTTTGTCTGCAAACGCACTCGTCTTTCTGACCAACACAACAACATGTTGTGTCTCTTCTCTGCACGCGGTGCAATAGCATTGTTCTATGGTTCTATTCATTTGAAAGCCTATGACGTTTTGAATGAAACATGCTGAAAGTGAGGGTTGTCGACACAGACATCCAATGTCGCTATTTGAGTTAATACGACAAGTTGTTGCTCGCCTTGAGTACTGACTTTAATGCACTCTTCACGGCTATCATTGCGTTGAGTATCTAATCCGACACATTCAATCTGCTCGCCAGATTTCAGCGTTAATTTGATTGGGTATCGGTGCATACACACAATCTCAATATAATCGTAATCGTTGCAACTAATCATAATACCCTTCCAATTCATCCACCACGCTAATGCGACATGCCATACTATTCAATATCTTTACAATCAATAAGTTACTCGTATCACAATCGCATTGCCATAATCAGATTATTGAGTAATTTGTTAAATTTAATCTCGTTCTCACCATTCACATTTCATCTGTGAACGACAATTTAAGGCTTCAAGAATCCTTTCCAATAATGGTACAAACCACCAATGTCTGAAGAACACATTAGCGACATTGCGCCTTTGATTTGTTCTTCGCTCCATTCCCACCATTTCATTTCTAGCAACTGAGCGATTTCAGTCTCATTGAAACGATAACGGATATGGCGTGCTGGGTTTGAACCGACAATCGAGTATGGCGCGACATCTTTAGTCACAACCGCTCGACTTGCGATGATGGCTCCGTCACCAACCTTAACACCACTCATGATCATGGCTTCTGTACCAATCCACACATCGTTACCAATCACGGTATCACCAGAGCGTTCAAAGCCGTCTATCGCACCTTCAAACTTCTCATCGTCTTGATAGAAAAACGGGAAGGTACTCACCCACTGGTTTTGGTGGCCTTGGTTGCCCGCCATCATAAACACGGCGCCAGAACCAATCGAGCAGTAGCTGCCAATGATCAGCTTATCGATGTCGGTTCTATCCGGTAATAGGTAACGCGCACAGTCATCAAAGCTGTGGTTATGGTAGTAACCCGAGTAATAGCTGTGCTCGCCCACGATGATGTTTGGGTTGGTCACTTGTTCTTTGAGTGACTTTCCAACAAACGGGCTTTCAAAATAGTTTTTCATGGTTGTACTCTTAGTTTCGTTCTTTTAGTTAGGTACTTTTGTTGCGTGTTGATGGTTTTAACTTGTTTATATTAGTGTAAAGGCAAACGTGCCCTATTGACCGCCTGCAATATCAATAAACGAGCCGGTGACATACGAAGCTTCGTCTGATAATAACCACGCGATAGAGTTCGCGACTTCTTCTGGTGTGCCACCTCGTTGTAACGGTAACTGCGAAGCTAGTCTGTCTACGCGATCTGGCTCTCCGCCGTCTGCATGCATCTCAGTATAAATACAACCTGGCCTTACGCCATTCACTCGGATATTGCGTGAAGCTAATTCAAGCGATAAGCCTTTGGTGAGTGAATCCATCGCACCTTTCGATGCTGCGTAATCCACATACTCAAACGGTGCGCCAGTACGAGAAGCGGCAGACGATACATTCACAATCGAACCCGCGCCATCGGCTTGTTTGATAAAGGCTTTACTGCACAGAAAGCAGCTTGATACGTTGGATTTCATCACCTTTTCAAAGCGATCCAATTCAATATCAACCAATGGTGACTGGGTAAACAAGATCCCGGCATTATTGACCAAGTGCGTCACTGGACCTAGCTTATTACGAGCAATCTCAAATAAAGATTTCACATCCGATTCAACAGACACATCCGCACGCACGCTTATCGCGGTTCCGCCTTGTTCACGAATCTCGTCTACTAGATCTTCAGCTCGCGACTCATTGTGTATGAAGTTAACGCATACAGCATAGCCTTTACTGGCCAACAATTTAGACGTTGCTGCGCCAATGCCTCGGCTTCCGCCGGTTACAACCACTACCTTGCTCAATGAAACCTCCTAATGTTTACTTATTCTGTGCAACCTGATTGTTCGTGACAAACTGATCGTATCGATACAAACTAATTGTTCGATACGATCTGAACCCACTGCGATCGCCACGCCGGCGCTTCGAATGGGTCTGGCCAAAACTCAGTTTGCTTTTGAATTAAACCGTCAACCACCGTGTGAAAGGTGATCACTCGGTCTTTCAACACACTGTCAGTGACCGAAACGTCCGTGACTACCGTATCACCTTCACAGACAATCGAATTGAGCGTGAATTCCCAAACACCATTGGCTGGGTATTCAGTATTGATTGCAGTGAAGTTGTCGCGCCCTAACGTCAATTCAGACGACTGCGGCCAATAGCCTTCAAAATCTGCGGTTAGCCATTCACCTGCCTTTGCAAAATCATTACTGCGCATTGAATCCCAAAATCCCAATACCACTTGTTTTGGTGTCATTATTCTTCCTTAAAGTTATTTACGTGTGGTGATTTTTAAATGTCGGCTTCGTTATGCGTACTTGCTAATGATCGTTAAAAGATCATCGACACTGTTAGCAATGTAATCGGGCTTGGTTTGCCAATTTTCAGGTTTCGATCGGCTATAACCTGCTGCAACGGCAATCACTTTTGCGTTTTTACCCAGCGCGGCTTCAATATTGCGAGCAAACTGTGTGTCCGCTTCATGGTCACCGATGTACATCAAACAAAGCTCGTTAGTCGGATCGGCGCCAAATATGTTCTCGACACATTTCACACCACCAAATGGATGGGGTTTTTGGTTACCGTTCGAGACATCGTCATAGCCCACGACCGATTTAAACAAATCACCAATGCCATAACTGTCGAGCACACCACGAATATTCAATTGAGAGTTTTGAGAGCAGATCCCATGTGGAAGATGAGCAAACTGATTAACCACGGTTTCCATTCCTTCAAACAAGGCAACGGCTGTTTGGTTTTTCTCTTGATGCTCTGCCCACATTCCACCAGCGATCAACATTTCATCGTGTGATAAACCGTAATAATCGACATATAAGGCTTGCCAGTTTTTAGCCCCGTGGTTGGCTTCATGATAAAGCGCTTCGCTGAGCAAATATTTAGGTAAGTTATCACCTGACAAGTGTGGCGCGACTAAAGAGATAATATCTTTTGTGATTGCGATATTCTTTGGAACGGAATTGACTATGGTTCCATCGTAATCCCACAGGATGGCATCTAACTTCATACACTATCTCTTTGTTTCGATTAGTAATTTGAATTTATCATTCATAAGCCTATTTAGGGCAATTTTATTGTCTTGAATTTCGAAATTTGTCGAATAGAAGCAAAGCTAGAGAACAAACCGTTACTAGCAAACAAAAACCAAACAGTGTTTGCTCACATCACTGCTTTATCAATTGCAATATATGCGTATAATCCCCGCTCCATTGCGCTATCGCCGTTAAAAATAGCGCCATTCAACATTTTTAATGAGTACCCAATGTCGAAACTATTTTTCAAAGGCCGTATCGAAACAAGACAGAACCACGTTCTTGCTGGCTACAACGTAAACCGCGATGTGAAAGCGGGTACTGAAGAATCTCCAATCGCAGTAATGGTTCAAACTGAAGCGCGCAAAGCAGAAGTTGAAGCACTAGCCGCTGAAAATACTATCTTCGTTACTGTTACAGTCGACGCAGACAAAGAAGAGAACACCATCGAGCTTGATACTCTACTGAACAAGCCAAAAACGATGACGTTTGAAAAGACCCCTAACCGTAACGATCCGTGTTCTTGCGGCAGCGGTAAAAAATACAAGAAGTGTTGTGCATAAGGCTTCTCACTCAAACTGCCAATAGCACGATGAGTTAAGTAATATCTAACGGGAAGATCATTGAGGTCTTCCCGTTTTTATTTGCCTAAGCCAAACTCACAAACTCACAAACTCAGTCGAGGTTGTCTGGTGTATTCAGATATGTTCCACATTGGGTACATTTGTAATCACCTGTCGCGCCCGAACCTGTAACACCAAAAGATAGAAACTCCGATAAAATTCGTTGGAGTAAGCTCGGTTCTTTATCTTCAGCTTGTGGTGCCTTTTGCACTTGGCTACTGAACATCGTGTACCTATGCAGTGTAAGTTCCTTACAGTTACAGCAGAACGCTCTCGTCTTCTCACTTCCATACATAATATCTATCGCCTTAACTCAAAGCACAAATTCAACACATGGCAAATATGCCACATGTTGAGTTAAATCTATATATTTTCATGAAGTTATGAGCAAATTAAAGCGTTTCAAAGAAAGGTAAGCTCTCGACTGTTAAGTGACGTGTTGATGAACAAAGTTATTCAATTCAGTCACGCTTCTGATGATGTAAACCTCTTTCTCTTTAGCACGCAATTCTAACTGCGCTTTAAAGTCGTCATTCCAAAATTTAGGACACAGTTTTAGTGTCTTATAACTTTGTATCGTGCCTTTTATAACTGAACTTCCATCAGGCCAGCCTTCAGGTTTAACGAATAGACCTTTGAGCATTCGCTTGGTTACAAACCAGTAGCTAATTGAATAAGGAAGGTCGATATAAACCAAGGTATCAGCTGCATCTAAACGTGTGTTGAACGATCCTAGAGGGCCAAAACCATCGATGATCCAGCTTTCTGACTTAAGTATGCTCTCATGAGCCTGCTCGAATACTTCACGTTCAACAAACTCTCCGTTGGCCTTATAAACAATAGAATCTAACTGGTGAAGCTCTATCCCTGTAGCTAGTGCTAACGCCTTGCTGATTGTGGATTTTCCACTCCCAGGCTTGCCAAAAACCGCGATCTTTTTCATATGACTTCCTCTATTCAGATAAAACCCATAAGACAGCGACAAAAAACCCACCTTACGGGTGGGTTCGATAAACAAAGCGCATCAACAATCCCACCATTCCTATGGAATGATGATAATTCGTTGGTTAGATGGCGCTAAATTCAGTTTCATAAAACTACTTTTATATACTGTTGCTTAGTTGTCAACACAATGACTAATGGGCGATATCATCGTCATATCGCACCCATTAATAGTCTTAATGAGTGCTTATTCGTCTTGGTTATTTTGCTTTCTTTTTCGTCACTGTCGCTTCTGATAGCTTGCTTAGTACACCCGATACTTTCTTAACGACCTCGTCACAGCCATTGATCGCGTGACGCTCTACCAAGTAATTAGGATCGTTGTAAGACAACCATACTTTCTTATTAGAATCCTCAGTGACTAACACCTTCTGCGGTAAATCTATCGCGACTTCTTGAGCACATTGCATTAATGGTGTCCCTACTTTCGGGTTACCAAAGATGATGACTTCCGTTGGTCTCAATTCAAGATCGACCTTACTCGCGTTTTTCTGATGGTCGATTCTCGCAAACAAGGTCAAACCTTTGCTCTTGGCGATTTCTTCAAAGCGGTCAGCGGTCTCTTTCACTGAATAATTACTTTGGTATTTAATCAAACCATCAGAAGCCGCAGCTGAAAATGATGCCGAGAGTAAAATGGCGCATAGTGGTAGTAATTTTTTCATCGTCACCTCTGAGATTTAACCTAATCAAACTTACATTCATAGCGCCACTTCCAAATTCAGCGACGTAACCCATGTCAGTATAGACGCGATTCCATTCTCAGTTTGCAGAGAGGATCACTTTTCTAATGCGTCTTATTATCATCAGTTTAGGTGGAGATTTTTTCAAAAGTTAAACACACGATCAGTGCCACGACTTAGTCCCACATTTCTCACATTGGTATTCGTAATCACTGTCTACATAAAAACCGGGAACATTATGGTCACCTTTAAACAATAACGTCATCAGGTATTCCATCAACACGCCTAACTTCCATTGTTTCTTTTCAGATTCAGCGTCCGCTTTAGATTCAGCATCGGAAGCGCTAACAGCAAGGTGCGGGGTAAGTGCGTCGCACTGCTCACAGTGATAAGGGTGTTTAATATACTTATTATCAAGCATTTATATAAGCCAACTGATATTTATAAATTTGATACATACTAACAACTTATCACTCGGTTCTCGAACTTATTGTTGTCCACTAGAGTTTTATTAGAAAGAAATGAGACACAAGGTAAGTGCCATGCATCTTGAATCAGTTACCATCGAGATCTCCCTCATTGAGCCGCTAAAGCTATACTTACGCTAAGGTATGAAATTAGCTTTTACTTTAATAACCCTTTGTCTGCAGCGCCTTCAAGTTGTACTTCTAGTTCTTTCCATAGAGCACGACTGCCTTTAGAAATACGCTCGCCATTGAAGGTCAGTACTTTGTCTTTAGATACGTTGTGCTTCTTCCAGCTGTGACCACCACCATGGATGTTATGAAGCAAAGGCGGCACTCTATCGATCGCCTTACCAAATCTGGCTTCTGGTGACTCACCTGCTTCGAACTCAAGCCATAAATCCAAATACTCGATTCTTGAATGGCTCGGTAATGATTTCAGCAAGCGCTCAACGCAGTTTCTCTCTTTGAGCTTGTTTTCTGCGGTTTCACTGGCATAAATGATGGTGTCTCCGGCATCGATTTCCCCAAGATCATGAATCAGCAGCATCTTCATTACTCGCGTAATATCGATTTCTTCATTGGCATAGTCTTTCAACATGAGTGCGCTCAAACAGACGTGCCAACTGTGCTCAGCGGAGTTTTCATATCGATCCAATCCAACCGGTTTTGTCTGTCGATGAACATCCTTTAATTGTTCAATCTCGACCATGAATTGCAGAATGCCTTTGATTTCTTCCACGATGAGCTTCCTTAACTTAAGTTGATGATTTATCGGAGCTGAGAGTTAACTTAGCGACAAAGAAGCGTTACTCCCAATGAACCGACATTTTGTAATACGCAACACCCGATTTTTCAAATTCAGAGCCTTCTACAGCCATCCCAAACTTTTGATAAAAACCTAAAGCCGTTGTGCGCGCATCGCACCAAAAATATTGGATGTTTGATTCTTTGAGGTTAGAGATGGCATGATCAATCACGTTTGAACCGATTCCCTGCCCTTGGAATTCAGGCAGCGTGGCAAACTTTCTCAGCCTCGCTTCATTGCCTTGGATATAGATAGACGCGACACAAACCAACTGCTCACCAACAAACGCGCCGTAATGCGTTGCTTGTTCGTCATCTGGCACCATACAAAATGACATCGGTTTATCAGGCCAAAGCACTTGATGCCTAACCGGAAGTACCTCCGTCGCTGAAAGCTGTTTTATTTCCATATTATCTCCAATGTTCAGAAGCCTACGTAAGTATGCAAGCTTGAAATGAAGCAAATCCTTTTCAACATTAATTTACTATTGAGTAGTCTTGGCATACATTTCACAAACGACTTCGACGTTTAGAAAATTACTTGTGCGCCAAAAAGGCTGGCGTTCAAAACCTCGAGTTGCATTTCTTTGTTTGTAGCCATCCGGATTGCGACCAAAATAAGATGTTAACCTTGCCGTCATATCATTTTCGAGCGAAATTCCGCTAATCGAAATATCGTAACCGCCCTGACATGGAGATACCCATACCCTCCCATTAGCCCCACTCAAACTAATATTCTTTGTTGTTATTTGTTGCTGATGTAGAACCAAAGAAACTGGCAAACGTTTATTTAAATCAGACACTATTCTATTCATTAGGGCATAAAGAACTTCAACTTGATTCATTCGGGACCTCTAGTAACGACTAAACATTGAAACAGAATTGGATGACGCTACCATTTGAAATTATCTATTGCACCGTAAACAAAGAACTCAAATTTGATTTTTCAATACTTAGAGCTAAGTTGTAGCTCACATCCTAACTTTAGATATCAGCTATCTGTATTCCATTAAATGATAACGCTCTAATCCCTCTCCTTTTGTGAATGAGATAACAAAACCTTGCGACTGGTAAAAGCCAATAGCATGTTCATTGGCAGTCAAACACTTCAAAGTCAGATCAGTGTAATGTTGTTTGCAGGTATTGAGTAAAGCAGAGCCTACTCCAGAACGTAGCGTTCGCGGGCACACATAGAGGTGATGGATGAAACTCTCAGGTTCCCAAACAGAGGCAAAACCTAAAACCTTGTCGCCAGAAACAGCCACCCATATCTGCTCACCTTCTGTATCTAATTCGAAATCGGATAACTCAAAAGCGTCGGCATCAGCCCAATGAAAGGTGTCCTGTCTTGATTCTAGATAGAGCGCCTGTAAAGCGGTTAAATACTTGGGTTGATACCTTGTGACTTCCATGTCGCTCCTGCCTATCCGTATGACCAGAATTAAGGTTGTTGACTAAGCTTTTCTACCTGTTAGCCATAGGGTGTTCAGGGTTTAACTGAAGCAGATCCCACAAGTTACCGTAAAGATCTTCAAACACAGCAACGGTGCCGTAGCCTTGCTCTTTAGGCTCTCGGACAAAGTTAATGCCCAAAGACGTCATGCGTTCGTAATCACGCCAGAAATCATCGGTGTTTAAGAATAGGAATACGCGTCCACCAGCTTGGTTGCCGATGAAATCGAGTTGCTCTGGCTTGGAAGCTCTAGCAAGTAACAGGCTCACACCGGTTGAATTTGGTGGAGCAACAACAACCCAGCGCTTATCTTCTTCTGGCAGATACGTGTCTTCGATGAGATCAAACTTAAGCTTGTTTACATAGAAATCAAGCGCTTCATCGTAGTCTTTTACCACGAGTGCAATGTGAACAATATTCTGTTTCATAACATACCTTGTTGGGGTTTTAGCTGCAGGGAATGATGCCATGAAGCAGGTAAAGACACTAGGTGTCGCATCATAAATCGTAGTATCTCGTCCGTCACAATCTAAAAGGTATACATCATTTATAACTGCCAGAATCCGAGCTCGACGCCACCTTGAATGACAATGGCACACATCCCGTGACGTGGTAACTCCATTGGCGGCACCGCAACTTCGGCGCCTAGTTTCTCGGCTGCAGTTACTGCAGACTGAATATCCTCAACCAACGTGTAATGACGAACAGTTGGTTCTTCAGTTTCACGAAGCGGTGCTCGAATGCCAATTACCCCGCCATTAGATAGCTTTGCAGTGCGCGCCCCACCAAGGTTCACATCTGCACCACTGAATTTCACGTTGTAGAGCTGAGCGTATGTTGCACAAACGACATCGACCTCTGGGGTAACCACTTCAAGATATTGAACCTTCATCAAATTTCCTTCTCGTGTTCTTTAAGACTCTCAACCTGCATACAGCTGTGCAGGTGTTTCTCATCAATAATTTATTACTAAGCAATTCGACCGCGCATGATAAATTGCGGGCCTGCTGCGCCACCTAAATACTGTTGATTGATATCTTCGAAGCCGCCTTTCTTATAACAGTTGAATGCTGCCGGATTTTTGCAATTCACAGTTAAGTAAATCGACTCATACGCTGAGTAATTCGCTTTTAAATACGGAAACAAAGCCTTCACCGTGCCTGTTCCTAAACCTTTACCTTGCTGGTTTTTATCAAGCACAAAAGCTCTCAAGCCAATGCTTCCTTCAGGGCAGAATTCGTAGTGCTCTGCGTAAGCGATATCCAGCTTAAAGAAACCCACAACTTCGTTATCAGACTTAATCACGTGCAAGTGCGTCGTTTCACTGCCGTCTAATAAAAACTCTGCAGCTGTACCAGCGAACTTAACCTGTTCATCGGCGAGTTGGATGGCCTGAACTAACGCCACATGTGAATCTTCAAGCCTTTCGATAGTTATCATTGTTGTTCCTTCTGTATAACACGCACGAAAAACCGACTAGAGCTCATCGCTAGTGTCTCGAGAACCGTAGTTTGGGAAATGCAACCTTAGTACTCAGTTAATACGTTTAGTCCATCCAATAATTTAGAGCAAAGACCAGCATTTGGTATCCAACCAAAAGGTCATGACTTAATGAATATCTTGGCAGAGCCTAAAGAGATAACCGTCAGGAGTTTGAACGATGAACTGCTTCTGAGTCGCGATCGAATCCCCACATTGATAAGACTTTGACTCTAACGCTAAGTAAATAGAATCAGCGGCGCTTTCGTTAACTCTCTGATAAAGTGGTTCGATATCGATAACATCCCATTGGAAGTTAACACCACGCCCTAACGGAAACTCCAGATCACCTGAAAGCCATTTTCGACTTTTGCCCGCAATCCCTTCAAGCATCACATCAACACCGTCAAGCGTTAGATAAACAAACTCTTCATCTGAGCGCTCGTATTTCACTTCAAACCCCAACACATCGACAAAAAAGGATTTGCTCACATTAATATCGAAACAATAAAGCTCTGGAACTACTCGTAATGTCATGATTTACCTATTCACTAAATAGCGAGAGATTAGTAAGAATCTAATCAGGATTTCCACTCTAATATAGAGTTAATTAATCTGTGTACTTTAGCTAGCTTTATAAAGCCTTTCGTTAATCTCCCAAAGCGCGTTTCTGTTTGAGTCATATGTTAGAAGTTCAATAGCTTCTTGGTAGTCGCACCAACGGTAATCTGTGTGTTCACTTGATAGTTCAGGATCTTCTGTGACTTTAACTGAGAAGGAATGCTCAGGAATGACGAATGGATGCTCAGTCCAATTGTAATTCCCTGCATAAAAGACTTTTGGAAGCATGCACATTGAATCAAGCTGCTGCCAGTTATCACCGACTAACTGAGTTTCTTCAGAAAGCTCTCGTTTTGCTGCTTCAAGAATTGATTCATCATTTTCGCCACCACCGGATATTGCCTGCCATACACTATTGTCACTTCTGCGTACGATTAAAAACCGAGGTTTGGTGTCGACTATTTGATAGGGAAAGACTAAAACTTGAAAAGGTGCTCTCATTGATATGCCCTCCAATCGTTCACGTTTACGGCGCTAACTTCCCAAGGATGACCGGGTCGCTCAACAGATTCGTCAGAGGAAGAAACAATGGCTCAGGTAACTCATCTAGCTTAAACCATTTCCATTGCTTACATTTATCAGGCTCTGTCACCTGTGGTTTGCCGCTAGCATCAGAAGCCACAACAAACAGCGTTATATAGTGCTTGTTCTCTTTCTCAAAAATATCATTGGTAAAAGAGAGCTTTTCAAATCCACTAACAACGAGGCCAGTCTCTTCGAGTGTTTCGCGTTTGGCACACTCTTCAATGCTCTCACCCCATTCAAGGTGTCCGCCCGGCGTTGCCCACGTATGAGCTCCGTGAGAACCAATTCGCTCTCCAAGTAACACTCGCCCTTCACGTAGAATAACCGCAGCGATACCTACTCTTACTTCCTGACTCACTTAAAACTCCTTAATTCTTACCAAAAGACAAACGAACAGCTAAGTGACTAACAATGCCGAGATTACGCTCAAACTTACCACTAGCGCTAAGCCGAGTTAAATACCAAATGTTGAGAATGATCTCGTAAAGCTCTGTCGATCACACCCAAGGAAACACTTTTACTTGCTGCCATCTAGCCTTATAACCAGCGGTCATTTTGTTGTAGTTCGCTTCTGTCATTGCTCGCTTATTCGGTTTAATCAGCATATCAAACGCGTCCTCTACACCGTATGGTGCAAACAACTTGATATCGCCTGAATCATCCAGAGTAAACCCGATAGCAAGCGCAGAAAGCCAAGACTTGATACCTTGTTCAACACGATCGTATGGTTGAATCAAGCAACCGAACTTCTTAGCGTAACGCTCATGGATGGTCGCTTGGTTCTTTACATCCACGTCGACACGATGACTTAACCGCGAACGAATGCGGTTTTTGAATTCGTCCTCAGTGAGGGCTGATGCATTATTGAAATAGACAATATCTAAGTCTTTAACTTGGTCTAGAAGCGGTTTGTTTTCGATATCATTCCAGATTATTTGAGTGATGGCGCCGCCTGCAATATAGAAGTTTGGCAAACCCACCTCACGACATACGTTGGCTGTTTCGATTAGCTCAGGAACTTGTTGAATGAGGTTCTTTAGTTTTTGTTTATTCATCATTCCCTTTTTATCTAATCACGAATCGTACATTGCCCAACGGAAATAAGGTCTTTGACCATCCATTCGCTCAACCTTTGCACCCAACCTTTTGTAGAAATCATGCGCTTTCTTATTGTGCGGACTTGCCGTCCATGAGATGTGAGAGGCGGATGATGACTTCGCTTGTTAACAGACAAGAATGCCACCATTACAAATCAACTTGCTGCACCAATTAAGTTTTTTGTTTCGCAGACGTTATTGCTTGGGCTATTTTAGCCCTATGACTCGTTTCCCACTCAGCGAGTGTTAATGAAGCTTCGTCACTTGCTTTCTTTGAAGCCATTAGAAACACTTCATCTTTTCTTGATTTAGGAATAACGACAATACCCTCTACATCAGCAACAATGATATCTCCCGTATACACCTTTGCTCCCCCGCAAGTGATTGGAGCACCCAATTCAGAATAGACCTCTTTCTTTCTCGGTACTGGATGAACACCTTTCGCAAAAACTGGAAAATTCATATCTGAAATTTCATTCAAATCTCGAATGACACCATCAATAATAAAACCTTTGATACCTCGACTCTTAGCGACTGCGCATACATTACCGCCGGCTACTGCATATTCGCTATCAACTCCATCCACTACAATGATGGAACCTTTTGGTGCTTCGTATATGGCTGAATGAAGCATTAAATTATCACCAGACGTTAACTGGACAGTAAACGCTTCTCCAAAAATTGGCGGCATTCCCTGCCAAAGAGGACCAATACTAAAGTCAATAAAGTGCTCGTTACTTAGTATGTTTCCGTAATCGGTTGTCGCTAATTTAGAAAAATCTCGCTTCATATTTACTCTCCACTTTCAAAGTGGGCAAATACCTCTGCACCAGTCATATTATGTGTTTCATTTTTAAATTCGTAGTATTCGGGCTTTTCATCGATGAATATCTGATGAGTTAACTTGTAGTCATCCCCAGACATCAATAAACCGACAGGAAGGTGATACTGATTATTTGGCACTAAAAAGTAAAACAAATGAGTACCACATTTACCGCAGAACCCTCTCTCAGCCCAATCGGATGACTTATATCTCACTACATTTGATTCACCTGATATTTTGACGGAATCAGAGCAATCAATGACTAACATCGGACCGCCAGACCAATTTCTACACATACTACAATGACAAGCCCCCAATTCATTACTGGCGTACTCTACTTCCAACTCAACCGAGCCACATAGGCACTTTCCTTTACCTTTCATGAATCCTCCAATCTTTGCAATGTGTGTAAATGAATAGCAGATCACGCTTTTTATACCGATGACTTAATTAGAAAGGCTATTTTGTGTTCCCCTTCTCCGACAGATACGCGGCATACTTTTTAGAGATCCATTTATGAATATGAAGCCCTGTTTTACGAACAAGATACCAATCTATCGCAACTAGAATCACCAAACCGATTACAGTTCCCATTACAAAACCCCCATGCTCATTGAAATGCCACTCTACCAAATAGTTAAGAAAGGCACCGTGAACCTAAACTAGATATGGATAGTTACTTTAACTCAGGAAGAATGACGAGGCATAACGCTTAGCTACGCTGTAAGTGGATGTATGCCATGTCTGAGCGAAGCGAGTTCGGCACGCGTTTACGAATCAGATTTAGGCGCCTTGTTATATGTTTTACTTACTAATATGCCAAGCCATTACACCACTAGCAATAAGTAAAAATATACCAATCAATCCGACATTAACTGCAAAACTTACTTTATTCGTTTCGTCTTGAAAGTCATTGGTTCGGGACACAAGTTCACGATGAATCATTAACGATAAAAAGTCTTGATTAGCTGGATTGTTACCATCAAATGTAATGCCAGCCAATACAACAAGTAAAACCCCGGCATATGCAATGTAGTCAACCAAGTCTATTGTGGATAGGTAATCAAAAAAATTGCGAGAAATTAGCAGAGCTACCGAGATCACAACAAGATAAGCTAAAATCCCTTTGAGAAAACCCTTCATTGAAACTCCCTGTACATATAACAGCTATCAAACAGAAAAATTCTGCACTTAACTCCAGAATAATTTTGTCTAGTTTCTAAGATAGATAAGTAATATACAACTAAGCCATTGCATAACAATGACTTATGTCACAGCTAATTTCAGGCGTGTGAAAAGTCGCTTACTTTAATTCATCGGGAATGCGACGATCTTTGTGGTAATACTCTCGGTCGCGTTCGTTGATTTCGCGTACCACTTTGCATGGGTTGCCGACTGCGACGACATTGGCTGGGATGTCTTTGGTGACGATGCTCCCTGCCCCTATTACTGAGTTTTCACCAATAGTGACACCGGGAAGTACGACGGTGTGTGCGCCAAGCCATACGTTGTTGCCAATACGAACGGGGATATTGAACTGCGCTGCTTTTAGCCTGAGTTCTGGGCTGATGGGATGTGTGCCAGTGGCGATGGTCACGTTAGGCGCAATCATCACGTTGTCGCCGATGAATACGTCTGTGTCGTCGACCAGAGTTAAATTGAAGTTCACGTATACGTTGTTGCCTAGGTGCGTGTGACGCCCCCAGTTCGCATGTAGTGGTGGTTCAATGTAGCAGCCCTCACCGACTTCGGCGAACAACTGCTTCATGATCTGTTGTCGTTTATTACCTTCGCTCGGGCGAGTGTGGTTGAAATCGTATAGCACTTCTAAGCATTGAGTTTGCTCAGCAACCAAATCAACGTCGTCACAGTAGTAAACGTCTTGGCTGTGCATTTTAGCCTTTATATCCATGTTTGAACCTATTTGATCATTGCCTTATGTCGGCAGAAATAAAGAAACAGACGGATAATTTGAAGTTTTCACTGGCCTCAATGCAAGTTGGATGCATTAACGCGGCCTGATGTTTTCAGCCACACGCCACAGCACACCACTTGGGTCAGTGATACAAAACTCAAGCATTCCCCAAGGCTGTTCAACAACCTCGGAAACGGTAACTTCAAAATCCGACACTACATTAGAGTTTTGGATGTTTTGATACCAACTTTTTACGTCTTCAACCAGCAAGTGCATCATGTAATTTTGACAGTGCGCAGGTTCATAAAAGTTTTGCAGAAGGAACGCACAACTGCCGTGTCGTAGGTAGGCGATATCGTGAAATTCAGACATCACTTCGAAGCCGATTGACTGGTAAAAACGCTTAGATAAATCGAAGTCTTTCGCGGGCACGAAAGACTTAATTTCTGAGACTTTGAGGTTTTCCATCCTACATCCTTATAGTGCTGATATTCTGGTCCTGACACGCTTAACGCTTTAAGTGGTTACAGCGTTTATTCAGAGTCTTGCTGAAATGAGTCGACTTCGGCTTTAGTTAGATAACGCCACTGGCCTGCTTCAACATCTAAACGAACATCACCAATCTGTTCACGGTGAAGGCCAACAACTCGGTTTCCTACCGCAGCAAACATTCGTTTTACTTGATGAAACTTACCTTCTGTAATGGTCAACAGCACTTCTTTACTGGTAATCACTTCGAGTTCTGCCGGACGCGTCAGATTTTGTTCGCCCTGCAATTTAACGCCCGCTTTGAACTTGTCAGCGACATCATCTTTGATATCTCGTGACAATGTCACGCGATACACCTTCTTACATGACTTGGTTGGCAGAGTGATGTTGAATGACCATCGCCCATCATCGGTAATCAAGACTAAGCCTGTGGTGTCTACATCTAAGCGTCCTGCGATGTGCAGTTCTGATGCTTTGTCTATCTCGATGTAGTTGAACAGTGAAGGATAAACTTCATCGATATTAGAGCAGATAGTATCCGCAGGCTTGTGCATTAGGAGGTATCGAAATTCTCGCAACTTAAGCGGAGTGCCATTTAACAAGATGGTGTTGCTTTCATGAACCTGAGTCGATTCATCGGTGACCGTCTCACTGTTTACGTTCACCTCGCCATTATGGATGCGTTCAATTGCTTCAGGCTTGGTTAGTTCAGTGCTTTTACATAGGTATTTATCAAGGCGCATTAATCGTCAGCACCACATTTTGCGCATGGCTTATAAGTACGTTCGCCTTGAGCAATCACCACATAGTCTCGAACGCAGTTATCACATAGCGCCAATTTTGGGTAAGCGTCTTTCTGTTTCTTTGCGTTGATGTCGCCTTCGGTGGTGTATACGGTTCTCATTTTTATGCCTTGTTTTAATAACTTGCTAGGCGCAAATTGTATCACTGTTTACAGCCTTGTTTGGAGTGGTGGTGCATAGATAAATTGATTTTAAGCACCGCCATTCCAAGATCCCTCCCCGTAACGGCTTAACCATGAACAACAAAGTCAACGTGCCACGGCTATCAGTGGTAAAATGATAAAAGCTCACCAACTTATGAAGTCGATAATGAAAGATTGTAATCAATGCGGAAAATGCTGTATCAAATACGGAGATGGCGACCTTGCCGCGACTCAAGAAGAGATCGATTTGTGGGAGTTGTTCAACCCAGACATCTTTGAATATGTTCGAGGAAGCGAGATCTGGTTCGACCCTGTATCTGGCGAACGTTTAACTCGCTGCCCTTTTCTGGAGCTGGTTCCGACGAAAGACACCAAGGCTCAAGCCAAGTACACATGTAGCATTTACTTAGACCGACCAGAAGATTGCCGACACTACCCAAGCCTAATTAATGAGATGGTACGAGATGAGTGTGAAATGATTGAGGTGGTGGATTTACAAGACACGAAGAAAGCTCAAAGGAAACTCGACCTGTTGATGAAAGACAGCCGCCCTTCAAGCTATTCGTAAGCGATGATCTTTTGAAGATCAATCTTCAGTATTAGCTAGTAGCCGCTAAAACCTTAAGCCAAATACTGGTTCGCTTCTAACCAATCAAGCGCAACCAGTGCCGCCAATGAGCATACCGCTCTGTCGTTGCCATCCACAAACTTAAGCTCTTCAATTTCGGCATCCGGAGACAGTTCGCCAGTATAATCAGCAAGATAGCAAGTCAATTGCACCGATACGCCTTCCGCTTTGCCATCAGCTTGGCCTGTAAACGTCTCGACGTATTTGATGGAGTCAGGCACTAAATCAACTGAGATCTCTTCTTTGATTTCGCGAACCAGTGCTTGCTCATCACTTTCGCCAGCTTCACGCTTACCACCCGGTAGATAGAACAGTTCTTTGCCTTTTGATCTGACCATCAACAACTCGCCGTCTTTGATGAATATCCAAGCCAGCTTATCAATTACCTTATGCATGTCGTTAGACCTTATTTCTGTTTTAGTTCTCGTTCTTACTGAATCAAGCCACACCATTAGTCGCGACCAAACAAAGCCTGGGTATGTTACACGCTGGAAGGAATATACTCTATTGAATCGAATAGGAAATATCATCGCCAAAACGAAAAATGACAGCGTTCGAGACAATTCTCGTCAACTGTCATCGGCGATGTTTACGAACTGCTCTCTAGCTGCCCGCGAATAGTATCAATCGACTAGCCACTTAAGCGCAGAGTCATGGTCTTCGAATGACTTAATCTCACCGGACACAAACCAACTGCCGACTTTTGATGCCATTTCTTGCCAGCTTTTATCACCATATATCGCGATTTTGTCTATCTTCGAATTGAGCTCTAATCCAAGTTTAAAATCGTCCCAAGCAGCACGTAACTCCCAACCCGTTAAGGTGGAGATGTCGACCAGCATCTTGAGTTCAGATGAATCGAGTTCTTCTAGCGTGGTATTTAGAATTGGCATCATTGCTTGATAGTCATCGTGTGTGAGTTTGCCTTTCGCTTTGAACACAACGATGGTTTCACCGCTAACACGTTCAATTCCAACCGATATTCCATGACGTTCGATACTCATAACCTAGCCCTCATAGTGGAAACTAAAGTTAGCTTAGAAGATTAAACAGCAAAGAGATGAGAGGCTTGCGTCAAAACAGACAAGCGCTTTATCTGAACTTAATATCAGAGAGTTAATCGCGCTTTTCCAACAGTTCGCTTAGGGATTGAACTTGCATGACATTCGGATGCTGTGACTTAAGCTCAACTCCTTCCGTGTTCAACCACACCGCTTGCAAACCCGCTTCAAGTGCTGGGTAAATGTCTTTTTCTAAGGTGTCGCCAACCATGGTGATGTCTTGTGGTGCAACACCGAGCTTAGAAATAATGGCAGGATAGAACCCCGGCTCGAACTTAGAAAAGCCAATGCTCGCCTTACAAAAGTAACCCAAGATATATTGAGATAGGCCAACGCGCTCAAAGGCTCGAATGATGTCGTCTTTACTGGAATCACCAGCATTGGTGGCAACATAAACTTGATGAGTTTTCGACAACTCCGCCAGTAATGCACGAGCACCACTCACTTCTTGTACGGTTTCCCAGTCACACATCTTCCCTTGTGCGTCTGAGAAATCGACCATCAGCGTATTGCCCCAGTCGAATAAGACTATTTCTGTTAATTCGATTAGCTTTGTCATCTTGCCTCCTGCATACGATGAATTATCTAATGTTTAAGCGAGCCTATAAAAACTTCTCGGACGGTTAGGCTCATTATGGACAACCTTGTTACTGTTTATGGAGCACGATCTTCTAAACACAAAATACCCTTTATTGATAAACCACTTTGAAACGCTCCAACATAAGTAACATGTCTTCACTTGGTGAGATCTTGAGCTCTTCACATTCACGAGAGAAGAAGTTCCAGTGAGCTTCTTTCCACCATTCGAGTGTTTTGTCACCCTCGCCTTCGGCAGCAGCAAACTCCGCCGTCACTTCGTTATATTTGCACTGTGAGACTGAAGTGATCTCTACAATGCAAACTGGCTTGCCATCCCAGTCAGTGACGACTTGCAAGTGACCAACTACTGGTCTCGTCTCGCCTTCATGGCTGTACCAATATTCAAGGCTGCAAGACGCTTGTTTTTCACCCTTGAGAATTAACTGGGCGCAGAGGTTGGCGTTGTATTCATCAGCACAGTAATAGTCGGCACTAAAAGAGGTGTATTGCGAAGCAACGTCTGCTGGTAATGTGTTGAGGTAGCTATCAAGATAAGCTTTGCTTCTTTCTTCCATGATCTTTCCAAATTCAATATCAGGTTGAGCCGATAAACACTTATAGATTAAGCATCTGGCTGCATTGGGAGTAACCTATCAAGTCAGGTTATAGCTGTAAACCGAGTGAATATCAAAATGTGGGCGGAGAAAGAAGAATATAGGTAGGATTTCGAGGCCAGTACAAGGAGAGCCAAAAAGTGAAAGAAGAACCAAAAGCACCTTTAGTCGGTGCTTTTGGCTCTTAGTATCTCGTTACTAATAGCTCGTAACTGACGGGGTATTAACGGTTCAAGAAGTCGACCGCTTTGTCTGGGAAGTCGGTAAACACACCATCAACTTTGACTTGGTTGTAGAAGACATCCAACATGCCATCAAAGTTATCAGCATAAGCTGGGATTCTTCCTGGGTCAGCACGGAACGTGTACGGGTGAACATCTAAGCCCGCGTCTTTTGCTGACTTCATTAACGGTTTAATAATGATGTTATCTTTGGTCGATGCATCGTCCACCAACATTGGCTTCCAAGGGCCTATTCCTTCCGCATAAGACGCCACTTTTTCCATGCCACCAGCTTCAAACATCCAGTCGTAACTGTACGGCGTTGCTTTGTCACCTTGGTAGGTCATGGTTTCATTCCAATCTGTATAGGCCATCAACTGAACGAGCTTAAGATCCATTTCCATCACTGGCATGAGCTCATCGTTAATGCGTTGAAGTTCATTGGCGTCAAAACACTGCAAATACACTTTGTCGTCTTTCGATAGGTAACCATATTGATGCAAGGTCGCAAGTACCGCTTTGGAGATGTCTTTGCCTTCGTGACGATGGAACCAAGGTGCTTTAATTTCAGGATAGATGCCCACGTCATAACCTAAGGTCTTATTTAGGCCTTGGATCAGCTCGATTTCTTCTGCAAAGGTAGCGACACGGAAATCAGACTGCCACATTGGGAAGCGCGTTGGGTACCCTGCCACTCTGTTGCCTTGTTCATCTAACTTAAAGCCTTCGGTCACCTTTAATGATTTGATCTCAGCGAGCGTAAAATCAATCGCGTAGTAACGGCCATCTGAACGAGCACGTGTTGGAAAGCGATCCGCGACATCGGTGACTCGGTCTAGATAATGATCATGCAAAACCACCAATTGGTCGTCTTTGGTCATCACGACATCTTGTTCGATGTAGTCGGGTTTCATCGCATAAGCGAGCGCTTTAGCGGGTAAAGTGTGTTCAGGTAAATAACCTGAAGCGCCGCGATGCGCAATCACTAAAGGGTCGGCGAACGCATTTGCAGATAAGCTTAGTGCTAATAAGGTCAGAGACAGTGACGTTGTTTTCATTATTGTTTCCCTTGATAAAACAGAAGCAGGATATACCTGCCTCTGTTGTTATTTATAGATGTGATTCAGTAAATACACTACTGAGCTAGCGCTTCTCTCTCTCGTTCGAGATCTTTTTGTTTATGGTGCGCACGCTCACCTAAGAAGGCGTAAAGCAGACAGATGATTGAAGCCACACAAGCGCCGACCAAAATAATGAAGCCGCCATCCCAGCCGTAATGGTCAACCATAAAGCCGAGTATTGCGTTCGCAGCAACCGCGCCACCTAAGTAACCAAACAAACCCGTTAGACCAGCCGCTGTACCCGCTGCTTTCTTAGGCGCAAGTTCCAGTGCATACAAACCGATCAGCATTACAGGACCATAGATAAGGAAACCAATCGCAACCAGTGCCAGCATATCAACCGTTGGGTTACCTGCTGGATTCAGCCAATATACCAACACAGCGACTGTCACTAGAACCATGAACAAGATACCTGCAGGTGCACGTCGGCCTTTGAATAACTTATCTGAAATCCAACCACACAATAAGGTGCCAGGGATACCTGCCCACTCATACAAGAAGTAAGCCCAAGATGATTTATCTACAGAGAAGTCTTTTGCTTCTTTTAAGTAAACTGGAGCCCAATCGAGTACGCCATAGCGGATAAGGTAAACAAACGCATTGGCAATAGCGATTGACCACAACAGTTTGTTAGAGAAAACGTACTTAAAGAAGATCTCTTTCGCCGTCATTTCTTTCTCATGAGACGTATCGTAGTCGTCTGGGTAATCGTCTTTATGTTCTTCAATCGGTGGTAAGCCGCAAGATTGAGGTGTATCTCTTACAGTAAACCAAACAAAGACAGCAACGAGAGTGGCAAAAAATGCAGGAACATAAAAAGCGGTTCGCCAATCGTCGTTAAAAGCCCAAAGACCCAATAAGAACATCGGGCCAATCAAGCCGCCACCCACGTTGTGAGCAACGTTCCATACCGATACGATCTCGCCACGCTCTTTGCGTGACCACCAGTGAACCATGGTTCGCCCACAAGCTGGCCAACCCATGCCTTGAAACCAACCATTCAAGAACAGCAGGATAAACATCGCAGTGATGCTGCCTGTTGCCCAAGGCATAAAGCCAAAGCAGAACATCACCAGTGCCGACATTAACAAGCCACCGCTGAGGAAGTAACGAGGGTTAGAACGGTCAGAAACACTGCCCATTAAGAACTTAGATAAGCCGTAAGCGATAGATACCGCCGCTAATGCAACCCCTAGTTCTCCACGGCTAAAACCTTGTTCAATGAGATAAGGCATCGCCAAACTAAAGTTTTTACGGACTAAGTAGTACCCCGCATAGCCAACGAAGATGCCAAGAAACAGCTGCCATCGTAGTCGTGTGTAGGTGCTATCGATCTTATCTGATGACAAGCGATCGATATGCGCCATAGGTTTGAATATTCCAAACATAGGAACCTCATAATTATTGGGCGAAGGAAGAATTTAAATGCTCGAACGAAAAAATTTAGCGCTCATTCGAAATCAAGGGAATTGTATGTGCTTCAGGATTAATTTCTGTGATAGAGGTAGTTATTAACAAAAAATAACTTTAAATACAGCATATTAGTTTCATTTAGTTAGACTGTGCTTCATATTTTTGTTTGTATCTGTTTAATTAAACATCAGAACTTTCGAGTACGAATAAATCCAAAAAGAGCGAGCGAACATAAATCAACCAACAACAACTTTGTTATTACTGCGAATGCATAGTGAATAACAACAATTTTGGTTGAATCTGTGGAGTTATGAAGGTGGTTTGGGCTATTGGTTAAAGAAGTTCGCTAAAATCAATGCAAACAAAAAGGGTCTAGATTTCTCTAGACCCTTTTAGGTAATAACGCTTGGTGGCTTGATGTTGGCTAATTAAGCAAACATTAGCTAATTACTCGAAGTATTAGCTAGCCACACGACGTGACTATGCGTCGATGTATTAGCTAGCCACACGACATGATTATGCGTCGATGTAAAAAGCTTCTACAGTGCCTTTTAGAGTAATAAGCATTGGCTGACCAAAACGATCTAGCGCTTTTGGAGAAGGGATCTTAACCCAACCTTGGCTGATGCAGTATTCTTCAACATCAGTACGCTCTTTACCATTTAGACGAATGCCGATTGGGAATTCGAAACACTCAGCAACGTGGTGTGGGCTGCGTGGGTTGCCTGCAAGATGATCTGGTAAAGCTGGTCTTGAATTAGTATCGCTCATGTTCATTACCTGTATGTACGTAAATAAAAAAAGTGCGTCATTCTAGTCAATATAGGCTTTGTGCTCAACAACTGCTGCAATAAATCGTCTTGATCGTTTTAATCAACAGCTAGTTGTTTGATTTAAAGGCGATATCGGCATGAGTTTCAACGAAAATTTAACAGGTTTATGCATTATGGATGAAAGGGAGAAATTCATTACTCGAACGGCAGATAAACTAATATCAGGCTTTTATTCCGAGCTTATCGATTAAGCTCAATACTCATCACTTTATGGTTCGGTTCTGATTCGATATTTACGATTGACCAACCTAGCCCTTGGTAGAGACCCATGATATTGGTGTACGCGTAGAGTTGAGTTTGCACTGCAGAAGAAACCTGTCTGACACCACGAATAATCAGTTCACTGGCAATGCCTTGACCGCGCCATTGAGGGTCGACAAACACAGCGTTGATCCACACTACATCACGAACTTGGTGAGGTTCTTGAAAATAGGAATACGCCAAGCCACCAATGACCACATTATCGCGAAGTACTGTTATTACTGGAGGGAGTTGTACGTTTTCTTTATATGTATCTTTAAACTTGAAATCAGACCATTCACTTTGAAATAAGCCCTCTAACTCATGCCAATAAGGTGAGTTTTCATCGCAATTTCTAAAGATTACTTTCTGCATTTTTCCGTCCTTTTAAAGAGAGTAATTCGGCTATCCTAGCCTTGTTTAATCTAAGTGTAGGTAAAGCTACTCTTCTTCGTCGTCATCGTCTGCTGGGTCTTGATTAATTTCTTCGCCGCATCCTAGGCATTCACCTTGCAGATCCTTAGGCATCACAATAATCAAACCACAATGAGGGCAAAGATCGCCTTGTTGAAACATCCTGTATTCCTTCTACTTAATGGCTATTGCTTAGGATATTTTTGCTTACTCGCTTCTAGCCAGTCGTGAATCACTTGGCGAGCGGATTCCGACGGAGGTGCATTTCGTTTTCCGCAGATTTGGTCTATTTCAAAAGGAAATGCTTTGCTCGGGACGCGGCGTAAACCTATGGTTAAACGCTGAGGCTTGAGCATGCGGAACACCACATAACGATCGCTCATGATTCGGTTGTGATACACGCCAATACAGTGCTTCTGCTCGATGCCTTCGTGTTCAAGGTCGTAATAATCCGTGAGCGGATGAATGTTGTCATTGCCAAGTAAAGGAACGGGATAAGGGATGTCTTTATCCATTGGGCAGTTACCCTCCAAGCGTCGTAATTGGCGTTGCTCCGTCCAGCGGTCATGCAGTTGCTCAAACATCGCAAAAGAGTTCTGACTGGTAATCGCACGCAGTGGATCATCCATCTCCAAATCTTGCCCTAACAATATCGCATCTTGGAACATCGCCATCTTCGACGGTGCATTAAGTCTACCCTCTTCCACCATTGCAATCCCTAATCGGCTGCCAGTTAGAAATGGATGAACTTGGTCCAAACGCAGGGCTGTGTATCCAACTTTTGAGTAATGCTTAAACTTAAGGACTCGTCTTTGCAGCGGTTCGAGAATACGAACAATGTGGTCGAGTTCATCACCAACATTGTAATGAAGCTCTAGCTTGTCGATGAATTTGAGTGTCGCCTTGCTGCCGTCTAAGCCCAACTTGGTAAGGATCTTCTTCTGCCCTAAGCGACTTAGTGCCAGTGCTTTCTTGTTGTCGACACTGTATTTCATGCAGATCAAAGCCAAAATAACAGGCCTTAATTCAAGCAATTGCGCGGCTTCATAAGTATTCGCAGCAAGCCACAACATCTGGTATTGGTATTCTGGAAAGTCGTCGGTGATTTCACGATAACGCGCAGGTAATGAATTTAGCCAACGACCATTCACGTCAAACTGTTCAACAAGGTTGAGGCTCAGCCCAATGCCTCCATCAAGCGGTCGTCTACCATCTTCAAACACATGAAAGCCGACGAGCTTTTGAGACCAGTCTCGGATCTCAATATCGTAGTCGAAACCTAATGTTCGAGTGGGAATGGTTAGTAGTGCTGTCATTGATGCCTCTTCGTTATTGGCGCATTGAACTATCAAGCCTATCTAACAGCATAAGCTAGCGCTTCAACCACTATATCAACCTTTTGTAAATTTCTTATCAATCAAAGCGATATAAATACGATAGTGCTTAGAAGAACATTGAATGATGATTTTACGGAATATGAGATCTCTTCGATATCATTTGCGTCAACAGAAACTATGCTTGTTACATAACTCACAACAAGAGGCTTTAATTATGGATTACCGACATATTCTGGTTGCACTTGAACTGTCTGACGACACCAAGATTCTCATTGATAGAGCGACCTTCTTCGCTGATAAACTGGAGGCTGGCATTTCATTTGTTTATATCGATGGTACGCATGGAGAAATTTATCCAGAGCTCGTTGATATTCAGGGAAATGACGGTGATTTACCCATCAATGAAGATGCCGTTAAGCATTTGAAAGAGTTTGAAGCCTACGCCAAACACCCAATCAAGCACATTTTCGTGGGAACGGGTGATTTGAACGATAAGCTCAAAAATGCCATCGAAGCAAACGGCGTTGACCTATTGCTGTGCGGCCATCACCATGATTTTTGGCATAAGCTCATCTCCCATTCTAAACAGATCATCGATACTTCCCCTATCGATATTCTCGTTGTTCCTATGGAATAGAAGCTCCAGTTCGACACTCAAAAATAACCGGCTTTGCCAACCTCTATCGGTATTATTGGTTGGCTTGATATCCTCTTCAACACACTCATCCTGACCGAAATCTCCTATTTCCCACTTAGAGTAATCATTTGTGATCTTGTCAGCCTATCAACTCGTAAGCGTCTAATAATTAACAAATCACGTCATTTCGATTTGAATCAACGTACTGAAATGTACGACCCAGACCATGCCTTCATCAATCAATGGACAGGCGGTAACGCAGTCACAACAAGCCTCACAAACCAGGACGCATTATGAAATTTAAAACGGTACGACTTGTATTAGGTGACCAACTCAACATTGAGCATTCATGGTTTAGACAGGTTAACGATGACGTTATTTACATCATTGCTGAGCTAAAACAAGAAACAGATTATGTTGCCTCTCACGTTCAAAAAGTGGCCGCGTTTTTCTGTGCGATGGGTTACTTCGCTAACGAACTCAAAGAACAAGGTCATCAAGTACTCCACCTTACTCTTGACGACACAACGCAATTTGAAAACCTAGACACACTTTTAAAGCACTATGTACACGAATTCGGCGCAGAGAAATTCGAATATCAAAGGCCAGATGAATATCGCCTCTTAGAGCAGATGAACAAGCTCAAGCTGACCAATGCGACCAAAGGTTGTTGTGATACAGAACACTTCCTCTTTCCATTCGAGGAGATAGAACAACAGTTTCCAAAAGACAAACACATAATGATGGAACACTTCTATCGCCGAATGAGAAAACGTTTCGACATTTTGCTAGAAGACGGAAAGCCCGTTGGCGGAAAATGGAATTACGACGCGAACAATCGAAATAAGCTCAAGAAACAAGACATCGAAAACCTACCTCAGCCGCTGATGTTTACCAATGATATAACCGACATTTTGCAACGTATCGAACGTCACCAAGTACAAACCATTGGTCAAGTCGGTAACCAGTTACTATGGCCGGTGAACCGCGCACAAAGCTTGTCTCTACTCGCTCATTTCTGCCAAGTCTGCTTGCCGTTATTTGGGCAGTTTCAAGATGCGATGACGACAGAGCACGACTCTAAATGGAGCTTGTATCATAGCCGTATATCGTTCTCGCTGAACAGTAAACTGCTGAGCCCTAAAGAAGTGATTGATGCAGCACTGTCGGCCTACCAAGCATCCTGTCTTCGAGACAGCTCACCAGATAAGCCAAGCATCGATATTGCACAGGTCGAAGGATTTGTACGCCAAATACTGGGGTGGCGAGAGTACATACGCGCCGTCTATTGGGCAAACATGCCTGCTTACGCCAACAAAAACCATTACTCAGCACATAATAACCTGCCCCATTACTTTTGGGACGGACAAACCAAGATGAACTGCATGAAGCATGCGATTGACCAGTCTCTTGAGTTTGCTTACGCGCACCACATCCAAAGGTTAATGATCACTGGCAACTTCTGTTTAATCACGGGTATAGACCCTGACCAAGTCGACAGTTGGTACCTCGGTATTTACGTCGACGCGATTGAGTGGGTTGAAATGCCAAATACGCGAGGTATGGCACTGTTTGCGGATGGCGGGATCGTAGGAACCAAACCATACTCTGCCAGCGGTTCCTATATCAACCGCATGAGTGACTACTGCAAAGGCTGTCACTACAAGATAAAAGAACGCAGCGGCGAGCAATCTTGCCCTTTCAATAGCTTGTATTGGCGCTTTATGGACCAGCACCGCGATGCGTTAAACCGCAACGCACGTATGGGCATGTTATATCGCTCTTGGGACAACATGGATGAGCAATCACAACAAGCGATTCTCGATACTGCTGAACAACGAATCACAAACTTGGAGAACTTATAATGGTGGAGCAACTCAGATTACACATATTGGTGGTCGGTGGGAGCGGCGGTATTGGTTTCGCTGTGGTTAAACACCTATTATCTGAGCTCTCTCGGTTTGATTTTCTTGATGTGCATGTAGACGCGACTTACCACTCTCAACAGCCGGAACTAGAAAACAATCGCTTGACCTGGCACAAAGTCGACGCCACCGACGAAGCTGATATCAAGCGTTTGAGTTCTGAGTTTGAACAACTTGATTGGTTGATCAACTGCGTGGGTATGCTCCACACTCCAGATCTTGGACCGGAGAAAAACTTGTCGTCCATCGACCCTGATTTTTTCCTCAAAAACATCTCTGTGAATACCCTGCCCAGCTTGTTATTAGCAAAACACTTCACGCCGATACTTAAAGCGAGCGACAATCCAAAGTTTGCTGTGGTATCCGCAAAGGTTGGCAGTATGTCAGACAACAGATTAGGCGGTTGGTATAGCTACCGCTCATCGAAAGCAGCCCTAAATATGTTCATCAAAACCATGTCGATCGAATGGCAACGCACCATTAAGAAAGGCACCGTGTTGGCTCTGCACCCGGGCACGACAGACACAGCTCTGTCGAAGCCTTTTCAGACCAATGTCCCTGAAGGTAAGTTGTTTGAGTCAAGCTATGTCGCCCATCAGTTGGTCGATATTATTCGCACTGCCACACCGGATAACAGTGGGCACTTCTACGCTTACGATGGTGAACAGTTAAATTGGTAGTTGATACGAGTGTCCGTCTTTCATTAGTGCTAAAAAAGAAAACCCAACAGAGTTGAAGCTCTATTGGGTTATTTTTTTGAAAGAGCGCCTTAGTTTTTTAAGGCGTTATGACTGACATTTTAAGAAAGATCAAAAACGATAATCACGACTACTCAGCCCAATTGAACTTACTGTCGTCTACACCTTCTTTCTCTTCTTTAACACGCTCGCGTCGGTGTTGTTCTTCAATTCGCGCAGCATCTATCTCTTGCATGATGGCTTCAATATCAGCCAAGTCGTCCGTTTCCGTAAACTCACCCGTTAGCTTGCTGTCTGGTTTCAAGTCGCCTTTCTCGTACAGCGCCCACATTTCCTTGGCATACTCGGTTTTCGCCAATTCAGGAGCAAACTGAGCGTAATAATCACGGATGTTATTGATGTCACGAGCCAACATCCACTCAGCGTTGTTGTTCGCCGAAGCATCAACCGCTTGCGGTAAATCGATAATCACCGGGCCGTATTCATCAACCAATACGTTAAACTCAGACAAGTCACCATGGATCAAACCAACGCAAAGCATTTTAACCACGTAAGTCATCATCACCGCATGATCTTCAATCGCTTGTTCTGGTGGCATTACAACATCGTTCAATCTTGGAGCCACATAACCGTCATCATCAGTGACTAGCTCCATAAGCAGCACGCCATCAAAACAGCCATAAGGAACAGGCACACGTACGCCCGCTTCTGCCAGTTTATACAAGGCATCCACTTCAGCGCTTTGCCACACTTTCTCTTGTTGCTCACGACCAAAGCCAGAGCCTTTTTCCATCGCTCGAGCACGGCGGCTATTTCGGACTTTTCGGCCTTCACGATACGCCGTTGCTTTTTTAAAGCTGCGCTGGCTTATTTCCTTATATACCTTGGCACAACGGATCGTATCGCCGCAGCGTACTATGTACACTGACGCTTCTTTGCCACTCATTAATTGGCTTGTCACCTCGTCGACTAAACCATCGTCAACTAAGGGCTGTATTCTTTTAGGTATCTTCATGCCGCCTTTATACATTAGTTGTCTTACAGATAGAAATATTAACTTAAGAAATGAATGACGAAACTATTAACGTGTTCTAAAAACGAACAGAAATTACGCCAAAGTTGGCTTATGACGACGGCAACGTTCAGAACAGTAAATCACGTCATCCCAACAACGCTGCCACTTTTTACGCCATGAGAAAGGCTTTTGGCAAATAGGACATGTCTTAGTTGGTAAATGAGGCTTCTTGTGCATGGCCGTTTCCTTTTTGATGAGTCCACTTCCTGCGCTTGCCAGAGAATCTCTTATTACGCTCGATTCTCGCTTCAGGGAATGACGAAGGTAATACGACCGCCCCCAGATTCCCTATTACGTTCGTACCTCACTTTAGGGAATGACGAAGGTAAAACCAACAAACCTAGAGTTCCTACTACGTTCGTAGCTCACTTTAGGAAATGACGGCTGCCTTTTATTCGATCCTGACATTAAGGGATGACGGCGAAGTGATTAATGACAACTTCCGACTCCGTCATCCTCGAGAAGGAGGAACGACTGAGTCGGGGATCTGCTTAATCCAGCCCTGTTTCGATTTCTGCGCTGATGAATATGACTAGAAGCTAAGCAACAACCTTGTACTGTTTCTCCATCTCACTCACACCTAAGCCAGAGTGTTTTGTTACTTTAAGCTGAACAGGCACTCGCTCTTTCAGTGCTTCAACGTGACTAATGACGCCAATCATCTTGCCTGATGCATTCAAGTTATCGAGCGCGTTTAGGGCAATGTCTAATGTGTCGCTATCCAACGTGCCGAAACCTTCATCCAAGAACAAAGAATCAATACTGGTTTTGTAGCTCACAAGATCAGAAAGCGCTAATGCCAACGCCAAGCTCACCAAGAAGCTTTCGCCACCGGATAACGTCTTGGTATCACGCATCACATCGCCCTGCCATGTGTCGAGCACTTGCAATTCTAAGCCATCATCGGCTTTGCGTTTAAGTTCGTAACGACCATGCAAACGCTGTAGCTGCTTGTTCGCCAAGTACACCAAGTTTTCCAACGTTAAACCTTGGGCAAACTTACGGAATTTATCGCCGTTCTTAGAGCCGATAAGTGAGTTCAGACGTGAAATATCATCAAACTCGACTTGTTGCTCGTCGATCTGCTTAAACAGATCTTGCTGATTGCTGCGGTTCTGGCTATCCGTTTCAAGATTGGCAGAAATTGCGCCGATCTTGGTTGCATGGCTTTGTTGTGCGTTTTGACACTCAGTCGTCGCTTCTTCAACTTGCTGTTGGTTTTGCTCTTGCCATGCTTTCGCATTTTCGTGATTTAGTAGCTCCACTTTCGTCGTTTTGGCGGTGTTCAACCTTGCTTGCGCACTGACAATCGATTCGTCTAAAGACTTCTTCAGGCTTTGAAGTTGAGTTCTAACCTCTTCATCCAACAACGCCGCTTCAAAATTCACCTCATCTTCGAATGGGCTAGCTTTCAGTGCATCTAACCAAGCATTCAACGCTTGTGTGTGACTGAACTGCTTGCTGACTAGCTCGTCCGAGAAACCAGTGTGTTTGGTTTGCTCGGTTCGATGTTCAAGTTCGCTGCGGTTAAGCACTAACTGCGCGGCATCAAATGCATTTACTGCTTCAGTGACTCTTTGCTTCATCGCATTGCTGGTGGCTTGAATGTCTTTGTCACCAAACAACTCTGTTCTTTCAGCCGTTACACGAGTGAGTTCTGACACTAAAGACTCACTCTCTTGCGTCAGTGTCGCGAGCTCTTTCTCAACACTGCTTAGCTTGTCGTCTAACGTTTTCAATTCGGCATTTTGAGTAATCAGTTGCTTCTCAATATCGGCCTGTTGCTGTTTGGTTTGCTGCCATGTGCTTGATGCTTGCGATTTCGCAGTAAACCAATCATCGATATGCTCAAGTTCAGGTGCTTCGATAGAAGTTTGAACAATGCTCTCTTTCAAAGCGTTCCATTGCTGGCCTTTCGCTTGAGCTATTTGAGTCACTTGCTCGTTTGCGACTTGGTTTTGCTTATTCAAATCAGCTAAGCGTTGCTCGGCCAACTCGAGATTAGACTGCGCCTTGTCAGCCATAACACTTACAGACAGGCGTTGTTTCTCAGCTTCAGCGTAATGCGCTTTAGCATCACCCAACGCTTTGAGTTGCTGCGCGCTCTGACTTAGTTGAAGTTCACACTGCTGAGCAAAGGTCGCGACTGTAGCTTCATTGCCTAAATCGTTAATCGTTAGCAGTGCCAGTTCAGGAGCCGTGCCAACGAAATCCGATAAGCTCTGTTGAAGCTTGCCGACAACGCCTTGCCAATTCAGCTGAGCTTGTTGAATATCCGCTTGCGCACGTTGAATGTCATCGTTAAGCGCCACAATCACAAGGGTAAGAGAATCTAACTGCTGACGATGCTCTTGGCCTTCTTTTTTGATAGCCGCTAGCTCTAGGTTTTCCCTATCTTTTTGAGCAACCAAATTTGCAATATCTTGCGACTGCTCAATCGAATGGTCTGTTGAACCACACAGTGGGCACTCAGATCCAGATTCCAGAGCTGCACGGTATTTTGCTAATTCGCCCTCTTGATCAATCAAACGCGTTAATCGCTCAAGCGAAGTCTCTTTCTCTTTATATCGCTCCACCAGCACTTCACGTTCTTTCGAAAGCTTGTCGACCAACTGAATGTTAGTTTGATGTGCCTGTGTTTTTGCATGCAGCTGTTGCTGGGCATTTAGGAAACCACGGTTGATCTCAAGTAATGAGTGCGTATTGCGATTCCAGTACTCCAACAGATCTTTTTGCGCATTCAATACTTGTTCGCTGATGTTGCCTTGCAATGCTTCCCACTGTTGCTTTGCACTACTCTCTAGCACAACCAATTCACTTAAAGTTTTGTCTTGCGTTGCTTTAGCTTCTTGCGCAGATTTGATGATCGTTTGCTGTGCATCAACCGCACACAAAGCTTGCTTCGCTGAGTTTAGTTGTTCTGCATGTTGACGCTCTAAAGTACGAACTTGCTCAACTTTGGCTTGCCATTGACCTAGGTATTTTTCCAGATGTTGGTCAGCTTGATGTGTATTTAAATACTCAGTGCTGAGTTGATCTTGTTGCTTCAGTGCATCTGTTTTTTGGACTAAAACGACTTGTTGATTACGCTGCTGCGTATGTTGCTCGTTTAGCGTATTTGCTGCATTAACGGCCGCAGTTTGCTTATCTTTGAGTACGGCAATTTGGTTATCTAGCGGACGGACAAGATCGATGATCTTCTCTTGTTCTTGTTGCTCGGTTTTAACCTGTTCGACAATTGCACTGCTTTGAGTCAGTTTAGTTTGCGCGTCTTTCTTCTCTGCATCACGAACAGCAAGTAACTTGGTGCTGTTATCTAAGTGAGCTTGAGTGGTGTTCACCTCTTGTTCGCAACGCTTTAAATCTTTGTGCATTGGGCGCAGCTTTTCAGCTGGTGCACTGTTTGCCAAACGCTCTAGTGCAGGTTGGTTTCGGTCTAGTTCATCTTGAGCTGTTTTAAGATCGTGATCACTGGCCGCAATAGTTTGCTCAGCTTTGGTCACGTCTTTCCACCAGCTTAGATGCGCTTGCCACTCTTTTAATTGCTCGGCTAAACGCTTCTGCTCGGCTTCTAGCGTTTCACGCTCTGCGGTCAGCGCTTGGATTTGCTCTTCAGACAGTAAGCTCACACCTTCTGCTTTCGCTTTAAGGTGATTAAGCGACTCTTCACTCGACTTGAAATGATCGTAGATGCGCTCAGAGATCAGGCTATAGACTTCTGTGCCCGTCAGCTCTTCAAGTAGCTCGGCACGGTCGTTTGCATTGGCATTTAAGAACGCTGCAAATTCACCCTGAGACAACATGATGGATTTAGTGAAGCGTGAGAAATCGAGCCCTGTAACCTGCTCCACCAGCTTGGTCTTCTTGGTCAACATGGTCTCTAAGACTTTGTCGGTGTCCGCATCGGCAAACTCGCACGTTGGCGTTTGCAATGCGCCATCGTGTTTTCCACGCGCTCGCTTTTGGTGGAAATTAGATCGGTACGTTTTACCTTGAACTTCAAATTCCAGTTCAGCAAAACACTCGCCCGTACCACGAGTCATTAATTCATTATTACCTTTAGCAATGCTTTTCAAACGCGGTGTGCGATGGAAAAGTGCCAAGCAAATCGCATCAAGAATGGTGGTTTTACCCGCCCCAGTTGGACCAGTAATTGCGAACAGACCATTTTCTGCAAACGGTGATTGGGTGAAATCGAGCTTCCAACGTCCTTTCAAAGAGTTCAGGTTTTCAAATTCTAGGCTTAAAATCTTCATACTGGTTACTCTTCTACTTTGTTTGGCGCTTGAGCGCTCTCAGACACTTCAACCATCACTTGTTTAAACTTCACCGTCATGCGCTCTAAACGCGCTTTTTCAGAATCCGTTTCAAACTCTTCTAAGGCAATACGCTTGCTAAACACGTCCATCGGGCTCAGTTCAGATAAGGTTTCTGCCGACTCTTGCTCTAATGCTTGATTACGACGCTCTCTTGCTCGGCGCAGTTGAAGTACTTCCACATTCAATCCTTCGGTCAGTGCGCGCATACGTTCTTGTAGATCCGACAAGTAATCTTGCGCTTGCACTTCTATCGATAACCATACGCTTTGGTCGCTATCTAAACCTATGTATTGGTTAAGCTGAGATTCGATCTCGCTCAAGTCGCCTTTGATTTCAGCTAGAGGTTGGAATGTGGGAACAGGCAGTTGAGAAATGGTGCGCTCACCTTCAACAAACTCAACCACACACACTTGTTTTTGAGACTTAAGTTCATCAAAACTTAGTGGGATTGGAGAGCCTGAATAACGAATGTATTCACGCTTTGCCACCACTTGTGGACGGTGGATATGACCAAGTGCAATATAGTCTGCGTCTGGGAAGCCATCAGCGGCAAAACCATCAAGGTTGCCGACATAGATGTCGCGTACCGAATCCGATTGTTGAACACCCATCGCCGTTAAATGACCCGTAGCGATAATCGGCATGTGCTCGCTGTTTTCAAACTCCGCACGTTTTTCTACAGCGGCATCATAAACACTTTGGTAGTGCTGTTTGATTGCATCTCCGAGTTGCTTCTGACGCTCAACGCCTGTGATGCCCGCCTGGCTGGTCAACACATCGCGAGGGCGAATAAAAGGAATAGCACAAACCAGCGCTTCTACATCGCCGTTCTTGCCTTTTAGTTCGACAACCTGAGTCGCATGATCTTCATTGGTATTAGGAATCACGTCTGCGCCCATGTATTTGAGCAGCTGTTGTGTCTCTTTTAGCACAGACACCGAATCGTGATTTCCACCTAACAACACCAGTTGACAGTCGATCTTGTTCGAGTCGACCACGAACTTGTTATACATCTCACGAGCGTAACTCGGCGGTGTGCTGGTATCGAAAATATCGCCAGCAACAATGATCGCGTCGATGTCGTGCTCTGTAACTTGCTCAAGTAACCATTGTAAGAACCGTTCATGTTCATTCTTACGGCTTTTATTGTAGAAGTTTTGGCCAAGGTGCCAATCGGACGTGTGAAGAATCTTCATTGCTGCTCACTGGAAGTCTGTAATACCTTTAATCTACCAAAATAGTCGAGATAATTCCCTTTTATAAGCTTGTGAAAACCAACTAATTTCAGGCTTTGGACCAACTCCGCCCATAGCGTGACCAATCGTTATTTTTGACATAAAAAAACCGCTCAACGTTAGAGCGGTTATAGGTGTCCATGACATTAGCTGTAAGTTATTTCACAGAGGTCATTAAAAATTGTATGAAGCACCCAGTGTTACTGTGCTAAATGCGACATCTTTGCTGCTTAGACGAACTTTATTGCCATTGATATAAGCGTAGTTTTCTATGTTCACAGCATCTGCTTGCGAGATCAGGCGAAGTGTTAAGTTCTCCACTGGGTTGTATTCCACACCAACACCAAAATGGAAACCAGCACCAGAATCGTCACCGTAAAAAGCACTGTTGCTAGAGTTCAAATCTACGTAGCTCAGACCTGCGGTTACAAACGGACGAATTGAATTATCAAATGTGTAACCTACGTTTGCTGCAACAGAAAGAGAAGTTGGTGAAAGCAGCTTAGTACCAAACTTTTCGTAGTCAGCGTAATCCGTGTAACCAAGTTCAATACCAACAATGCGGTTAAATTGGTAACCACCGTAAAGGCTGTACCCCATGCTTTCAGCATCTAAATTGCCGCCGCCATCAGTGTCTGAATCTTGATACACACCAAGGCCGGCGCCAATGTATGGACCGCCCTCGATACCAGCAGCAAATGTAGGAAGTGAAACTAAGCCAACTAGGCCCAATAGAAATGATGATTTAAGCATGAAAATACCCTTTTTTTGTCTGTCTTACAGCAACGTTGACCAACAGCCAATAGTTTCCGACACTATTCCGCCTGTTGCGTTACTGTTTAAAATAAATTAAATAACCAGCTCCTAATGAATAATAAAACACCGTTCATTTACGGAGCGAATGAGAAAGTACCACAAGATTTTTAGGTCATCAAACGAACAATCATAGATATTTAGTTAAGTCTTATTTATGAGATAGATGTATTTCCTGAGAAGTAACGAGTACTAAAATACGTATAAACCTGATAGTAAACCTGAGCATTATCAATATTAAGTTCATTATAATCATGCCGTTACCGTACTAACTAAATTGTTACTCGTTCTCAAAAACAACCTGAATCTTCACGCCTAAACATAAAAGCCCATCCTACTCCTCTCTTTTTCCAATAAAAGATATAAAGAGAAGAATGAGTTTAATTTTGGGAGGGTATTTATTTAGAACAGCCTGCTATTAAAATATATTTCAATTTAATTCATATTATTAACGAGCTTCAGCGAGACTAGCCAAATAGTTATTCGTTAAATAAAAGCCGCTGAACTTCTCAATAAAGTCCGCAGGAACGGTTTTATCGGTCAAGCCAGATTCAATCAGCGCCACTTGCCACTTCTGTACTTTCGGGAAGCCTTCAAGCATATCAAAACCAGAGCCCTCTTTAATTACTGACGCTCGGTGCAACAGTGGTAGCCAAGCGATGTCGACGTTAGAGATGTAATCGCCTTTGAAGAAGTCGCTGTCACCCAGCTTGTTCTCGGCCTTTTGGAAGGATTTTTGAAGATTCGCTAAACGTGTCTCAAAGGTTTCTTTGTCTTTACTGCCCATCGTTCCACATTGCGGCATGTAATGTTTGCTTGCCTGATAAGACCAAGCGCGATCTAGTGCTTTTTGCTCTGCAGACACCTCTTCTATCGGCGAATATTTATCGTCTAAGTATTCAACAATTGCATCTGACTCAAACAGAACTGTGTCATTTTCTGTAATCAATACTGGCACTTGTCCGTTTGGCGAAATATCTAGGAACCATTGAGGTTTATTATTTAGCTCAATGTATTCAATTTCAAATGGGACATTTTTCATTACTAAAGCACCCATTACACGTTGAACAAATGGGCAGTTTTTAAAGCTAACAAGTTTAATCATGGTTGACTCCGAATTAGGTCATTAATTTGTATTTGTACCCCTAAGACGAACGCCAAAACCGAAAGACGAAAAATAATTCTATTTTTTTGGAAATAATTAAATGCGGAGATAATTAAAGGCAGTCACTTTAAGTCGTCACTTTCGGTAGGAACTTTAGATAATATGTTTGAATGCCTAATTACGAGCGGCTAAACGATCAAAGATATTGCAATAGACGCCATGATCATGCCAACGACAAATTCCAACACCTTCCACGCTCTCGGGTTCTTAAACATTGGAGCCAAGAAGCGAGCGCCATATCCAAGTGAAAAGAAGAACACGAATGACGCCGATACCGCCCCAGCGCCAAACAACATTTGATCCGGTTGATATTGCGTTGAGATAGACCCCAGCAATACCACAGTATCCAAATACACATGCGGGTTAAGCCAAGTGAACGCCAAACACATCGCAATCGCTTTGGTTAATGAGTCTTTAGTTTCTGCCGTGGCTTCTAAGGCGTGGTTTTCGGTAAATGCTGATCGGAAGCTTAAGAATGAATAGACACCCAAAAAGATAGCGCCACCATAACGGGCGAACTGCTCAATTTGTGGGAACTGCTTAACGATTGCGCCAAAGCCCGTCACGCCAAAGCTAATCAGTAAGGCGTCAGAAATGGCACATACAGCACAAACTGCCAATACGTGTTGGTTCTTAAGCCCTTGCTTTAAAACAAACGCATTTTGAGAGCCAATCGCAAGAATCAGCGAAAGGCCAAGGGAGAAACCTGCAAAGTAAGTCGACATCTAAGGCTAGTCTCTTAACGCAACTCAATACTCATAAACTGGCTGTGCGGGTCTAACACATAATCAGCAAAGGGTTCACAGTATCCGAAGCCAAACTTTTCATACAGGTTACGCGCAGCCTTAAAGTAGTCTTCTGAGCCGGTCTCTAAACTGATTGTTTGATACTGGCGGGCGGTTGCTGTATCCAATACGTGCTGTAAAAGTTGGCTCGCAACACCTGACTTTCGAGCAAACTGTGAGGTTCTCATCGATTTGAGTTCAGCGTGTTGGGTATTTAGCTCTTTAATGGCAACACACCCAAGTAGTTGGCTGTCTTTCCAAGCACTGAAAAAAGTAATCTCTGGTGACTTGAGCCCATCTAGATCCAGTGCATGAACGCTTTCGGCTGGCGAAGTGGCGTACATATCAGCGAGGTGCTCTTCAAGTAATTCAATGACTTCCCCACCCGACAAGTCATCCACCTTAATTTCTATTGAAGCACTGCTTTCCAATGCTGTTCTATTTTCCATTGAACCCTGTGCATTTATTGCTGATGTCATTGTTTCAACTCTCCTTGTTTAGTTCGCTTATTTAGCTTGAGTGATTTGGTTTTTATCAACAGCCCACTTTCCTGAATTGTTTCCTTTTCAAGAACTCGGTTTGAATCAGTAAAATTACTGATTAATCATAAAATTATAAATGTCACACTGGGTTTACCTAGATACCATATTTTTCCTATCTCGTCTCGTGATAAAAGCGTTCCGCAAAGCCCGTATGGTCGCTGCATTGAGGGAGCAACACCTGTTTTAGTTAACGAATAAGTAGTCAGGGCAAAGTGAATAGCGATGACACGCGTACTGATGTTGTTGGCAGCTTAAACATCCCTTTAAACGGTCTCATTTAAAACGACCATAAGTTAGAAAATAAAACGCTTTCATTGATCGAATATTTGATTGCGATTTTCCAATTTCGGTATATGATGCGCCACCCTAATTTTTCAGCTTATGCTGCAGGCAAATATGTCCGCCAACGCACTCTATACCGACCTATCCGGTTACTATGATTTAATGTGTGTAGATATTGACTACCAAGCGCAAAGTAACTGCGTACGTAGACTCCATCAAATCTTTGGAAATGAAGGAAAAACACACCTCGACTTAGCTTGTGGCACTGGCCCACACGTTCGTCATTTTATTGATTTCGGTTACCAAAGCGGTGGCCTAGATCTTAACAAGCCGATGTTAGATATCGCAGAAGTTCGCTGCCCGGAAGCCAAGTTCTCAGTACAAAACATGAGTAACTTTGAGGTCACGGAACCACTCGATCTTATCACTTGCTTCCTGTATTCCATCCATTACAACGATGGCCTTGAGAAGCTTAAAGAGTGTATTGAAAGTGTGCATCGTGCGTTAAAGCCAGAAGGTATTTTCTGTTTTAACGTGGTTGATAAAGACAAGATCAGCAACGACCTGTTTGTTAGACACACAACAAACCAAGACAAAGACGATTTCACGTTCCGTTCTGGTTGGTATTACTCTGGTCAGGGTGATAAGCAAGCGCTAAAGCTTAGCATCGAAAAGACGACTGCTGGTGAAACTCAAGTGTGGAATGATGAACACCCAATGGTGGCATTCTCGTTTAAAGAGTTAATCGAGATATTGAAGCCCTACTTCGAGGTTAATATCTTCGAGCACGATTACGACAAGCTGATTCCTTGGGATACTCAGTCCGGTAATGCGCTGATCACATGTGTCAAAATCTAGATTAATAGATAAACGGCAAATTAAACCAAATCTATAGATCAAAAAAGAACCCACACTCGCCATTCTCCTTTTAGAGCATCAGCCAGTGTGGGTTCTTTTGTATCAAGCTATCAGTTACTGAACTCTAAATTAGAAGTCCGCTGTCATACCTACGTAGTAAGTACGTGGCTCTTCAACATAGCCCATGCTCTCTAGCTCTTGTGATACAGCTTCGTCAGTTAAGTTCGTGATACCTGCACGTAGTCGTACTGAAGCATTCACGTTGTAGACAGCACCTAGGTTCAGCGTTGTGTAAGCGTCTTGAGTTAGATCGCTTTCGATCTGACGTTCACCACGGTAACGCGCACTCACGAAAGTACTTAGATCGTAAGTTGGGCTCCAGTTCAGTTTAACTAAACCCGAATGCTTGTAACGCTCAAGTAATTCGTCACCAGTAGACTTATCTTCAGTGTCTAAGAATGTGTAATTACCAGACACACCCCATTCATCAGTAATTTGGAATTGGCCTGTAAGCTCAGCACCTTGAACTACAGCCTCTGATACGTTTGTATAAGTACGCTTACCATTCACATAGCCAGTTGAGCTTGAACTATCAGCGCAACCTTTACCCGATTCAAACACTCCGCCGTTCTCACAATAGGTTTCATCACGATCAATTAGGTCGTTGATTTCATTTCGGAATAAGGCACCTTCAACATTCCAACGAGGTTGGCTATAAATCGCAGCGATCTCATAGTTCAAGCTGGTTTCGGGCTTAAGATCTTCATTACCATGTAAATCACATACGCCTTTACAGCTATTAACTGTGTAGTCTGTCTGATTTTGAGTCAATGTTGGTGCTTTAAATGCTTTACCCACACCACCCTTGATGATCAGGTCATTCGTTGTTTGATGAACCAAGTACACACGTGGGCTGAACTCTTCACCGTACAGTTCATGCTTATCTAAACGACCACCAATGGTTGCCGTTAGTTGATCCGTCATTAACCATTGGTCTTGAACAAATAACGCACCTTGATAAGCTTCAGATGTACCATTGACTAAGTTTTCTTTGTTGGTTAATTCACTCAACTGGTAGTCCATACCAAACGTTACGGTGTGACTATCACCAAGATAAGTGGTCGCCGAAGCTTCAACAATTTGAGTCAGCTCTTCGATGTCACTGCTATAGTTAGTATCTGAGTCCGCAGCATCATTATCTGTCACATTTTCACGTGAATAACGTACTTGCGTGTCACCCCAGCTCCAAAAACCACTATGTGTGATCGCTTGGCTCTGACGTACAACACGTGTGTCAGACTCAATCACAGATGATACGTTTTCCGCAGATGACTCACGTTCGTCGTCACTGTAACCAAAATCGAAATCAATGGTTTGGTTGTCTGTTGCATTCCATGTCAGGCTCGCGAGTAAGCTTAATGTCTCTCTTTCTTCTAACGCAGTAATGTCTGAACGATCGTAACCAGAGCTATGCATACCAGAATAGGGTTGCCAAGCATCACGGCTAGTTTGGTTAACAGATAGGCGAGCAAACAACTCGTCTTCAATCAACGCACCAGATGTCGTGAAGCCCATCGAATACTCTTCCCCTCCATCACCATCAAGTGGAGATGAAGTGTCCATGCTCAGTGTAGAGCTCCAATCGTTTTCTGGAGCCTTAGTGATGATGTTGATTGTACCGCC
>NZ_JBFSVA010000008.1:0-188031 GCF_041467655.1 Vibrio sp. 10N.247.311.49
AAAAAACATGGTACTGACGGGAAGCGTCGAGTTTGGCGTAAGCTCCATTTAGCCGTAGACACTGGCACTCATGAAATCATTGCGGCTGAGTTAAGTTTATCGAATGTCACTGACGGTGAAGCTCTTCCTAATTTACTGAATCAAACTCGTCGTAGAATCAATGAGATATCTGGTGATGGAGCTTACGATACAAGACAATGCTACGAAGCAATACGTATTAAACAAGCTGTTCCACTTATTCCACCGAGAGAAGGTGCTGCTTTTTGGTTACGAGGTCACCCCCGTAATCTGGCGGTAGCTTGCCAGAAATTATACGGCTCAAATAAACATTGGAAAAAGAAGTACGGTTACCATAAACGGTCACTTTCAGAGACGGCTATGTTCCGTGTAAAGACACTGTTTGGTGGGCGATTAAGTTTAAGAAACTATAATGCTCAGGTTGGTGAAACCTACGCCATGATTAAAGCGTTGAATAAGCTCACAGGGTTAGGTATGCCTAAAACGATAGAAATAGCCTAATAATCACCCATACTGGCCGTTTCTATCTGAGATCCAATTAGGAAACAAAGCCACTTTATGTTCGTTATATTCAGTCAATCTGATAGTAAAAGTGACGCGATTAATCGTATTTTAACTTTATTGTTCAAGGGCGAATTATATTGAACTGGATAAAGAGAATCATTAACGTGATGATTAACTCGCTAAGAAAAATTCCAACTATTATAAATGGTGAATTTTTACTTTCGGAAGCAGACGATATCTTAATATTAATATCCCTTGTTGATGAGGAAGGGAATTTGTAGATAAAGCCCCACGCGATTGACACGTGGGGCTCGGTGTTTCAGCTCAGCGTTGAGCGATTAACTCAGATTACCGTCAATATCCAACTGCTTAAGCTGAGCCTTTCTTAATATTGCGGCTTTCTGACTGTACGTTTCGGTACATTTTGGAAAGCTGCTTATTGTTAGCGCGTTGCTCTGCAAGAGAAGCGCCGTTTCTTGCTTGCTCTCTCAGTAGCTTTTGATAGTTAGTAAATCGTCTTTCAGACAGTTCACCACTCTCAATGGCAGCCCTTATCTTGCATCCCGGCTCTGATTCATGATGACAATCAGAGAAGCGGCAGTGCATTGCTAACTCTTCGACGTCTGAAAAAGTTTCACTCACGCCTTCAGCGCAGTCTGCAAGTTGTAGCTCTCGCATTCCTGGAGTGTCGAGAAGCAAGCCACCTGATGCGAGCAAGTGGAGTGATCGTGATGTGGTTGTATGACGACCTTTACTGTCGTCTTCACGAATACCACCAGTTGCCTGCGATGCTTCACCTAGCAATGAGTTAACCAAAGTCGACTTACCCACACCAGAAGAGCCCATTAGCGCGACGGTCTTGCCGATTTTACACCAAGGTGAAAGTACTTGGGTTGAGTCTTGATCTAGGCTGTTGACCGCTTCGATCATCAGCATTGGGTCTAGGCTTTGTACTTGCTGTACTTTGTCTTGGTAGTCGTCACACAAGTCTTTCTTGGTGAGTACGATAACGGCTTCAACTTGCGCTTCATTAGCGAGAGCGAGATAACGCTCGATGCGGCTTAGGTTAAAGTCGTTATTTAACGACACCACGATAAAAACCGTGTCGATATTGGCTGAAATATATTGTTCAGCTACGCGACTGCCAGCAGCTTTACGGCGGAAGAGCGATTGACGGTCTAGTAAGCGGTCGAATTGCAGATCAGAGTTCAAAATCACCCAGTCGCCAACGGTCATTGCCGGTTGGTTTTGGTGGATGGGTAGAACAATTTCACCTTGCTCTGACGCTAATGTATAGCCACTACGGTGATGTGCGACGATACGAGCAATGACGGAGTGGTCATAGTCTTCGAGTGTCAGTTGTTGTTGGAATACAGGTTGCCATCCAAGTTGTTGAAGTGACATTGGATGAGAAAATGCGTTTTGTGAATTCATGTCTATTTACCCAGACGTGCGAGCTTTCTTTTCTTATGAGAGCATTAACGTCTTGTAAGATCTCAGGTTGTTGATGAGATCGAAAAGCGTTAGTCATATCAAAAAGCGTCGAGACGTCAAAAATGTTTTGTGCTTGGGTCGAATTCAAATAGATAGGACCCCGGATTTAGTCATGCGTTGTTGGGCATGCAGGTATTGATCACTTATGATCAACAGTAAACCGGGTAAAAGTGTGCGGTCGTCAATGGATGACGATAAGTTGGTAGATCGGTGTTTAAGTTTGATTAACCAAACAAATTAACGCGTTACTTTTACTGCCAGTTTTAGTGTGTTCATTACAATCATCTTCTATTCTCCTTGGTTTATTGATGTGTTCAGGCTTTGAATAAAAAGCGCGCTCAGTTTAACAAAAAGCCACGATGGCGAGAAGTCCTCGTGGCTTAATTTATTTCATTGATTATGAATCCGATTAGTGATGATCGTGATTCATCTTTTTCATGCCGCTCATTACTTTCTTAACCGGCGCGTCAAAGGTTTGCGTTTCACCGTTAGCGAAAGTCAGAGTCATTTCGATCTGCTCACCTTCTTTTAGACCATCTTTTAGGTCGAACAACATGATGTGTAGGCTACCTGGCTTTAGTACCGCTTCACCATTTGCAGGGATTGTGATTTGTTGAACTTGGCGCATCTTCATTACGTCGCCGTCAACGATAACATCATGAAGTTCTACCTTTCCTGCTGCTGGCGTTGTCGCAGAAACAATAGCGCGATCTTTATCGCTGTGGTTCATCAGAGTCGTGAATACCGCGCTGTTCACTGCTGAAGGCGGTGTTGCACGAGCGTACGCGTCATGAACCATAATGTCGCTATTAGCGTGAGCAAGGGGAGTGAGCAATAAGCCTGCTAGAGCAAGTGCTTTTAACTTCATGTTGTTGTCCTTAATTTTTATGTTTTGGTCTGGGACCTGACTTTTTTGTTCGAACTTTATTGGTTAAGTTCTTTATTTTTACGTTTTACTGCGTCAATTGGTTGATGGCCTCAACAATCGGCGCTGGCGTTAACGTATGCGGCACTTTGGTAATCAAGGTACCGTCGGGCTTTAAAAAATAAAAATATGAGCTGTGGTCAAGGGTGTATTCCAACTCTGAACCTTCCAGCTTGGTCTTTCTGAAAATAACACCGTAGTTGTGTGCAAGCGTGGTTGTCACATCCAAAGGACCACTTAATCCTTCCATCATTGGGTGGAAGTATTGTGCGTATTCGTATGAGGCCTCTGCTGCATCACGCTCAGGGTCGAGAGAGACAAACATCGGGCGAATCTTGGCTTTTGCTTCATCAGAGACTTGGTTAAGTGCTCCGGCCAACATAGCCAAAGAAGTGGGGCACACATCTGGGCAGCGTGTGAAACCGAAGTAAACGATACGAATTCTGTCATCGGTTTGGTCAAAGATTTCCGTTGGTTGGTTGTCTTTGCCGAAAAGAGTCGTTGCGGAGAACTCTTGTTTTGCAGCGTGTTGTTCTTGAACTTCGTTTTGCCCATCAAGATAGCTTTTGACACCAAAGCCAAGTACAAAAGCGACAACCAATGCTAACGACCAATTTCTACTCATCTTGCCATCCTTATTGCAGGTTTTACGGTTTCAACACCATCGGTGAGCTCACCAAGCCAAGTCATGTGATCCATGGTACACACGGGTAAAATGACATCACCTTCATAGATGTTGTTACCAGTATTTTTTAATTGGAAACGTGCTGAGCCCATTTCCATCTCTAAACCGGTCAGCGATAGCATCAAGGTTTCAGAGGCCGCGCCTTCCCACACCACTTTGATTTTTGTTGGGACTAGAGGTTGAGCTGTTTCATGCTCAAGGGTCATAGCAACGCTGTCTTGCTCACACCATGTTGTTGAAAGCATGCAGTAGTCATCTAAGTTGACGTCAGGAGAGTGGCTCTCTACTACCGATTTAAATTGCTCAACTGCCTGTGGTCCATAAAAGCCAGCGACCAGCGCAATACCGAGCGCAGCAACCTTTAATGCTGGGTGCATGTCGTGTTCTCATTTGATTTTATAAGAACGGCGATGGTATCACACCACTCAATACGTGCTTGTATCAAAAAGCAATTTTGTGCGTATGGTAGAACTAAAAAAGCGAAGCCATTGGCTTCGCTTTTGTCTGTTTAATAGATATGTGAGCTTAGTATTTCTAAGTTCTATCCATTCTGAACATGTTCCAGAAATACGTTGAATGATTAGTCAGCGTTACGCTCTGCGAACTTCTCCAGGCCTAAAACCAATGCAATCGCAGCAAACATCATCACAATCGCCATGACCAACTGAGAAGGCTGAGAGGTTACCGCTTCAAAATCAAACGGTGATAGGTTTTCTTGAATCAGAGGAACTTGTTCACCTTTTGAGTTTGTGCGCCAGCTGATGGTCTCTTTCCAAGGCCAGATCTTAGGCAGCGTACCGATCATCAAACCGGTTAAGAATACCAATGTGAAGTCGCGGAATGAACGCAATAGCCAAGACAGTACATGTGAGAAAGTCAGCAGTCCGATCACACAGCCCGCAAGGAATAGCGCAAGTACATCGACTTGAAATGATTTAACGGCGCCAAGCACGGGGCCATACATGCCAATCAGGAGCAGAATAAAGCTGCCTGAAATACCGGGTAAAATCATCGCGCAGATAGCAATCGCACCCGCAATCAATACGTTGATGCTGGTTGGTTCCATTTGCAGCGGTTTAAGCACGGTAATGCTATAAGCGAAAGCAACGCCAAGCAGCAAAAACACGAAGCGAATCATATCGCGTTTCTCTACTTGCTTAAGAATATGGAAAACCGAGACCAAGATCAGGCCGAAGAAGAAAGACCACAGTGGAACAGGGTGGGTGACTAATAACCAAGAAATCAATTTTGCGAATGTCGCAATGCTCGTGAATACGCCCGCGAACAGTGAAATTAGGAAGAAACCATTGATGTGATTAAACGCGGCTTTGAAGCCTTCGCGTTTCCATAAGCCAAGTACGCTAGGGTTAATTCTGCGAATGCTTTCTAGCAGCGTATCGTAGATACCAGTGATGAATGCGATGGTTCCGCCCGACACGCCAGGAACAACGTCTGCTGCGCCCATAGCCATGCCTTTGAAAAAAGTACTTAAGTAGTTCATTGCTTCATAGAGTTGAGGATGATTTTGTGCAGTATACAAACTTTAGTGTAAAAAAAGTATGAATATGCTTTTGGGGAAGGGCTTTTATTACTCTATTAATTGTAAGGCAATAAGTTGAAGTGAATATTTGCCTAACATTTAGATAACAACCACTTAGTGATTTGTCATTAAGAGCAGCGATGAAACTGATCTCTTATCGATATTGCATCTTGGTTGCATTATGCAAATGCACTTTGCAATTCGCATGACAAATTCATGGTTTTTATGCGATGCAGGGCTTATAAAACGTCGAATAAAAGTTGGCACGCTAACTGCATTATATACATTGATCCTTCTTAAGCCGAGGGTCACCTAGCCAACTGACGTTGTTAGTGAACCTATGATTTGTTCACAAATATATAGAGCCAATCGCGATTATTGCGGTTGGCTATTTTTTTGCCTGTCGTTTGGTGATCGTCTTTTTACTTTTCCCATTCCTACATTTTTAGGTTCTAAACTTCAGATGAAAAAAAAGCCAGCCACCATCGGTGACTAGCTTATGTTTTCTCGAATCAATCTCGAATCAATCTCGAATCAATCTCGAATCCGTTTTAGTACCCCATCAACTGCAGCAAGTTTTCCGCTGTGCTGATTGCTTCTTTACGGTTAGCAATATTGAGTTTTTGGTAAAGGTTACGGATGTGAGTCTTGATCGTGGTACCCGCTACATCGAGTTCTTGAGCGATCTGCTCATTACTGAATCCTGAATAGATCAGACCAAGCACTTGCCATTCACGCTGAGTGAGTGGGCTAGTGCGCACCAGCTCAGGGATATTCGGGTGATTAACCAAGTTCTCAACAAAGTCTTCATCGAAATGCACCGAACGACTGCGTTGGGTCGTGGAGATATCCTTCATGATTTGTTGCGCGCGGTGACGTTCTAAATCACCTAAGCCAGGCTTGTTGCTCAACTTATCCAAGATATGCCCGATAGTCCCACCGTCGACTAAGAAGTTACCGACCATACCGGTTTGGTTAGTCATATGAAGCGCTTCTTCAAGCAGTACTCGTGCGCTGTCTTCATCGTTAATTTGTGTACGTAACACGGCTTCAACGATCAAGTTGCGGTTGGTGTCTGTAATCAGGTGCGAACGCTGGGCTTCACTCTTAAGGAAAGTTAGCGCTTCTTCTGCGTCTTCATACTGCTCAAGGATGATGTGAGCACGAACGATGTTTCGCCACTGAAGTTGGCAGAAGTGGTTACTTGCCGATTCAGGTCGAACCGCCACACTCAGCCAATCACGTATCGCCTCTTTATCGCCTTTTACTTGCCAGAACAGAATCAAAGAAAGAGAAGCATTTGCCGTCCAATCTACGTGGTAAGTCGATTGACGCAATAGGTGCTGAATCTGGTCGATAAATTTCGACGCTTTATCAATCTCACCACGGCTCAATGAAATACGAGCCAACATAGAATAGCTGTGCAGGTGTTTACTCGGAGAGTGGTGACCAAGGATATCTAAGCCTTTGTAGCAACACTCTTCCGCTTCATCTAGTCGGTTCCAACACCAGAAGATCTGAGCGCGAACACGCAGCAAGAATTCGTGCAGAGGTACGTATTGCAGCTGATGTTCTTCAATCAATTTGAATGCACTGTCTTGTAGCTCAAATGCAGCTTGAACATAACCTTGAGCAATCAAGATTTCGCTTTGTTGCAGAATCGCCCACAGGGCCTGATGGTAAACCTGATACTGACGTGCCAGTTTTTCTGTTTGTTGCATCATCGGTAGCGCACGGCTTAGGTTACCCATTACGTGATTCACTTCGCCTACAACCGAGGTTGCGACAATGCGGCTACGATAAACGGTGGTGTTCAACTGACTCAACGAAAGCTCAGCCAATTCCAATGCTTTCTCAGGCTCATTGCTGTTGATGGCAACTTGTGCGCGTAAGGCGTTGTATTGGCCTTGCTGCTGAGTATCGAGTTCAATGTTTCGAGCTTGATATTGAGTCTCAGCCTCTTCCAACAAAGTACCCACTTGGTCATAACGGTGCTGACTTTGTGCAAGCCAAGCACGCAACATCGAAAGCTTTGGCTCACTGTATAGTTGATCTTTGGTTAGCTGTTTGATCGCCATTTCTAATGACGAAAGCTCACCTTGGTTGAACATCGGCCAACCGTGCTCAGTCAGGATTTGAATGATCAGTTCTGGATCTTCAGCGCGCTGTGCGTGACGTAGTGCTTGGTGTGGTGTGTTTTGCTTGATCCACGCTTTTGCAGCACTTCGATGCAGTTCAGCTTCTTGCTGAGGAATTCGAGCTTGGCGCTCATGTGCGAGGAATTCACCAAACAAGTTATGGAAGCGATACCAGTTCTTTTCACCTTCAAGCGGGTAGATGAACAAACCAAAACGGTTGAGTGATTCGATCATACCTAACGCATCTTCACGCTGTGTAAGTGCACACACAAGCTCATCGTTGAAGTGATCAAGCACAGAACATTGCATCAAGAACTGTCGGGTTTCTTTGTCTAGCAGGTCGAATACTTCTTCAACCAAGTAGTCCCAAAGATGGGCGTGGTTAAAGTGAGAGAATGACTCTGCGGACTGTGCAAGAGTGCGTTTTTGGTGTTGTGCTTGTAGCGCGATAAGTTGTAGTGCAGAAGGCCAACCTTCTACATAACTACAAATGCTATCTGCCGTCGTGTCATCAATGCCGTCGGCTACGCGTTGGTTGAAAAAGCGTGTGGTTTCTTCGGTATCAAACGCCAACGAGTCATTACCTAATTCGATCATTAAGTCACGAACGCGCAGGTTTGCTGTACCAAGTGGTGGCGTACCACGACTGGTGACAACCAACGTTAGGTTATCGGGCATGTGTTTGAGGAAGAAGCGCATGGCTTCGTGGATGTCGTCATTGTTGACCAAGTGATAGTCATCCAACACCAGAAAACACTCGTGATGGAATTCCGACATCTCGGCAAATACTTCACTTAATAAAGAATGCAGCGATGAAAACTGTCGTTTTTCTGCCAGCTTTTGGGCATTCGGACAGGCATTTTGAGTCGCTTTATTAAGTGATTGAAGTAGGTAGTTGATAAAGCGGAAGGCATCGTTGTCGCTATCATCAATGCTGTACCAACCCACATTGGGTTTATCTACCAACCATTGTGCAGCCATGGTGGTTTTGCCGTAGCCCGCTGGAGAGCGGAACAACACAAGCTTATAGCAATCTGCATTGTGAAGCAGATCGAGAACCCTAGGTCGTAGGATTGCATTATGTAAGCGGCCGGGACGAGTCAGTTTCGAAGGGATCCACATATCGAAGTTTTACACCTATTCCGTGGCTATGTTCTGGAATATCCCAATCTATCGTTGAGTGCACTCCAATGACATGAGCCTAATTACTTAAGTCTTTACTCATATTACGTGAAGCCAAACGTTACCGACTACGATCCTCCTCAGAAACCTTGCACTCCTGCATGTTTTTGGGTGTCTACGCCCTTTATTTGAGACTTTGCTCACGTTGCGGGTTGGTTTGTGAATGTGACTTCGTTCATCCCTACACGGGAATCTATGCAAAAGATGAGAGTTGGAAATTATTTTCGTGATCTGAATATCAGATTTGACAATGACTTTAATCTGGTTAAATAAAAGTCACATCAATTGAAGTTAAGTTATCGAACGGGAGCTTGTGATCTTAGTCACTCCAAGTTTTTGTTCTCAGTCAGAACATGAGAGTCAGATCACTAACCCTAAGTCGGTACGCCCCCTACGCCCTCCCATCTACTCCTAGTCAGTTGCATTAGCGGGAGGATGTTTAGTTTATGGTGACCATGCACGATATGTCACAGATGAATTAGAACTATTAAAAGCGAGATTTCTGAAATGAAACCAACTCAGCAAAAAACTTTCGATAAAGTGTCATTCCAAGAGAGTGTTAAGAAACATTTATCTGCAACCTACGCAACAACCGTTGAAACAGCAGACAGCCGTTCATGGTATCTAGCAATGGGTCGTGCTCTTGCAGAGCTAACGACTTTTGACCTGCTAGAAACTGAAAATGATGAAAAAATTAAGAACGCTAAGAGCGTTAACTACCTATCACTAGAGTTTTTGATTGGTCGTCTAACAGGTAACAACCTGATCAGCATGGGTCTTTACGAACAGATCACTCATGCAATGGAAGAGCTAGGTCAAAACCTAACTGACCTTCTAGAAGAAGAACGCGACCCATCACTAGGTAATGGTGGTCTTGGTCGTCTAGCTGCTTGTTTCATGGATTCTTGTGCCGCTCAAGAATACCCAACAGTAGGCTACGGTCTTCACTACGAGTACGGTCTATTCAAACAATCTTTCCAAGACGGTCGTCAACAAGAAGCACCTGACGCATGGCGTGGTGTTGAAGGTTACCCATGGGAAGTAGCTCGTCCAGAACTAGCACAACATATTGGTTTTTACGGTCATGTAGACGTTGAATTCGTTGACGGTAAAGAAGTTCGTACTTGGGTTCCAGGTATGGAAGTAAAAGCAATGCCTTGGGATCTACCTATCGTAGGTTACGAGTCAAACACGGTTTACCCGCTGCGTCTTTGGGAATGTCAGGCAATCGCACCATTCTCGCTAGCAAGCTTTAACAACGGTGATTACTTCGAAGCGCAACACTCGCTAATCGATGCAGGTAACATCACTAAAGTTCTTTACCCGAACGACAACCACGAGAAAGGTAAGACTCTGCGTCTAATGCAGCAGTACTTCCATTCAGCAGCATCGGTTCGCGATATTCTACGTCGCCACGAAGCAGCAGGTTTCTCTCTAGAAGATCTGCCTAAGCAAGAAACGATTCAGCTGAACGATACACACCCAACGATCGCGATTCCTGAGCTAATGCGCATCCTGATTGACGAGAAAGGTCTATCTTGGGATCAAGCATGGGAAATCAGTGCTCACACGTTCGCTTACACGAACCACACACTACTTCCAGAAGCGCTAGAGACTTGGTCTGAATCTTTAATCAATCGTCTTCTTCCACGTCACATGGAAATCATCTTTGAAATCAACCACCGCTTCATGCAAGAAGTTCGCAAGATGTGGCCTGGTGATGGTGAGAAGCAAGCGAAGCTTTCTATCATCCAAGAAGGTTTCCACCGTATGGTTCGCATGGCAAACCTATGTGTGATTGGTTCTTACAAAGTAAACGGTGTAGCTGCGCTTCACTCTCAACTGGTTAAGAAAGACTTGTTCCCTGAATTCAACGAAATCTTCCCAGGTAAACTGACTAACGTAACGAACGGCATCACGCCACGTCGTTGGTTGAAGTTCTGTAACCCAGGTCTATCTGCGCTAATCACGGGTAAGATCGGCACTGAATGGCCAGCAAAACTTGAGCAGCTAGAAGGCATCGCTAAGTTTGCAACAGACGCGAAATTCCAAAAAGAATTCATGGCTGTTAAGAAAGAAAACAAACAGCGCCTAGCTGATTGGGTTCAAGAGAACATGGGTATCGAGCTAGATACTAACGCTATCTTTGACGTTCAAATCAAACGTCTTCACGAATACAAGCGTCAGCACCTAGATTTGCTACACATTCTATCTCTGTACCACCGTATTCTTAACGAACCTGGTTTCGAGTGTGAGCCACGCGTATGTTTCTTCGCAGCGAAAGCAGCACCGGGTTACCACCTAGCGAAAGAGATCATCTTCGCGGTTAACAAGATTGCAGAGAAGATCAACAACGACCCTCGCATCGGTAACAAACTGAAAGTGGTATTCATTCCTGACTACCGTGTAAGCATGGCTGAAATCATCATCCCTGCAGCAGACGTTTCTCAGCAAATCTCACTAGCGGGTAAAGAAGCATCTGGTACGGGCAACATGAAGATGGCTCTAAACGGCGCGCTAACTATCGGTACGATGGATGGTGCAAACGTTGAGATTCGTGAAGAAGTGGGTGATGAAAACATCTACATCTTCGGCCTAGACGTTGATGGTGTTCAAGCTCTGAAAGCTCAAGGCTACAACCCATACGACTACTACAATGCAGACCCACTACTGAAAGCATCTCTAGACCTACTGACTGGCGATGAGTTCACTCCAGGTCAACCAGGCCTTCTACGTGCAACGTTTGATAGCCTGCTAGACGGTGGTGACCCTTACCTATGTCTTGCTGACTTCGCATCTTACGTGAAAGCGCACGAAGACATGGGCACGCAATACAAAGACCAAGCAGGTTGGGCTAAGAAAGCAATTCTTAACACAGCATTGGTTGGTAAGTTCACATCAGACCGCTCTATCCGCGACTACGTGAACAACATCTGGAAACTTGAAGCGGTTAACCGTTAATACTTCCAAAGTAGCCAAGGCAGTTTCTGCCTTGGCTCAATTAGCTTGTGAGCAAACGAAAGGCTTAAAGGTTTCGTTTATAAACAAGCTGCTTACAAACCGATTGTCACAAGCTAATTGATTAGTAAAAATTAAATTAACAACCCTACAAAATAGAAAGCGTCAGAACGTTTTCGGAGAGAGCGATGAAAGAACAGACCGTATTAAAACAAGTCGCAGAAATGGCAAACATTGCCGACAGTTACGTTAGTGCGTGGGGCGATGAAGCACAAGTATCAGACGAGACGATCACGTCTCTATTGGCTTCGTTGGGCTACGATACAAGCAGCGATGATGCACTGCTTAAGTCAGCAGAAAGAAAACACAAAAAAGATGTACTAGACCCAGTTCTTGTCTTGCGTGACGGTGAGCCAGTAGAAGTGGCGCTTAATCTAGGTGTAAGTGCTCGTGAAAGTGAGTTCAGCTGGCGCTTAGAAACCGAGCAAGGAGAGGTACTTGAAGGCTATCTTCAATCTCAAGTCATTCGTGACGAGCGTGCCGAGGGTGGCCCTTTAGTGTTTGCATTGCCAAGTGATTTGGCATGGGGTTATCACAAGCTCATTGTGAGCCGTAAGCGCCGTAAGAAGCCTTACGAGATGACACTGATTATTACGCCAAAAGCGTGTTTCAAGCAGTCACCAATCGAGCAAGGCAAAAAGCTTTGGGGACCCAGTGTTCAACTTTATACCCTAAGAACTCAGCATAACTGGGGTATTGGTGATTTCGGAGACCTAAAACAGCTTGTTGCGGATATCGCTTCTCGTGGTGGTGACTTCGTTGGTCTAAACCCAATTCACTCATTGTTCCCTGCGAACCCTGAAGGTGCGAGCCCATATAGCCCATCTTCTCGTCGCTGGTTGAACATCTTATACATTGATGTGAGTTCAGTTCCTGAATTTGCACTAAGTGCAGAAGCACAACAAACAGTCGGCAGCGCAGAGTTCCAACAGCGTCTACAAAAAGCGCGTGAAGCACACTGGGTAAACTACACCGAAGTGTCTGAGCTTAAGATGAGCATCTTGCCTCTGCTATTCGCAGAATTTAAGACTCGTCATCTAGACAAAAACAGCGACCGTGCACAAGCGTTCTTAGCCTTCGTAGAAGAGGGTGGCGATAGCCTGATGCATCAAGCGGCGTTTGATGCTCTACATGGTGAACTGCATGCAGAAGATTCTGGCATGTGGGGATGGCCGGTATTCCCTGAGAAGTACCGTACATTCGACAGCCCAGCGACACAGAAATACATCAAAGAGAACTTAGAAAACGTTCATCTGTACATGTACCTGCAATGGCTAGCAGATTGCCAGATCAACGATGCACAGTCTCTTGCAGAAGAGAAGGGCATGGCTGTTGGCCTGTACCGTGACTTAGCGGTAGGTGTTGCAGATTCAGGCAGCGAGACTTGGGCTGACGAAGGCAACCTAGTGATGGATGCGAGCATTGGTGCTCCACCTGATATTCTTGGTCCTTTGGGTCAGAACTGGGGTCTACCTCCGTTAAATCCAGAAGTGCTTCAAGAAACAAGCTACGACGCTTACATCAAGCTACTTCGTGCGAACATGAAGCACTGTGGTGCACTGCGTATCGACCACGTTTTAGGTCTACTGCGTTTGTGGTGGATTCCAAAAGGTGAGAACGCAACTAAGGGCGCGTATATCTACTATCCAGTACAAGATATGCTGTCTATTCTGGCGCTTGAGTCTCACCGTTACCAATGTAGCGTTATCGGTGAAGATTTAGGTACGGTACCGGATGAGATTGTCGACATCCTTGCAGATGCTGGCGTGCATTCTTACAAAGTGTTCTTCTTCGAAACATCAGAAGACGACGGTGGTTTCATCTCACCAAAACACTACGCATCACAATCGATGGCGGCGCTGTGTACTCACGATATGCCAACGCTTCGCGGCTTTTGGCACTGTGATGACCTAAAAATGGGCCAAGAGATTGGCTTATACCCAGATGCAGAACAATTAGAAACCTTGTTCGATGACCGCCTAGAGTGCAAGCAAGGTATCTTAGATTCAGTAGCATGGCATGGTTTCCTACCAGAAGGTGTGGGCCGCGATGCGAGCCAAGTACCGATGGACTCTTACCTTGCTGAGGCACTTCAACTGCACGTAGCGGCTGGTGGTTCAACACTACTGAGCGTTCAGCTAGAAGATTGGCTAGAGATGGACAAGCCAGTAAACATTCCTGGCACGGTTGATGAATACCCTAACTGGCGTCGTAAACTATCAATGAACTTGGACGAAATATTTGCTCACGAAGGCGTTAATCGTATCGCTTCTAAGCTGACTGACGTTCGAGAAAAAGCAGGTAAGTAATGATATTGAGTGACTTGAAATTAGGTGGTTTTTTGCTTACGCCGTACGAAACTACAACCTCGGTCACTCAATAATGAATGCTCATCTGGTAGAATAAACCGTCGTTATATTGCCCGCACTAATAGCGGGCATTTTTGTATTATGTTTTTTGGATGTTTGGTTAGGGAGAAACGTTTTGGAACTAAGTTCGATTTCAAAGCAAAAACAAATATATACCCAACTATCACAGGCTTGTTTCACAGACCCATTCGCGTTTTTAGGGCCATACCTACCTTCTGAGCAAGGTGCATTACGTGTGTGGATTCCTGGGGCAGATAAAGTCGAGTTGATTGTTGGAAAGGAACCTCGTATTGAGTTAGCGCGAGAGGGTGAAAGTGGTTTCATTCTTAAGCAAGAGAGAGACTTACGTTTTACTCACTATAAGCTTGCGGTTGATTGGGCTGGCGTAGAACAGATCATCGATGATCCTTACCAGTACCACGATCTGTACGCGAGTTATGAAGATCTTCATACACCGAAAGATATGTATCATCACATGGGGGCTCAGTTTATTACGCTAGAGCGTGATGGACAGACGATTTCAGGTACGCGTTTCTTGGTGTACGCACCGCATGCAACTGCGGTAAGCTTGGTGGGTAACTTCAACGCTTGGGATGGTCGCCGCCACCCAATGCAACGCCTAGATTACGGTATGTGGGGCTTATTCATTCCTGAACTGGAAGAAGGCGCTCAATACAAGTTTGAATTAAAAGGACCAAATGGCGAAGGCTTACCACACAAAGCTGACCCATGGGGTTTCTACTCTGAGCAATACCCATCGTTCTCATCTGTAACTTACGATCACGCTCGTTACCAGTGGCAAGATACTCAATGGCAAAATCGCCCGGTAACGCAAAAGCGCAAAGAAGCGCTTTCGTTCTATGAATTGCATGCAGGTTCTTGGAAGCGTAACGCTGAAGGTGAATTCTTAAATTATCGCGAGCTTGCGGCAGAGCTGATCCCATACCTAACGGATCTTGGCTACACGCACGTTGAACTAATGCCAGTTTCAGAACATCCATTCTACGGTTCTTGGGGCTATCAGCCTGTAGGTCTATTTGCACCGACTAGCCGTTTTGGCTCTCCAGATGATTTCAAATACTTCGTCGATCAATGTCACCAAGCGGGTCTTGGCGTTGTTCTGGACTGGGTTCCTGCTCACTTCCCAAGTGATGATCACGGCCTAGCAAACTTCGATGGTACGCCATTATTCCATGATCCAGATCCACGTCGTGGTTGGCATCAAGATTGGAACTCGTACATTTACGATTTAGGCAAAGAGCATGTTCGTCGTTTCTTAGTTTCTAATGCACTGTACTGGTTCGAGCAATTCCACATTGATGGCATCCGTGTTGATGCGGTTGCTTCGATGTTGTACCTCGACTATTCGCGTAGCCATGACCAATGGATCCCGAATGCGGATGGCGGCAACGAAAACTACGACGCTATCGCAACCCTTAAGTGGATGAACGAAGAAGTGTATAAACACTTTCCGAATGCGATGACGATTGCTGAAGAATCAACGGCTTTCCCTGGTGTTTCAGCACCGACTTTTATGGGCGGCTTAGGCTTTGGCTTTAAGTGGAACATGGGTTGGATGCACGACAGCTTGTCTTACATTCAAGAAGACCCAATCAACCGTAAATATCACCACGATACGATTACCTTCCCACTGGTTTACGCACACAGTGAGAATTATGTATTGTCTCTGTCTCACGATGAGGTGGTTTACGGTAAAGGTTCTATCCACAACAAGATGCCTGGTGATGAATGGCAGCAAACGGCAAACCTACGTGCTTATATGGGTTACATGTATGCGCAACCAGGTAAGAAGCTGAACTTCATGGGTGCAGAATTTGGTCAGACGGCTGAATGGAACCATGACGACCAGCTGCAATGGTTTTTGCTGGATTACGAGCGTCATCAAGGTGTTCAGCGTTTAACGAAAGACCTGAACAATCTGTACCGCTCTGAAGCTGCAATGCACGATCTTGATTTTGATCCGAAAGGCTTTGAATGGCGTCTACAGGACTCTGCTGAAGCGAGCATTCTTGCGCACGAGCGCATCAGTGAATCTGGTGAGCGAGTATTGATAGTGTCTAACTTTACGCCAGTGCCTCACGAGCATTTCCGCTTAGGTGTTCCTGCAAAAGGTGAATACGCATTGTTGTTGAATACAGACTCTGTCGACTATGCAGGCAGCGGTTTTGAAGTGAAGCAGACTGCTGAGATTGAATCTGTAGAGAGCGAAGGGCTAGACACATCGATTGAGCTGCGTTTGCCGCCGTTATCGACCGTTTTTTACAAGCTAAATTAGGTCTATAAGTTGAGCAGGTCATCGCTGCTCACTTTTCTGAAAGTCTAAAAAAGGGAACCCTAGGGTTCCCTTTTTCTATTTCAGTAAGCTGGTTAGCGTTACTTGAAGTTGGTGAGATAGAACATTGAGCGTCCGACTACCATTTCAAGGATTCGAACTGAGTCGTTGCCTAAACTGTCCAACATCTTTTCACGAAATTCGCCGTTCGAGCTGAGGTTAAATTGCTCAGGGTTCTTTATTTGCGAAGCATGGAAAAACATCAATTTAATCACGTATCGAAACTGCTCATTATCTAGAGCGGCTTGCCAAGATTGGATAAAAAGCGCTTCCGATGAAAAGTCTAGACCGTCTATAACGATCGATAGCATGTGTTCGTGAAGTACTGAACGAATAGCGCGGGTCGACGGATAATAGCCCTGAAGCGTCGTTAAACTAATGCCAATCTCTTGAGCAATCCTTGCATAAGTTAGTGCTTCATGTCCTTCAGCCAGAAAAAGGTTTAGTACGATCTCATCGTAGTTTTTTTGATTTTCTAGTTTTTGTACTTGAGTAATTCGAGCCATTACAAATCTCTACTGATTGTAACATTCTGTAAACGAGTATATTAAGAGCCTATGAATTAAATCTCAAACTCCAAGGGTAAATAACTGGTCAATTTATCGTTAAATATAGTCAGTATTGTGTCATTGGTTCAATTATCAATTAGATTTTGGCATAAACAAAAACACCGCCCTATTGAGCGGTGTGTTATTTAAAGTCTTTGTTTATCAATGCTAATTCAGATGACTAGAACGGATACCAAAATAACTGCGGCTCTAGAATGCGTTTCGCAATGGCTAACACCACGATAAAAGCGATGACACCTAAACAAACAAAGTCGATACGTTTCAAAGGTGCATAGCTATACCAAGTGCGAGCTTTGTGTCGGCCAAAACCTCGTAACGTCATTGCGTTAGAGATCTCGTCTGCTCGGTCCAAGCTAGAGAAAATGAGCGGGCCTAGAACCTTAGCCACATTTTTGATTCGAGTAATTAGAGGCGCTTTCTTTGAGAGCTCTACACCACGAGCCTGTTGAGCATGCATGATATTGATGAAGTCTTTCTTAACTTCTGGCAAGTAACGCAGTGTTAAGCTGACCGCATAGGCGATCTTGTAAGGAACACCGATACGGTTGAGGCTAGCTGCAAACTCAGTCGGATGCGTTGTGAAGACAAAAATCAACGCTATCGGGAACATGCTCATGTATTTGAGCGTCACAGTAACCAAGTAAAACAGAGTCTCTTGGCTCAACGAGTAGTTACCCGGCAATGTCAGCAATAAGGTTTTGCTGCCGATGAGCTCAGTACCTTGCTGTGGAGCCAGCAGATACATGAACAAAGCATTTAGGCTCAATACACTCGCCGTACCCAATAACAGAGGCTTATATACGCGTACAGGCACATTGGTCAGCTTTAGCAGGTATAAACCAGTCACAATAAGCAGTGCAATCAATCTTAGGTCGAACGTAGTTAAGACCACGGTTACCCAAGCTAAGAAGAGCGCAAATTTGGTGATGCCGTTAAGTGCATGAAGCGGTGATTTTGTATCAATGTAATTGATGCCGAATTTTACTTTTGATACGTTCATTGAGCGCTTCTCTCGTAGTCGATGAAGTACTGCATGAATGCGTTGGTGTCGTCGATTTTCATCATAGTCGCGAGTTCATAAATGCTGGTGGTACAAAGATTTGCGCGTTCTAACAGCGATGGCTGACTGAATACTTCCGTCATCGCGGCATTGGCAATCAGCTTGCTGTCAGCAATGACAATTGAGCGTGTGGTGTACTCTAGAACAAGGTGCATGTCGTGTGAAATGATCACGACGGTGATACCTAACTCGCGGTTAAGCTTTTGGATAAACGCCAGCATTGAGGTGTAGTTGCGGTAATCTTGACCCGCTGTTGGTTCATCCAAGATCAGAAGCTCTGGCTCCAATACTAAGATCGAAGCGATCGTTACGCGTTTTTTCTGACCGTAGCTTAGCGCTTCGATTGGCCAGTGGCGGAACTTGCTCAAGCCACACAGCTCAAGAACGTTTTCCACCTTCTCTTTGATTTCCTGCTCTGCAACCCCACGATTACGCAGACCGAATGCAACTTCATCAAAAATCATATGATGAGAGATCATATGATTTGGGTTCTGCATCACGACACCGACTTTCTGGCTTCTTTCAAAGATAGAAAGCTCAGATAGGTCTTCACCATTTAGATAGGAAGAGCCTGAATCGGCATCGATCACACCCATGATGAGTTTAGTGATGGTAGATTTGCCTGAACCGTTTTTGCCTAAGATTGAAACGAACTCACCCTTACCAATCTTAAAGCTGACATCTTCGAGAGCGTTCTTTTCACCATCGTAAGAGTAAGTCAGGCCGTGGACCTCAAGCAAAGGTTGGTACTGCTTCTCGGCAACTGGAGTCGGGCGCTCTGCAAACCAAGCCTGAACCGCAGGGCGGAATCTTTTGTAATCGAGAGCTTTGAGGTTTGATAGCTTATCTTCACTGGTCAAAGGTGCTTTCGCTGCCTTCAGAGCAGATAAATAAAGTGGTTCACGAATACCGTGTGTTTCAAGCAGTTCAGAAGCTAAGATTTCATCGGGTGTCATGTCCGCGACAATTTCACCGCGCTCCATCAAGATCACTCGATCGATATCGCGATGTAGTACATCTTCAAGGCGATGCTCGATGATGACTATAGTCTTGTTGGTTTCTTTATGAAGTTGGTCGATGATTTCGATAGTCGCTTTACCCGTTTTCGGGTCAAGGCTAGCCAAAGGTTCATCAAACAACAGGATGTCAACGTCATCAACTAAGATGCCCGCTAATGACACGCGTTGTTTCTGGCCGCCGGATAAATCATGTGGCGAGCGATCAAGCATATCTGCTAAGTCGACCATTTTTGCTGTCGACTTAACCAGAGGGTACATATCAATGTTCGACACTAACTGATTTTCCAGTGCGAATGCGATGTCTTCGCCAATACTCAAACCGACAAATTGGCTATCAGTATCTTGTAATACTGTGCCAACCTGCTCGGTATAGTCGTGCATAGAAAAATCAGAAATGTTCTTACCGTTGATCTCTAGAGAGCCAGTCACCTCACCTTTGATAGCATGAGGAATCAGACCGTTAAGGCATTGACCTAGGGTAGATTTACCACTACCACTTGGTCCAATAATGACGATTTTCTCTCCTTTCTCTATCCTTAGATTGATATTTTTTAGCGTCGGTTTATCCAGCGACTCATATCTAAAAGAGAAGTTCGAAAATGCTATAGTCATTATCGCTTATGCCTCAGTCAGGTTGCGGCTTTGTTTGTTGCGTTTAGCGACTGATTTTAGGATCAGTAAGCCCACAACAGCGATCAGAACGGTGTTACCCGCTGCGATGATAGACAGCTGAGTGAAGACTTTAGTAAACGGTTCTGCATAAAGGATGGTATCTAGGAATGCAGAGCAGCCGTAACCAACCACATTACCGGCAAGGGCAAGTACCACAAACAGCGCGAAGTCCTTCATAGGCAGTTCACCTTGTTGAAGGCGGTTCTTAGTCATCATTGGGAATAAGCCGATAACCATACCTACGATACCTGAGCCTAAAACCCAAGTTAACCACACGCCCCAGCCTGCGAATAGATCCGTAACCCAGTGACCGATAAAGCCAACTAAGAAGCCAACAATTGGGCCGAACAAAACAGAAAACAGTGCTAGAACTGCCATCGCTGGTTTCAATGTCGTGTTCGCAAACACTGGGACACCAAACATAGGTAAACCACCAATGCCGTACAGTGCCGCGCCAATGGCAATAACGACCACTGTTTTAGCTGAAAAGTTCATAGATAACCTCGAATACTGAAAGATAAAGCTTAATAAAGAACGAATATTCGCCATTATTAATATGCGTCTCAATGAGAACGTTTTTTGGGCAAATATAAAAAATAAGGCGCGCATTATACAGTAGAACCCTTCCATAAGGGAAGGTAAGTGTCTAGATGTCTAAAATTCCATCTGAACACCTAAATATCGTGTAAAAAGCGCAATTTTACGGTTAATCAAGCAACAAAAAAGCCAGAGCGGGTCTGGCTTTTTCATTCGTCTTAACAATGTGTTAAGCGGGTTCGTCACATATCTACGCCCGTTTAGTGGTCTAGGTATAGATAGTTTTGCCAACTCTTCATGCGAATAAGGACCTTACGCATGATAGACACGTGAGTGAAGCTGTCAGAATAAACGGCAACTTCAACCGCGGTACCCATAGGTAAATGGTAGTCAGACAGATCATCAGTGATGCTCAATTTAACAAACACACGACCACTGGTACGCAACGCATCAGTACCTAGAAGCGCGCCTCTAGCTTGGAATTGGCTCTCACCAATAGCTGGAATCACTTCATCAATACGTCCTTTGAATATCTTCCCTGGCAATGCTCTAAACAAGAACTCAGCTTCGTAACCCGGTTGCAGGCGTTGTAAGGAGTTTTGTCTGAACGCAGCGGTATAGAATTGTTCTTCTGTGTGAACAAACGTCATTACCGGAGCTAAAGGAAGCGGCACTGCCATAACGCCTGGGCGCAATGCTAGCTGCGTAACGTATCCGTCAGTGGGAGCTCGAACCACGGTTTGCTCTAAATCAAACTGAGCTTTACGCAATTCAGCCAGTAAGCTTAAAACGGCTGTATTCTCGCCACCAATTTCAGAGTCTAAGGCGATTTTTGCCTGTTCTAGATTAGCATCTGCCACTTTCACGGCGGCTTCTGATGCCTTGTAAGCTTGTCTGCGAGTATCTAATTGTTGCTCAGTGAAGGCTCCGCTGTCATAACCGCGCTTGTAACGAGAGAATTCACGTTGAGCTTTATCTCTTTCCGCGATGGCTTTGATTTTTGCAGCCTCTGCTTCAACCACTTCAGATTCCATTCCAAGCGCACCTTGGCTTGCTTCTTTTACCTTAGCTTCTAACCTTGCGACTTCAGCTTCGAATGGAACTGGGTCGATTTTGAAAAGAATATCCCCTTCCTTCAGAGGTTTGTTTGCTTCTACAGGCACTTCGATAACTTTACCCCTAACGCCTGAAACGACTGGCGTTGTTGAGTAAACTTGGTTACCGATTTGTGTAAATGGATGGTTGTAGTTCATTAGTAGAATTAGGGTACCTACTATGATCACACCTCCAAGTACGGCAGTAGGTACTGTCCATTTATTTAGCGGTATATTGAACACCTTGAAAATGGTGATACAAAGTGCCGCATAGGTCATTATCAGCAGTAAATCCATTACTTAGCCTCCTGATCTTGAACGTTGTTTGTCTCTTTCTCTGGACTGCTTTGTTCAGCACCTGCTTGCTTGAGCTGTGCGATTTCTTCCTGAAGAGTACTCACTTGATCGATGAGAATATCGACGCGATGATGAATATCGTGTTGTTCTTCTTCTAATTTAGCGAAGCCCCAACCACGATCTTTGCGCCATAATGTTGCCCAAATCCAAAGAAATGGCCAAATAGTATGTAAAGTGAATAGGCTAACCCAGCCTGAGACGTGAATAGCATCTTGATGAGGGTGATTGCGTTCTTTCGCAATTTCATAGGGAATATCGTGAATAACGATGATGCCGTAAAAGATTACTAATGCTACGAAAATAAGTAAGCCGAGCGCAAAGTAGTCTAAAAACATAACAGATCCTTGTAATGTTAGATATTAGTTATAAATATACTACGCTATCATCCAAGTAATTGTTATAAAAATGATTTACCGAGTTGAAAATAATGTGTTGTCGCTTCTAATGCGAATAAAAGCATTGATGAATCTTATAAAATTTCATCGCGTTTGAAGAGGCTATTTCGGCTTTCTGGTTGGTATTTCAGCTGAAATGATGACAGCTACGATTCTAAATGACGTGCATAACCACAAGGGATAAATACGGATGTATATAGGTGAATTGGCGGCCATTGGCGCTGCAATTGTGTGGGCATGTGCGACATGGATCTATGGGCAATTTGGACATCGCTTCTCTGCGATGCAATTGAACATTGTTAAGGGTGTAGTAGCCTCTGGCATGATGCTGTTGGTCATGCCGTTAATACCGATGCCTGAATTTGAATTGAGTACCAACCATTTTCTGATATTGGCAATTTCAGGTGTGATTGGTATTGCGATTGGAGACAGCGCCTATTTTGCGGCGTTGAAAAGAATCGGTGCCAATAAGACGCTGTTACTGGAATCTTTAGCCCCGCCTCTTTCTGGTGTGCTGGCATTAATGTTCCTGGGCGCTGTATTGACAGTGCAAAGTTGGCTCGGTGTCGTGATTACAACACTAGCGGTGACCTTCGTTGTCTTCCAGCCATCAAAATCGGCGAGCGGTGAATCGAATAACAAAGCGCAGTGGGGTGGCATTGGTTATGGGCTTGTGGCGAGTGTCTGTCAGGCATCTGGTGTGGTTATTTCTCATTACGCGTTAGTGGCGGGTGATATTCCACCATTGTTAGGTGCTTTGATTCGCCTGACGATTGGCGTGTTTGCTGTGATGCTGATTATCCCTTTCGTTGAAAAGAAGCCGTATTCATCGATAAAAAGAGATTTATGGGAAATGACCAAGCTCGATAAACTGTGGTTATTAGGAGCAATCTTTGTCGGGACGTTTCTCGCTCTATGGCTTCAACAAGTGGCGTTGAAGAATGCTAACCCTGCGATTGCACAAACGTTGATAGCGACCAGCCCGGTCTTTATTTTGGTGATTTATGCGCTGAAAGGGGAGAAGGTGTCAAAGCAAAGTATCATAGGCACACTTGCCGCCCTTGCTGGTATTTCTCTGTTCTTTTATCAATAAGCAGTTGGCCTAAGCTACAGAGCTATATGCCACTACTCTGTACACACTTGATTACGGCCGTTGGCTTTAGCTCGGTATAGCGCTTTATCCGCACGGTAGAAGGTGCGTTGAGTATTCTCTCCGTCACGATGCAAAGTGATACCAATACTCACGGTCAAACCGCGCTCCCCAAGTATCTCATGCCAACCGAATTGGAAAATGCGCTCTCGATAATTTTCAGAGTGCGTTTCTGCCTTCGGAAGATCAGTGTTCTCTAGAATGACGAGGAACTCTTCTCCGCCAAACCTGACACACGATGCGCCTCTAAACTTAAAGTATGAACGCAGCTCTTGAGACACGCTAACAATCGCTTTATCACCCACTAAGTGACTCAGTTCATCATTGATAGACTTGAAGTGGTCAATATCAATAACCATCAGCGCGAAAGAGGTATCGTGCAGCAGCATGTCTTTCAGTTTCACATCTAACCAGCGGCGGTTGTGCAACCCTGTTAATGGATCTGTGAATACGTCTTGTTGAAGCTGAGCCACCGCATTCTTGTGTTGTTCGGTTGTCTCTTTGAGCTCTTTGTTCTCTTGTTCAGAGAGAATGAGTTTGAGTTGTAACTCAAAACGAGACAGTCGGCGTAGCTGGCTTGCACCGAGTTCACTGATCGGGATCTGCTTCATCAGATCGGTTTCAATTCGGTAGCCTTTTTTCTCATAGCTTAGCGCTTCTTGAAAACGCCCTTGATTCATACACACATCACTCAGCGAATCGTAGAATCGTTTTGCAAGTACTGGCGACGAGTAGGCTTTCACGCGTTTGTCTGTGCTCGACAAAATCATGCTCGCGTAGTCTTGCTTGCCGGTTGCACTTAGGCAATGTGAGAGCTCTAGACGAGTCATGGTTGCAAGCCAGCTTGCTTGAGTGCTGTTGGCTGGGTATTGAACCTTAGACAGACAGCGTAGCGCTTCATGGTGTTTTTTCTTAGCGCGCAGCACCTTTGCTTGGTAAAGCAGTATTTGAGCTGTGAGCAACTTGTCACTGACCAAAATACTCAGTTCTTCGCACTCATTCAGTAAATCGCTGGCTGCTGTAATGCGATTGAGTAGAAGTAGGCTTGCTACCATATGCAGCTTGAATTTGAGGCGAAGTGAGCGACTGCTTATCGCATGGTCTATGCTGCTGATTTTTTGGTAGTAACGAAGTGCTCTGTTGTGATCGCCATAGGAATCACACAGGTTGCCCATGCCTAAAATAGCTAATACATACTCATCGATATGACCGTGTTCAACCGCGATAGTCGACGAACTGACGAATTCATTGAGTGCTGAGGTGTAATCACCAGTTTCAACTAAGCGGTCACTTAAACTGGTTTTGACTGTCAGAATATCTTCGATATCGGCAGGAAGGTGGAGCAGATCGAGTGCTCGTCTCAACTCTTCGATACTGGTTTGATTTTGTTGTAACTCGGCACGGTATTCAGAGCTAATGATATAGCAGTGCGCTTGCTCTGTTTGCGTTGTCGAAACGTGCTGACGAATGTGGTTCCAGAAGATGATCGCTTCTTCACCTGATACTGATGAAGGGTCTAAACCGGCGTCTGTGATCTTGCTTAATAGAGTTTCCATTATTCTATTACCTCAGCATCGTCTTCTTCGAGTTGTTCAAGCGTGAACGGGAACGTCAAAATATCATTGAGGCTGACGCTTGGTTTCGAACCTTTTAATCCTTTTCTATGCCATGGATAGATATCGAGCATGGTGCTGAGAGTTTGGAAGGTTTGCTCTGCGGCTTCGCCTTTTTCGGAAAGCATAAGGGCCACACGTTCAGAACTTAGTCTTGCAATGAAGTCATTCTGGTTACATAAAGCATGAGCAATCTCGGTGCAAACATCTAAGTAATCAGTATCGACATGATGGAACATAATGATGCTGTGGTTCGAGCGTTTAAGCTCTGTCTTGAACAGCACCAACTTTTCCCACCAAAAGGTTTCAGAGACAACGTAAGAGAGGTGCTTTTCAGGATCGTACTCGTGCTGACCGCGAATACGGTTAATCAGTTTTCGTGCTCTCTGTTCAAGCTGGCGTTTTGAACTGCGCGCTTTATCTAACCCAACACGTGTCGTTTGCTCTTTGAGCATGCCGATAGAATATTGACGGTACTTTTTAAAGGCGACGAGCGCGGCTTGGAAGTCTTGGTTTTCTTCCGCTACCAAAGATTGTTGGTAACAGATTTGGCTTAGCAACTCCCCATTATCGAACTCGTTTGCGGATTGCTCAGCGAGCCTCAGTAATTCCGCCGCTTGTTCTGGTCTTTTTCTCAGGAGCTCCAATCTAGCTCGGCTGATGTATGAGTGCGCTTTCATCCAAACTAGGTTGTGTTCAACTGCCAGATTGTGCGCTTTGGCCGTGGCGCGCTCTGCGTCATCTAAGCGTTCAAGACCAAGAAGTGCTAAGCCTCGGAAGTCCCACACCTCAGCATGCCAAGTGTTATCTTTATGGTCTTTTAATGCTTCTTCTGCACCGTCTAATACCGACAGCATTTCAACATAGTTGTTGAGCAGGTAGTAATCCCACGCAAGCAGTATTCTGGCTTTACCCTCTAACCAACCAATGCGGCTGTTGTTAGCAACTTTAACGGCAAGCTGGTGGGTAGAACGTGCAAGTTTATATTCGTGGGTCATCCGCCAAATATTGCCAAGGCCAATGAGGCATTCAATTTGAATTTCGACTTCATCAACCAACGCGGACTGCTCTAAAGCATTGATCCAGAACTGTTGGGCGGAATAGTACTTGGCTTGTCCCCAGAACTGGAGCGCGTGTAAATGGAGGATTTCGGGCAGAAAAAGATCGGTATCTAATCGGCTTTGGCGCTTGTAGGCTTCCTTGATGTATTTTAAACCTTTTTGGTAATCCATCAGGTTCCAGCTACATCTTGCCATTAACATTAATGACTGGATGGCACCCTCTTCAAACAGAACTTGCTCTGATCGGACTAGGCACTGTTGGGCAATCTCTAGGATCACCGATGGCTCAGAGTCGACTCGAGTTTTGAGTTTTTCTAATTCTGTTTCAAGAAGGTACTGATTTTTGTCCAAGACTTACATCCATGATTATCGAACATATTGATAACACAATCATTATAAGAGTGTAATTTGAGATAAGCACCAATTATCTTTCGTAGAGCGTCAAAGGAACATCGATCTTTTCTAATTATGGGTGTTACCTCATGTTGTCGCTTTAAAATCAATGAGTTCCCGAATAATTACCTAGAGGCTTTGTTGCTATGAAAGTAGTTGCTTTAGAGTTAATGGCAGCTCCGCTACGCCTAAGCGTTGTGCTGCCGTGAGCCCTTGCTTATCTTGGTAGCACAGATTGTGCCAAGCTCTAAATATGTCGAGCAATGGAAGAATGCCCCCAGGACGAAGCTTACGTCTGGGCTCATTAATAAAGCTATCAAATAACAACTGAAAGCGCTGTTGATAGAACTTAGTTTGTTGAATTGAGGCTGTGTTAAACCACTGTTTTGGTTCTGGATTGTTACCGGTTAGGTAGCAGATACCTTTCTGGTTATCACCCTGATTGGCAATAGCCCAGCGATCTCGCCACCAACTCATGTGAACGATGTCGATCTTTTCAAAACTTTGGTCGTCTTGCCAGCCTGAATCTTCTTCGACATACATGAGGTCAATATTTTGACTCTGAATGCGCGGCAAACATACACTTAAAGCGGCAGATCTTAGTAATGGATCTTGTGGCATATAGATGGCGACATGCTTGTCTTCGTTACACATATCCAACACATGTAAGAAGTGAGCATAAGAGGTATAAGGCGGTCGAATGAGAGCGCCTTTTGAAGGGTAACTAAATGTGGTGAGGTTACCCATAGGGTCCTCAACGTTACCTCTCGCAAGAATCACTTGGTACTGCTGTTCAATGCGCTCTTTTAGTTTGTCAGAGGGCTGAGGCAGTTCGAGATTTGCTTCTGAAGAGTGCTCTTTGGATACAAATCGTGCCACATCATCATAAGGGTTATGGTCGACGTTTCCTGATGGTTCTTCATTTTGAGAGTAGTTAACGTGTTGGCAAAGTATATAGCCAGAATGCGCCTCGCCCGTCGCTATCCACACCACACCGTTGTTACTTTGTGGTTGCAGACGCTGGTAGTGAGATGCGAACTCGTAATCTTTCGCATGGTTAACCCATCGTGCATCGATCATCGCTAATTTACGACGACAACGGCTCGCGATATGGTCAACATGATCATAGAAAGTCTTTGGGTTGATCTCTAATTTTCGGCAGATTTCACGTACGGAATAGCCCATGAACAGTAAGCCCATGAGGTTCTCTTGAAATTGGAGTTTTTTATTGGATCCAGACCATTTATCAACGAAGGTTGTTTGGCAGTCTTTGCATCGATAACGCTGCCTGTCGCCACTGTAGCCGAAGGCATGATAAAGATGTTTATGGGTATGAACCGATAAGCCGAAGTTATCGCAATCATCATTACGACAAGCAGGGAGCCCGTCGCTGTGAAGTTGTCTTAAGCGATGAAGTTCGCTTAACACTTCACGATTGTTAAGTAAGGGGGGGAAAGCTCCACATTCACGACAAACCATCGCTGGACGCTTAGGGTTCGCGTGTTGCAAAACATACCGTTTTGCATCGCTCAAGCCAAAGTTGTCACACGCCAATGTTTTACAAAAGTTGAGTTGCAAACCATCCGCATCTTTTGGCAGCTTGTCGTTAGACACGATCTCCCCCTCGGGATTATTTGAGCAGCCAAGCGAGCCTGGCTGCGGGGTAACGCTTTTCAATGTATCTTTTATCAAATCGTTAGATGTTGATTGCTGTCTCTAGAGCAACTTTCATCATGTCGTTGAAAGACTTTTGACGCTCTTCAGAACTTAGTTTTTCACCACGGATGATGTGGTCAGATACTGTTAGGATAGTTAGTGCTTTAGCACCAAGGTCTGCAGCAACGCCGTAGATACCAGCCGCTTCCATATCAACACCTAGGATGCCTAGCTTTTCCATTTTTTCGAAAAGGTCAGCTTCTGGAGTGTAGAAAAGGTCTGCAGAGAATACGTTACCAACTTTAACTGGAACTTCTTGTGCACGAGCTTGGTTTACTGCTTCTTCTAGAAGACCGAAATCAGCGATAGCAGCGAAGTCGTGGTTGTTGAAACGAATGCGGTTTACTTTTGAGTCAGTAGATGCACCCATGCCGATAACAACGTCCATTAGTTTAACGTCGTCACGTACCGCGCCACAGCTACCTACACGAATAACGTTTTTCACGCCGAACTCAGCGATTAGCTCGTGTACGTAGATGCAGCATGATGGGATACCCATACCGTGGCCCATTACAGAAACTTTCTTACCTTTGTAAGTGCCTGTGTAGCCAAACATGTTGCGAACGTCACAAACTTGCTTCACGTCATCAAGGAATGTTTCTGCAATGTATTTTGCGCGAAGCGGGTCGCCCGGCATAAGTACTGTTTCTGCGAAATCACCAGCTTGAGCATTAATATGAGGTGTAGCCATGGTCGTTCTCCAAAGTTTAAACGGTAATTATAGGAACAGGATTTAATCAATTACCGATTCTGTTGAATTGAATTCGTTTTGTTGAGGCAATATTAGCGAGTTAGAACGTGGATCCATGAGACTTTAGTCACAAAACAGGTCTGCCATTATAGTTTTATTAATATTGATAACTAAATCTGTTGAAAGCGTAAAGGCAATCGATTTTGTATGGGTTAATTGCAAGCGAATGAGAGGAAAAGGCCCACACATAAACTTGTTGTCTATCAGTTTCGAGACAACAATACGTTGTAGAGACGTTTGATCAGAGATAATCTAAACTTTGATAAAAGACAAACCAAGGATTTGTATGTCGCATTGCGCTAACTCGACGCCTTTGCCGTCAATGAAAACACGACTTCACAGGGCGGTGTCGCTTGTTGTAAGAACTACTTTGCTTGCCAGCGGGATAGCTTCATCGTGGGTGTCTGCTGCAACCTTTGAATTGCCACCAACGGAAAGCCGCATTGTGGGCAGAATCCAGCAGCATGAAGTGGCGGCGGGCGAAACCTTGGCCATCATTGCCAAGCAATACGATATTGGTTTTCTCTCTTTAATGGCAGCCAACAAAGGGGTGGATCCTTTTCTTCCCGCGGAAGGCTATGTGTTAAGCATTCCAAGCCGCTTGATTTTGCCTGACACCCCAAGAAAGGGGATTGTCATCAATCTTGCTGAGTTAAGGTTGTATTACTTTGAGCCTGAGAAAAATCAGGTGCATGTTTTCCCTGTCGGCATCGGTCGAGTGGGGCGTGATACTCCCGAGATGATCACCAAGATAAGCCAAAAAAGACCGAATCCAACATGGACGCCACCAAATTCAATCCGCAACGAGTATCTTGAAAAGGGCATTGAATTACCGAGAGTGGTTCCTGCCGGGCCGGAAAATCCATTGGGAGAGTACGCTTTGAGGCTTGCTTATGGCGCTGGCGACTATTTGATCCATGGTACAAACAAAGATTTCGGGATAGGTTTACGAGTTAGCTCTGGTTGTATCCGAATGGAACCTAAAGACATTGAGTGGCTGTTTGAGCAAGTGAACCGTGGTGAACAGGTCACCATTATCAATGAGCCGATTAAGGTGTCATTAGAGCCTGATAGAAGTGTGTTTGTAGAAGCGCACGAGCCATTAACTCGAAGTGATGGTTCAAAGAAATCATTACAGATCCCTGTGGAACTAAAATGGTGGCTTGAAGACGCAGAACTGCCAAATTCAAAGGCGAAAGCGGTTATCTTTGCTCAAAACGGCGTACCTGTAGAGATAGCACCACCTGTGATTGAGTTTTAATTCGATTGCCTCTTCTGCAACAAGGGGCGGTTTTATCTTGTTTACTCGCATTAGTGTCACCCAAAAAAAGCACCACATCCGATAAGAAGTGGTGCTGTCTATATACTGCTTTTTGCGACTTATTTAATCTACAGCTTAATCGCGATTAGATCTCAAACTACTTAGTGTAAGACTCAGCGATGTTGTCGATACGGTCGTTAGCACGGTCCGCTTCTTCTTTCGCTGCCATTGCGGCTGCTTCTGCTTCTTGAGCCTTCATTTCTGCGGCTGCTTTGTCACTCTTAAGTGCTTCAACTTCGCTTGTTAGTTGAGCGACTTGGTTAGTTAGTTGATCCATTTCTGACACTGCAGCTTCTTCTGGCTCTGAAGAACAACCGGCTAAAATGAAAACTGATGCTGCAGCTGCGATTAACGTCTTATTCATAAGAACTCCTTGCTTATTTATCATCAAAAGATGCGCTATACATTCTTTATCATATAGTCGCTTCATTAATGATTGTAGCGACTAATTTTTTAACTGCAAAAACAATAACTAAAGAAATTGCTAAATTTTTGAGTTAATTAGCTAAGTATCACGTTGTGTCTCATTTATGAGATGAAGGATTTAGAGACGACTTGAAGGTGTTTTTGGAGAGCTATCCCTTTGCTAGCAATGCATACGTTGTTCTAGCTAAAGATAGATAAAGGGATAAATTTACTGTGATCTCTATCCTTATAAAGTACTTTCGCGGTATCATGTCACGTTAAATTAATTTTATTCAATACCATCATGACTGGAGAGTCCTTTGCACTTTAAAGATTTAGGCTTAGATAACCGCTTACTGAAGAACTTAAAACATTACGACTTCAAGAAGGCGACAGAGATCCAATCAAAAGCGATCCCTGTTGCTATTGCTGGTAAGGATCTATTGGCTTCATCAAAAACGGGATCAGGAAAAACATTGGCGTTTGTGTTGCCAATGATACATAAAGCATTAAAAACAAAAGCGTTTTCTGCTAAAGATCCTCGTGGTGTAATTTTGGCTCCTACTCGTGAGCTAGCGAAGCAAGTTTACGGCGAACTGCGTAGCATGCTTGGTGGTCTGTCTTATGAAGCGGCGCTTATCTTAGGTGGTGAGAACTTTAACGACCAAGTTAAAGCACTGCGTAAGTACCCTCGTTTTATCGTTGCGACTCCAGGCCGTCTTGCTGACCACCTAGAACATCGTTCATTGTTCCTAGATGGTGTTGAAACGCTAATCCTTGATGAAGCGGACCGTATGCTTGATCTGGGTTTCGCTCCAGAACTTCGTCGCATTGCCAATGCAGCTAAACACCGTCGTCGTCAAACGTTGATGTTCTCTGCAACGTTAGATCACGCTGAAGTAAATGGCATTGCAAATGAAATGCTAGACGCACCTAAGCGTATCTCTGTTGGTGTTTCTAACGAGCAACACTTAGATATCACACAGAAATTCTACTTATGTGATCACCTAGATCACAAAGAAGCGATTTTAGACCGTGTACTGGAAGAAGCTGAATACCGTCAGGTAATGATCTTCACAGCAACACGCGCTGATACTGACCGTTTAACAGATAAGTTGAACGAGAAGAAGCTTAAAGCGGTAGCACTGAGTGGTAACCTAAACCAAACGCAACGTAATGCTATTATGAGCCAGTTCGAGCGTGCGGTTTACAAGATCTTGGTAACTACCGATGTTGCTTCACGTGGTATTGATATTCCAAACGTGAGCCACGTTATCAACTTTGATATGCCTAAGCATACGGAAGAGTACGTGCACCGTGTAGGTCGTACTGGCCGTGCGGGTAACAAAGGCGATGCGATTTCTTTGGTTGGTCCAAAAGACTGGGACAGCTTCAAGCGTGTTGAGCTTTACCTTCAACAAGATCTTACTTTCTCTGTGCTTGAAGGCCTAAAAGGTAAGTTCAAAGGTATTAAACCTCGTAAACCTGCGTTTGCTAAAGGCGGTCCTGCTAAGAAGAAGACCAACACTCAAGCGAAGAAAACGCCGAAGAAACCAGTTAAGCGCGATAAGAGCTTCCACCAAAATGTGGCCGTGGGTGATACCGTGTTTATCCCTAAGAAGAAAGTCGCACCAAAAGTGGACGACGAGTAATCACCAGCCAGTTTTAAAGCGTTTGCTAGTAAAACTGACATAAATAAAAACCGCCAATATTAGGCGGTTTTTTTGTATCTCGACCTTGGCTCAGCCATTACTTTTCGATATTTAGTTAGAAATTGAACGTCGAGAACGAATACGCCAAGATGTGGTCGGCAATGTATTTATGAGTAGCTGTAGTTGGGTGTGTCACGCCCCAAAATACATAACTGTCTGAACCATAGGTGGCACAGTCATTGGTTAAGCTGTGGCTTCGCAAGTAGTCCGCGGCTGAGCTTCGATTGATATTAAGACAAGCATCGCTCGCGTTTCGAAAGCCATGTTGTTCTGGGTTATCGGTAATGCTGGCGAACAACGCACTTGCATCGAACAACACCACGTTTTTCCCTATACCTTGGTAATACTCGGCTTGAGCTTTGATGAACTGGTTGAATTCTAAGATCTTGCCACGAACTTTTATTATCTCTTGTTCGGTAGAGTATTTGAATTGAGGGGCTTTGGTTGCATCGGGTAAGGTGAACAGCAGGATATTGTTCGCACCAGATTCTGTTAAGCGGATCAGCGCGCTGCTAAAGTCAGCCTTTACATCGGCGACTTCTCGGTTGTAATTCATGAAGTCATTGAGGCCAAACTCTAAAGTAAACAGTGAGTTTTCCGGACGATAGTTTTTGGCGACTTTCATGTAGGTCAGATAAGAGGTGACTTGATCATAAACACCAGTCAATGCCACGTATTGGTTGGTACCTGCGGCGCCACCCACAGCCCAGTTATACAGAGGGACATCTTTCGCTTTTGCTAAATACTCCGTCCAGACTAAACCATTCGAAAGTGCCCTAAAAACCACGAATCTGCGTTCGGAAAAAACCATTGTGAGCCATTAAATATATTACCAGTGTCGGACAGGCTATCACCAAAGATGACAATACGATTGATGCTATTGGCCTGGAACGCGTTATCGTTGGTCCAGATGGAGTGGTTGTAAGAGAAGCGATTATCTGCGGCAAAGTAGGTGATGTCAGCGGCGTCATGTTGGATGTCGAGCGTCTGTTCGCAACGCTGTTTGATTTCAGATTGAGGCGCATCACTGTAGAACATGTTTTTGAAAGAAACAGAAGACCACCAATATCCGTTGATCGTGTAGTAATCACCACTCTCTTTCTTTGCCCACTTCCAGTCGGTGGCTGGGGAATCATGAGAGGCATCGGTTCGATACCAACATCTAACATATGAATAGGTCTCTGAGCCTTGTGCACTGAGTACTTGTGCAGATGTAATCGATTCAGGTGTTGGTATTGAGTCTTCAGCGGCATAAGCGGCAAAAGGCAGGGCTAACGTGAGTATTAGAGCCGTATTTTTCATCACTGTATTCTCTTTTATATTTAGATGAGCCAAACAGAAACGCTGTTGCTTGTTGCTTGTTGCTTGTTTCTTGATAAGTGGATAAGTAAATAACTGGTACGACCTATATCTAAAATCAATAATTAGCGTCAATATATTCAGGGTTATGGTGTGTCGTTAATGGAATAAGCCTCAAGTTATCAACGAGTTTTTGGTTGAAAAATACCTGTTTCCAAACGGTTATTTGTCGAATAATTTTGGTTTATTGAGAATGTTGAATTGATATTTGAGTCGGGATATTGAAAGAACAATCTCATCAACCTTAGTTAAATGTTAATTTAATCAATTGCTTATGTTTTGTTCTCCTGATTCTGTTTGCCTGATGTTCATCGCACCTGTTTAATTCAAGTTCGCCATCACAAATATGAAGTCGTTACTTTCTGTTTTATAAAATCATCATCTACGGTTCTTTTACTCATCAGAGGTCTAATCTGTTTAAGGAAAGAGCATTGAAAAAGATATTAATTTGGACGATAGCCTGCCTATCCAGTTTTGGCGTATATGCCGGAACGAGCGCATCAGCATTAGAAGCCAGCGGATACACTGAAACGAAATACCCCATTATGTTGGTACATGGTCTGTTTGGTTTCGATACATTAGCGGGCGTTGACTATTTCTATGGCGTACCTGAATCCCTAACCAAAGATGGCGCGAACGTATATGTCGCTCAGGTCTCTGCAACCAACAGTTCAGAGGTCCGTGGTGAACAGTTACTCAGCCAAGTTGAAACGCTGTTAGCTGCAACAGGAGCAAGTAAGGTGAATCTGGTTGGTCATAGCCACGGTGGGCCTACGGCTCGTTATGTTGCGTCAGTTCGACCTGATCTTGTTGCTTCAGTGACCAGTATTGGCGGTGTGCATAAAGGTTCTAAGGTCGCTGATCTCGTTCGAGGGAACGTATCTGAAGGCTCTGTCACAGAAGGTATCGCGGTTAAATTAGCAGGTGGATTAACGACACTGATTAACCTTTTATCTGGTGGAACGGATCTCGACCAAGACGGCCTCGCTTCTCTTGAAGCATTGACCACAGAAGGCTCGCTAGCCTTCAACCAGTTTTACCCTGAGGGCGTTCCGACGTCTGAGTGTGGCGATGGTGAGTGGCAAGCAAGTAACGGCGTTTATTACTATTCATGGACAGGGTCTTCCACTTTTACCAACCTTCTTGATCCTACCGACGGAGCGATGACAATCCTAGGCTTAGCCTTCAACGAACCTAATGATGGCTTAGTAGGAGCATGCAGCGCGCATTTGGGCAAAGTGATTGGTGATGATTACAAAATGAACCACCTAGATGAGATTAATGGGTTATTGGGAATTCACCACTTGTTTGAGACAGATCCTGTAACACTATATCGTCAGCATGCCAATCGATTGAAGTTGGCTGGCTTGTAGTCTGCAAAGCCGTTTAATAAGAAAACAAGGGAAGTATGATGAAAAAGACCGCCATTTTGTCGATAACCACGATAGCCCTGATGAGCACAGCGGCGGTCTTTTTATATCTAAATAATCAAGATACACATACTGACGACGAACAACGCGTCTCCTCATTGAAAGTCACCTCTCAGCAAGATACCGACATCGATAACGCATCAGCAAAAGACATGATGGAATATTTCGTGTCAGGTAATACAGAATTAACCCTTGAAGGTATTCGAGACAACGTGGCGAAACACCACGAACAATCATCAACAACCGTGGTTGATGAAGCACTGTTTGCCAAATATCTTGAGTATAAGTCGGCACTGACATCGTTGGACGTGCAGTTCGGTACCACATCCATTTCCGCTGATGATCTACGTGCACTCAATCAAGCGCTCCTTGACCTCCAAGCTCAGTTTTTCAGTGAGAGCGAGATAAGTATTCTGTTTACGCACGACAACAGAATGAGAGAAATCGCCTTAGAAAAGTTACTTCTGAAACAGGAGGGATTAGAGGATGAAGAATACCAACAAAGACTCGAATCCTATCTATCTGAGCAACCTGATTATGTTCAGTCGAGTCACCAGAATCAGGTGTTACTCCAACAGCTCTCTAGCTCTGAAGGTCTCGATGAACAGGGTAAATACTTAAAGAGAAGCGAACTTGTCGGTGAAGAAGCAACCCAGAGACTTGAAGCACTTGATAAACAAAGAGCGGCCTTTGAAGACTCGTTAGAGGTCTACTTCGCAGAACGAAATGATGTCTTGAAAGATTCATTCCTATCAAAAACCGAACAACAAGAGAAGATTGCGCAACTTAGGACTGAACATTTCCTACCAGAACAGCTTAGAAGGGTAGAAGCGATTGAAAGAATTCGAGCGGCTGAATCTCGTCAGTAGTGTCTAAAAGCGAAAAACCAGCCATGATGGCTGGCTTTTTGTTTATCGGCGAGTTCTAAAGAGCATACAGCCTGAATCTGTTTGCCTTGAACTTCGTACCTTGAAGCCTATACCTTAAAGTAATCCAACTGCTGCTTCTGTTGTTCTGCTAGGTTAGAAAGCTCGTGGCTTGCTGCAGCGGCTTGAGTAATGCCGGTAACGTTTTGGCTTACTAGGCTGTAGATGTTTGAGATGTTACGGTTGATGTCTGAGGTTACTTGGCTTTGCTCTTCGGCGGCAGAGGCAACCTGAGTGTTAATCTCAGTCATGTCCGTTACCGAGTTAGCAATGCCTGAAAGCGCCGCGCTTACTTCACCTGCAAGAGTTTGGTTGTGTTCCAGCATAGATAATGAGCTGCTCATGCTTTCATTCGCGTTACCGGATTGAACCTGCAAACCTTCTATGATGGTTTGGATCTCTTTGGTTGAATCTTGTGTACGTGCCGCTAGCATTCGAACTTCATCAGCAACCACTGCGAAACCACGACCGCTTTCACCTGCACGAGCGGCTTCGATTGCTGCGTTAAGCGCCAGCAGGTTAGTTTGTTCAGAGATACTTTGAATTACCTCAATCACTTTACCAATCTGTTCAGAGTGCTCTTTTAGCGTGCCCACAACATTTGCGGCTTCGCTTAGCTGAATCGCCATCTGTTCGTTAGCTTTGTTGCTTTCATTAAACAAGCTCATGCTGTGTGTCGCCATTTCGTCAGCTTGCTTAGACGCTGAGTCGGCTTGTACTGCGTTCTCATTAACGTGTGCTGCTGTGCTTTCCAATTGGTTCACAGCAGAAGCAACTTGCTCCACCTCTTGCTTCTCTTGGTCTGAGTTAACGCTGGACTGTGTCATTACAGCCGCTAGCTCTGTCGACGCAGAAGCCACTTCGATACTGATTCGAGACAGCGAGCTTACCGTGTCACGCAGCTGTTCAACAGACTGGTTTACGTCTTGCGCTAGGCGTGAGATTTCGTTGTCGCCATACTCTTCTGCTTTAACTAACAAGTTACCTTTTGCTACTTCCCGCATCGTTTCTTGAATGTTGCTGATCGGCTTAACAATGATACCAGCCAGCGTCCAACTGATAATTAGAGCTACAGACAGGATCACCAACAGTGCAATGGTCGCAGTAGTCAGCGTGCTAGCGTGTTGCTGGCCGTTGATGTCAACCTCTTGAGTGGCAAGCAAGTTCAGCTTTTTAGACAGAGTATTGATCGCTTGCACCATTTCATTACCCGCATGTCGGTATTGGTCGATTGCGATCTGGTAGCGGTTTTCAAAATCTGAAGATAGTGATGCATCGCCGTGTTTCGCTCTTAATAGCGGAAGCATGGTGGTACGAGAAAAATCGACATAGTGATTCATCGCTTTGTTCATCGCGGCCACTTCATCTTGCATGCCTGGCACTGTGTCTAATGAATTCAGTAGGCGAGTATTCTGATCGCGTTTTTGGTTTAGTGTTTCAACCAATGTTTTTACGTCATCAGCATTGAATAGACTGTAAATCGCTTTGATGCGCATGCCATAGCTGTTGTCGACGATTTCGCTAAGTTCTTCTTTATGTAAGATTAACTGGTCGGTTGCTACTGACACATCTTTGAATGCACTTTCTAGTTTTTCACCACCGATAATGACACCGGCTAAAAGTAAGACAACGGAAAATAGTACGGGTATAAGAATTTGTATTTTGATTGATAAGCCACTGAGAAGTTGGCGCATGTAATGTCCTTCTTTGAATAAAATAAAAAGATGAGAATTATTATTATTAGAATTAGTTGGCGATTCTAACTAATGAGACTGACAATTCAATCAGTAAAGGCTTTGATTTCGTTATATGCGATAGGTATTTGATATAGATGGTTGTTTATTGTTCTAAATGGCGATAAAGGTGGATCTTTTTATCCATCGTTTTAGGGCTAATTGATTGATAAATAGAGAAATATATTGGTTAGTATTCGATATAAATAGGGAAGGAAATCTAGCTTTTTGGTGCTCAAACGATGGTGAGACCTGCATTCACTAACTGCATCTGATGGGGACGCGACTATCAATTCATCGAGTAGGAGAGAAATTAGCCATTAATTTGTAGTTGTCATATAGGCTTCAATTAAGTGAAACACAACTGTCACATTCGGATTCTAAAGTAGGCCTCGTTCAAGCAAAACATTACGGCAATAACGCCACTAAAGGAAATTTGTGATGAAAAAGACAGTTATCGGTGCAATCGCACTACTAGGCGCTCTAACAGTGAATACAGCTTCAGCTAAAGAAACTATCTCTGTAGTTGGCTCTAACAGTGCTTCTCCACTGGTTGAAGTTTTTGCAGAAACCTACATGAATAAAGGCGAACCAGTGTTCATCGAAATTCAAGCACCAGGTTCTTCTGCAGGCATCAAAGCAGCAAAAAATGGAAGTGCTGACCTTGGTATCTCTTCTCGTGACCTAAAAGAAGAAGAGAAAACAGCTGACCTGAAAGAGCTAGTTATCGCTCGTGACGGTATCGCAGTTGTTGTTAACCCGAACAACGAAGTATCTGCTCTTACTGCTGAGCAAATCACTTCAATCTACAAAGGCGACATCACTAACTGGAAAGATGTTGGCGGCGCTGATAAACCAATCGTAGCAATCACTCGTGATACTGCATCAGGTACACGTGGTGCATTCGAAGACATCATGAAGCTTAAGAAGAAGATTGGCGATAAGAAAGTATCGGCTATCTCTCAACGTGCACAAGTTGCAAACGGTAACGGCGCACTTAAAGTTTCTGTAGCAAGCAACCCATACGCTATCGGCTTTATCTCTCTAGGTACAGTTGACGAATCTGTTCAAGCTCTAACTATCGACGGCGCTGCTGCGACTGTAGACAACGTTAAGAACGGTTCTTACAAAGTTGCTCGTCCATTCCTAGTTCTTTACAAAGCAGGCGCTCCAACAGCTGAAACTCAACAATTCCTAGATTGGATGGTTGCAGATGAAGCTCAAGCTATCGCTGGTAAGAAAGGCTACATCACAGTTAACTAATCTTAACTGACTCAATCTTAATTATTGCTCAGCCTGCTTTAGGCTGAGCCTTTTCTTTCAACTTTGTTTATTTCGAGCTCTTATTGAGCCACAAAGTTTGAGATTTTATATATGACCATCGCAAATAGTGAAAAGCTTATGAATACTGAAGCGACTCAAATCAACAAGCCAAGTCTACGTGCTAAGAAGCGCATCGACTGGAGAGAAAGAATCTTCCACGGCTTGTTCTTATCGAGTGCTGTAATCGGCATCGTATCACTAGCCGTTATCGCTTACTTTATCGTTGCAGAGAGTATCCCTGCATTCCAAGAGGCCGGTGTTTCTGGCATCGTTCTGGGTGTTGACTGGTTACCTCCAGCTCTATTCGGTGTTGCAACCATGATTGTTGCATCGATTGTTTCGACACTTGGAGCTGTAGTTGTTGGTGTGCCAGTTGGTGTATTAACCGCTATTTTTATTGCTGAGATTGCTCCAAAGCGTCTTGCAGATATTATTCGACCAGCAGTTGAGCTTCTAGCGGGTATCCCGTCGGTAGTTTACGGCTTCTTCGGTCTAGTAATTATCGTTCCAATGATTCAAAACGTTTTCCAAGTACCAGCGGGTAACACTATCCTGGCGGGTATCATTGTTCTGGGTATCATGATTCTTCCTACCGTTATCACGGTTTCTGAAACTTCGATTCGTGCGGTACCTCGTACATACAAAGAAGGTTCACTTGCACTGGGTGCTTCGAAAATCTACACGATTTTTAAGCTACTCGTTCCTGCTGCACGTTCAGGCATTATGACTGGTGTGATTTTGGGTATCGGCCGCGCACTTGGCGAAACGATGGCAATCATCATGGTTATGGGTAACGCGCCAGCAATGCCAGAAGGCATTTTGGACTCTGCTCGTACGCTAACAGCAAACATTGCAATTGAAATGTCTTACGCAAGTGGCGTTCACGCTAACGCACTGTACGCAACAGGTGTTGTACTTCTAGTGTTCATCATGATGTTAAATGGTGCTCTACTTTATCTTAACCGTGAAAAAGCGAAGTAGGCGAGGATAAGTAATATGGATCGCGTAAAACTAAAACAAGCACGTCAAATCAAAGATAACATCCTAAAAGGTTTTATCTGGGCAGCTGCAGCTGTAACCGTTGGTTTCTTATTCTGGATTATTTGGTACATCCTATCGAACGGTCTGCAATACGTAGATTGGAACTTCATCACTGACGATTACACTCGTACTGGTGAAGAACGTGGTATTTTCCCAATGATCATTGCCACGATCTACATGGTAATCGCATCGATTGCGGTAGCCGCGCCACTGGGCATCATGACGGCGATATACTTAACTGAATATGCGAAAGTAGGTAGCCGATTGGTGAAAGTGATTCGATTCTGTACTGAGTCGTTAGCTGGTATCCCATCGATCATCTTTGGTCTGTTCGGTATGACCTTCTTTGTTTCGATTCTTGGTCTTGGCTTCTCGATTCTGTCGGGTGCACTAACGCTAAGTATCCTGATTCTTCCTGTAATCATTCGTACTACAGAAGAAGCATTGATGGCAGTGCCACAAACTTACCGCGAAGGCTCATACGGCCTTGGCGCTTCAAAAATCTACACTATCTGGCGTTTGATCTTACCAAGCGCAATGCCAGGTATCTTAACTTCGGTCATTCTTAGTATTGGTCGTGTAATTGGCGAATCAGCACCTGTATTTTTAACAGCAGGTATGGTGGCACGTGTTCCTGAGTCGGTATTCGATTCTGGCCGTACACTAACGGTTCACCTATATAAGCTGACAACAGAGCTATTTACTATCGATGAATGGAACCAAGCCTACGGCACGGCGACAGTCCTAATCGTACTGGTTCTCTTGATCAACATGGTTACAAAACTGATTGCGAGACGCTTCAACACGGCAACTTACTAAGCTCATTAGCTGGCTCATAAATAAAGCGAGCCCCCGTGATAAAGAAAGCATCAAGTTAGACACGAATTTAAGAATTTAGAGATTACGAACATGAATAAATTTGATATTGAGAACCTAGATCTGTTTTACGGCGACAACCAAGCGCTTAAATCTATCAACCTGCCAATTCCAACTCGCCAGGTTACTGCTCTGATTGGCCCGTCTGGCTGTGGTAAATCAACACTATTGCGTTGTTTGAACCGCATGAATGACCTAATTGAAGGCGTTACGATTAAGGGTAAGCTGGATATGGATGGCACTGACATCTACGGTAATATCGATGTCGCTGACCTACGTATCCGCGTAGGCATGGTATTCCAAAAGCCAAACCCGTTCCCAATGAGCATCTACGAGAACGTGGCATACGGCCTACGTGCTCAAGGTATCAAAGACAAAAAACACATCGATGAAGTGGTTGAGCGCTCGCTACGCAGTGCTGCACTGTGGGATGAAGTAAAAGACCGTCTTAAAGCGCATGCATTTGGTCTGTCTGGTGGTCAACAACAGCGTCTATGTATCGCACGTACCATTGCAATGGAACCAGATGTAATCCTGATGGATGAACCAACATCGGCTCTAGACCCAATCGCGACACACAAGATTGAAGAATTGATGGAAGATCTGAAGAAAGACTTCACTATCGTTATCGTAACGCACTCAATGCAGCAAGCGCGTCGTATCTCAGACCGCACGGCTTTCTTCCTAATGGGAGAGCTTGTAGAGCATAACGAAACCAGCGTTATCTTCAGTGAACCAAAAGATGATCGTACTAAAGGTTACGTAAACGGTGACTTCGGTTAATCGACGATTTACGTGTGGTATTTAAGCGATTAGATACCTTTACACACTAACTGAAACGCAGGTTAGATAATCGAATAGAACAACAGAATTATCACTATAACTATAAGCGATGGAAGTTTTGCCCCACTATAGGTGGGGCTTTTTTATGTGTCTAAAAAATCCCCAATGTCGATGTGATTTTGGGCAGAGAATCCCATTTTTGTCGTCCTTCTCATGCTTGTGATAATGTTAAAGGTGAAACTGCGACCCGCTTAACATCTCATTTTTACTTACATTGATTGCATATCAAGCCTTCTGTATTTTTGCTTTATTCTTAATCGCCAATGGAAGGAAGCTGTGCCTGTTAAAGCCTTTGCAAAACAAATATCTGCGACACGCGACCATCGTCTGTTGGCTGAGTCTCTTTTTGACTATCTGGTTAAGGTACTTACTCCAAAAGGGATAGGAATATTTGCTGAACCGACGCCGGAGAGCGACGCATTACCGCTTTTTTCTTATGGCGACCTAACCTCATTGGCGAGCTACCCCTCTACATTTTGGCCGTGGGTCTCACAGTTTGATACCGCAGACGGGGTTTTGCCAATGGCTATCAACACCTGCAAGTGGGAACACATGAAAGTGCTTGGTGGGGAGTCGTTTATCATGATGCTCGACAACGCACCTGCCTCCAGAACTTATTTAATTGTTCAAAATTGCAATGCTGAGAAGGTTAATCAAACCTTTGACCAAGATCTTGATGTGTTACAGCTCGCGGCTGCCCGTTGGCAATGTATTCGTGCCGAAAAGAACGCGGCGCTAGAAATCAAACACAGAGACACACGTGAAGCTCAATACTTAGATGAGATAAAGTTACGTGAGCTGTTTGTAGAGAACATGAAGCTGGTTCATCAGGTCGCGCTTGAGCTTTCTAACCCTGAGTCACTCGATGCTTTGTATAAAGCATCGGTTGAGGCTGTGCGAGACAGGTTAGGGTTTGATCGTGCGATCTTCATGTTGCTTGATATGAAAAAGCGTTGTTTCAGCGGCACTTATGGCACTGACGAAGCGGGTAAAACCAACAGTGAACACCACACTCAATACGATTTGCACCAACTTGAAGCGGAATACATTGAAGCGCTGTCTGATAACCATACTAATCTAGTCATCATCGATAATGCGCCCCTGTATACAGAAGGTAAGGTGGTCGGGCAGGGGTGGAATGGCATGCTTATCTTGCGTGAAGGCGACAAACCTGTCGGCTGGATCGCCATGGATAACTACATTCATCGCTCACCGATTACTAACTATCAAAAGCAGATGCTTGAGTCTTTTGGCTCTTTGCTTTCTCAAATCTATATTCGCAAGCGCCAAGAGCAGAACATACGTATGTTGCACTCGAGTATGGTTGAGCTGTCTCGATGCGATAGCGTCAGTGAAGTCTGTAAGTCCGCGGTTAGTTTTGCGATTCAACATCTAGGTATCGATCGACTGGCTGTTTTCCTAACAGACAAAAAGTGCAGTTACATGCAAGGTACTTGGGGCACTGACATCAAAGGCGATATTGTCGATGAGTCCTATTATCGCTCTGAGCTGGTGGAACGTGACATTGTAGCCGCAGCTCGTGCTTGCCCTAATCAAGTTGCCTTTGAAGAATCAGTTCCTATCTATCACGATTTCAATATTGTGGGAGTCGGTTGGACGGCAATGACCATGCTCACCACCAATACGGGTGAGCCGATTGCGTTTATCGCTGCTGATAACCTATTAACTCGCAGTCCTTTAACCTCACAGCTTCGTGAGGTAATACGTATCTTTGCTTCGAGCCTTGCTGAGGTGCTGCAAAGAACCATGGCTCAAGAAGAACTGAAAAAGCTCAATGAAACATTGGAGCAAGAAGTCAGTAAGCGTACCCAAGAGCTAGAGTTGGCGAATGAGCAATTGGATATCATTTCTAAGCTAGATCCTCTTACGCGCCTTGGAAACCGCCGTATGTTGTCGCAGGTTCTAGAAGACTTGAACGGTGACGATCAAGGTGCCTTTGCCTTACAGAATGAAATTACATTTGGCTTGATTCTTGTCGACCTCGACCACTTTGGTTTGTACAACAGTGTCTATGGTCATACTGAAGGGGATGCGGCTCTGAGGACGGTAGGTGAGATACTGAATGCCCATGTTCACAATGATAAAGAAACCTTCTGCCGGATTGGCGGAGAGGAGTTTATGTTGTTGATGATTGGCACGAATCACTCAGAGACAAAGCAACGTGCAGAGTCGATTAGAAAATGCATTGAAGAGGCAAAAATCCTGCATTGTGAAAGTAGTACCAGCCCATATTTAACGGCATCCGTTGGCTATGCCTCGATAACGTCTGACCAGCATCAGTTCGATTTTGATTTGTTGTATGGCAAGGCAGATAAAGCCTTGTATCAAGCCAAAGACTCGGGGCGAAATCGAATTGTTTCTGCCTTAAAACGTAAAAAAGTCACAGCCTCTCTTTCTTAAAATAAAGGCCGTTGATCTCAAGATGATCAACGGCCTTTGTGTTTTACTGTTCTTGATGAACAGCGTCGACTAAAGATTTTCTAGCGAACTATTATGCTTTTTACTCGCAACTCTCTTGGGCTTCTTCACCGTTTTGATTGCCAGCTCAGGGCTCCATGTTTGGGCTGGTGAACCGGCTTCACCATAAAGGCTTTGGTTTAGCTTGGTGAGTTCGGCTTCAACGGTTTGTAACGTCTCATCACTTAGATCTGTATTTTCGGATTTCCATTGCTCAAATAAGGTTCTGGTCATCACGCCATCTTTCGTTCTTAGAGCTTCAATAAGCGCTTCTGCGGTATCTGATTGACGTTCAACAGTGTGTGTTGGTTTTGTCGTTACACCGCGGCGTGACCAGAAGTAGAATGCCAATGCTGAGCTGATTAGCCACAAAGCTGCAAATAGGGCGGTGAGATAAGGCCAGATCCCTGGGCTATCCACAGTAACAACCGTCGGGCTTACTTGTTGGGCGGGCGTAGCAGTAACTGGTGGAGTGCTTGACGCTGCGCGATCACTTGCTTTTACCGCTAACTCTAGCCCCTGCGCTTTGCTGGTTTGTTCTGATTGCAAATCGGTGTTAAACCAAGCTTGAGACACATCAGGAAGCGAGATGTTTCCTGCCTCTTTCGGAATCAAGACTTGCTTGTAAACAACGACAGAATCACCTGACTGAGTTGTGCCAAATTGCGGCTTCTCTTCATAAACACGTACCGAAATAGGGTAGGTGATATTCAGTTTTGGCAGCTGGTGTTGCGTTAAGTTGCTAGCCGTCATCGTGATGGTACGAGTTAACGAATCACCCGCTTCCATTTCAATGGTTTGGTTGTCGCCTTCTAAACCATTACTATTTCCCAGTTGATTGCCTTGGCTATCTGACCATTGTTGAATCAGTTTGAAGTTTGATGTTGGTAACCACTCACCTTGGTAGCCTTTTGGTACGTCCTTCACAGTTACATCTAAGATTTCAACGGGCGTGTCGAGCTGGAACAGACGCGTTGTACTGGAGTTGTTGGTTGAGTAAACAACGGCTCCATTCAGCTTCGGTCCATTCAGCTTAAACTGTCCGGCCTTTTGTGAAGAGATACGGAAAGACTGTTGAACTACCGTCACCTCTTGTCCATTGAGAACATCTTGAAATTGCTTCGATTCACCAATAGGTTCCACATCTAAGCCCGGCGAGCTCGGTGGCGCTATTTTAGGATCTTGCAGCCTTCTTGGGTCAGCTTTGATGATGAGTTTTACATCAAGCTCAGCCACTTCTTCTGGGTACAGCGAGTTCTTGCTGAGATTAAGCTGGAACTCTGCCATATCATGTTGAGTTGGAGCGGCTTTGTTAATTGCAACATTGATGGTGATAGGCTTGGTTTTTGCCCCTTCAATATCAAAACTCGGGATTTGCAACTTACCCAAACGCAGTGGAGCAAGGCTAATGTTCCATTCACTTGATACCGAACGGCTGCCATTGACGATTCGCATCGAAGACCCAAAGTTTGGTGTGCCAACATAGAAATCCTGCTGGAGCGCTGTTAGATCTAGAGCATCAGAGGAGACCTTTTCATCGGTTGCAACTCTAAGAAGGAACACTTCATCTTTGGTGACACTGTTATGTGAAACGCTCGCCACGGCGTTTGCAGCCAATACTGAGAAGGACGAGAAAGCTCCCAACAACAATGTTAGGAGTACGGATAAAAATGGCTTGTTTAAAAATCGCATGGTTACCACTTTTTGTTCTGGTTGTTAGGAGCACTTTTTTGTCGTGCTTGTAAAATCATTTGCGCTTTAAGCAGTTGGCTCGGGTCACGGGCGCTTTCTACTTGCTCAAGTTTTCGCATGTCAGGGTCGCTCGACAGAGGTTGATCTGAGGTTTGTGCTACAGCTTGCTGACTACTTTGCTCACCATCTTCTTTTGAAGCTTGTTGTGCGCTAGCACTTTGAGGTGTAGCGCCTTCTTGGTCACTCTGTTTCGGCTGATCACTGTTACTTTGTTGCGTGGCTTGCTTGTCGTCTTGTTTAGACTTTTCAGAGTCAGAGTGATTTTCAGGTTGGCCTTGAGATGAGTTTTGGTCTTGGCTACCGCGTTGATCTTGGTTACTGCTTTGATCTTGCGACTTGCCATTGTCAGCGGAGCTTTGTTGTTGATCCTGAGAGCTTTGCGAAGAATCATTTTGCTGACCTTGCTGACCTTGCTGACCTTGCTGACCTTGCTGACCTTGCTGACCTTGCTGATTTTGGTCTTTCTGGTCTTTGGAGTCAGAATCGCCTTGCTGTTGCTGTTGCTGTTGCTGTTGCTGTTGCTGTTGCTGTTGCTGTTGCTGTTGCTTCTGAGCCTGTTCGACAATCTCTAGGTTCTTCTTCGCATAAGCATGTTCAGGGTTGCTTTCAAGAATACGTTGATACTCTTGGATCGCTTGGTCGTACTTACCTTGTTGGGCTTGAGCGTTAGCAAGGTTGTAGCGAGCATCTTCACTAGAAAGCTCTTGCAGCGTCTGCTCTGCGGCTTCGAAATCACCGGCTTTGTATTGAGCAATGCCTTTCCACTCTTGTTGGGTGAACTGTTCAGCAGCTTGTTGGAAGTCCTCGTCCTGATACAGCTGATAGCCTACTTGATCATTGGTTTTCCACGGGTTCGCAAACGCAGTATTTGGTTGGCTAAAAGAGATAACTCCAGCTAAGGCACACCAAATAACCCCTTTCCTGAATAATCCAAGTGCCGGAAGTAATAGCAAAGGCAGTAACCAGAAACCGTTGTTCACTCTGGTGTTGAGTGAGTTCTTGGTCTTGGTTACTTCCGATGTTGTTGCAACGCGGTCGAGGTAGCTCGCGATGTGTTCAACATCTGAGTTATCAAATTGAACTTCAGTGAACGTGCCACCAGAGCTGCGTGTAAGCTCGCGCATGTTCTTCAAGTTGGTTCTTGCCACCACGGTTTGTCCTGAGTCGCTTTGCAGCATCGACCCCGTAGGTAACGAGATTGGCGCACCGTTTTCACTCCCTACAGCTAGAATCGACAATGTCCAATCGTTGCCAGAGAGTAGGGAGTCGATCTGCTTCTGCTCTTGGTCATCGATGTCATCAGCAATCAATACCAAATCACCTTGATAGATCTTCGCGCGAGTCATCATATCAATCGCAAGCTTAACGGCTGATGCGGCATCACCACCTTGATAAGGCATGATATCTGGCGATAGGTTAGGCACTAGGTTTTTGATGGTGTTGATGTCTGACGTTAGCGGGCTAATGGTGTAAGCATCCCCAGCATACGCCACCATGCCTGTTAGCCCTTCTTTCCACAATGAAAGCAGATCCAGAGCCTTGTATCGCGCTTGAGTTAAGCGATTCGGCTTAATGTCGGTGGCATACATAGACATCGACATATCCATGATCACAACTCGTGCCTGCGTTTTTTCAAAGCTCGGCTGTTCGTTTTTCTCGAAGCTTGGTCCAGCTAATGCAATAACGCCGACCAGCCACCAAATTCCGAAGTAAGTACTGCGATTTTTCGATGGCTTACTCGATTCTGGTGCCAAGTATCGCGCGATGTGTGACGCGAGTAATCCTTGCTTAGATTGTGTCTTGCTCAGCCACCAAATAGCGGGCAGCACGACAAGCGCCAAGAACCAATATGGGTAGATAAAAGTAAAGTTAGACATTGTTTCTCCTAATGGCTAACAGCATAAATGCGAAGAACATTGCCGCCGACAGTGGCCATACAAACCACTCTTGTTGCGGTCGCCAGATCTTAGTGGCGTTCGTCACGGGCTCTAACTGGTTAATGGTGTCGTAAATCGTCGCTAACTCTTTGCTGTCACGCGCTCGGAAGTACTGACCGCCGGTGCGTTTGGCAATTTCTATTAGTGTACGTTCATCCAAGTCTTGAGCAGTATTGACTTTGCGCGTCATGAAGAACTCTTTGACCATCATCTCGCCTGCACCGACACCCACGGTGTAAATCGTTGCGTCGTATTTCTTTGCAATATCCGCCGCTTCTAATGGGTCTAATACCCCGGCGGTATTACTGCCGTCGCTGAGTAGAATCATTACACGTTGGGGCGCATCGCTATCGACAAAGGTTTTGGTGGCAAGACCAATACCATCACCAATCGCTGTTTGAGTACCAATCAGCTTTAACACCGCTTGATTGAGCTGTTGTGAAAGCGTATCTCTATCTAGCGTAAGCGGGGTCTGCAAGTAGGCGTGATCAGCAAATAGTACCAATCCGACTCGGTCGCCTTTTCGTCGCTCAATAAAGTCACTCAATACGCGTTTCACCGCCGACAAGCGGTCGATGTATTCGCCATTGAACTGCATGTCTTCTTGGCTCATCGAATAGGAGAGGTCGACAACTAACATTAAATCACGATGCTTCGGCTGAAACTCCACCGGTTCGCCATACCATACAGGGCGTGCGCTCGCCGTAACCAGCAGAAGCCAGATAATCACGGACAACGCCTTTGGTAAGCGACTGCTCGGTGTTTTGGTATTGCTGTCTTCTGGCAGAAATGGAAGCCTTAGGGCATTGCTCGATTCTGACTTTGGTGAGAACAAGTAAACGAGCAACGGCAGTGGCGCGATGAAGAACATCCACCACCAAACGAACTCGATGTTTAGCAAGTCCCTGCTTAGAAACATAGTGCTTAGAAAATCACTCATAACGACCTCGCTTTGGAGGAAGTGCTTTGCGAAGCCAAGTTTCGCAATCATTAACCAATTGCTGTTGAGCCTTTTTCTGTTCGTCGTTCATTAGGGCTACATCTTGATAGAGCGCTTGTTGCCACTGGGATTGTTTTGCTACAAATAACGGCTTCGCCAATTGCGCATCTAAGAACTTCAACCAATCATCACCAGACAAACCTGCAATTTTTTCACGAGGGAAATAGCTCAGTGCTGCTTGACGAAGGATGCGTTGTGCTTTGCTCGGAGACAAACCATCTTGGGACTGACTATTGCTAAAGTAAGACAGTGCTTCTTGCTTCGCCTGTTGATTGTTTTTTCTACGTTTTAGAATGAAAAACACCAAAGCAATCAGGGCAATGGCTGTGATAACCACTGCCCACCAACCCCACGCCAAAGGCCACCAAGTCGGTGCATCTGGCGCAATAACCGGACTTAAATCTAAGGGCTGTTTCATGACTGAGCTCCTGATATCTGGCTCATGAGTGACTGCGCACTCGACAGCGAGCTATAAGGTATCGCGAGAGATAACCCCATCTGTTGCAGCTGCTGTTTCTTAAGCGAAAAAGCATGGTTAAGCTTTTGCTTTTCTTTATTAGAAGAGAAATTAAACCATTGAGTTTTGCTGCCATCGGTGACCTGTTTAGAGCCTTTATAGGTGGTTTCACCTTGCTCTAGCGGGTCGTAGAAATGCACAAGACGTACTCTGTTGTGTCGGCGAATTTGACTGATAAGTGAGTAGTCACTTTCTTGGTAACGCACAAAGTCACTGAGCATAATAATATCGCTTCCTTTAGGGCAAAGCTGGTGCAGAGATTTCAGCCCATGCTCTAAGGTTGTGTCATTATGATTGTCGTGATGAGTCAGCGCTGCATTATTGATTTCTATGACTTTTTGCAAAATACGCAGTGGAGCATGGTTGCTTGCACTTGGCTTAATCTCAATGACCTCTTTGCCAGTATCGATCACCGCGCCAATTCGATCTTTTTGAGCCACAGTAAGCCAGCACAGTTGGCTAGCAAAGTGTGCAAGTTGAACCGATTTCAGCAACAAGGTTGAGCCGAAAATCATACTGCTTGATAGATCCAAGAATAAAATGACAGGCTGTTCTCGTTCTTCAGAGAAAAGTTTGGTATGCGCTTTGCCCGTTCTGGCTGTTACACGCCAATCAATGCTGCGAATGTCATCTCCCGCTTGATATTGACGAACTTCAGAGAAATTCATCCCGCGACCTTTACGGTTGCTCTCGTGTTGGCCGTTAAGCTGTGACCAAAGGCTCTTGGCGGGAGGCAACCAGCGAACAGACTGCGCTTTGTATTGCAGAAGTTCGTCCAGGTTTAACGTGACACCGTCACTATGGTTGGGTAGTTGATTATTCATGCGCGTATCCCTATGCGCTGCCAACCAATGAAATAAGGTGTGCGATCACTTGGTTTGCGGTGACACCTTCAGCTTGTGCGTGGTAGCTGCGCAGTAGACGGTGGCGTAACACAGGGAATGCCATCGCTTGAACGTCTTGTGGCGTGACGTAATCTCGTCCTGCAAGCCAAGCGTGAGCGCGGGCACAACGGTCTAACGCAATGGTTGCACGCGGGCTGACACCCATGTCTAACCATTGATCAAGTTGGTCACTGTATTGCTTAGGTTGGCGAGTCGCCATAACCAGTCTGATGATGTACTGCTCAATGGTGTCTGCCATGTGAATGTTGAGCACTTCTTGGCGCGCTTCAAAGATCGTTTGCTGAGATATCTGTTGTGGCTGAGCTGATTCGTTACCTTGAGCCTCACCACGGTTGAGTCGTAAGATCTCAAGCTCGCTTTCCATATCTGGGTATTCAACCTCTAGGTGAAGCAAGAATCGGTCTAACTGAGCTTCCGGTAGCGGGTAAGTCCCTTCTTGTTCAATTGGGTTCTGTGTTGCCATTACCAAGAACAACTCAGGCAGCGCATAGGTTTTTCGACCGGCAGTTACTTGTTTCTCTGCCATTGCTTCCAGCATTGCCGCTTGAACTTTCGCCGGAGCTCGGTTGATCTCATCCGCTAGAATCAGCGAGTTGAAAATCGGGCCTGATTGGAAAGTGAACTCCCCAGTCTCAGGACGGAAGATGTCGGTACCCGTCAAATCAGCAGGTAACAGATCGGGAGTGAATTGAATGCGGTGGAAGTGACCCTCAACACAATCAGCCAATGATTTTACTGCGCGAGTTTTTGCTAAGCCGGGAGGTCCTTCAACGAGGATATGACCATCCGCTAAAAGGGCGATCATCAGTTGCTTAACGAGCTCTTTTTGACCAATGATTTGAGACTCTAGATAGTTTTGAAGGACTTCGAAATTTGTTTTGTGCATTTTGGACTCTCTGGGTATCCATTTGATTTTTATTTTGAGTATTGGTCACTGATTTCGAGGAAAAAGTTCCAGTACATTTGCGTAATTTATTTTTTCAAAATTGGAAATATTTACAAGTGGTTAGCTAAAAAAATCGTTAGGTTGTGATTATTACTATATCAATTGGTTTTTATATACAAAAGCTCGGCGGTGGGGAGTGGTTTGAGTTCGGTTGGGTCTCAGGGGGTGAGAACTAAAATTGACTCTCGACAATGCGGTATTTGCTTAGTTAATTCATGCTCAAGGTGAATATTTCTAATTGTTACATCATATTTGCAGTTTTTTGAGAAGAAAGTCTCTAGTTTTATTGGTTGTGGCCGATACATCACTCAGATTGTGCATTGCTTGTTGGAGTGCACTAAAAAAGTCCTGTTCAGGGTATACCAATAACGAGCGATTCTTTTTAAAGGTCCAAATATGTTTAAAACTAACTCTCTGAGTATCAAGCAAAAAGTTGTACTTGGAATTACCTTTGCGGTTCTTGCATCGACAGTGATTGTCGGCGCAATGGCACAACAACAAGCAAGAGATGTATTAAGTCATCGATTGATCGATATTGAACTTCCAGGAATGCTAGAGCGAATCAATGGTGAAATTGACCGAGAAGTCTCTCAGCTATTACTAGCGGCGGAGCAAATTGCTTCAAATGAATTTATTTCTGATGCTATCGAATCGACCGAGCGCGATGCCGCGCTAGAGAATAAGCTGGTTAAACAACTGAACAATGTTCGCAACCAATATCAGTTGAACGATGCCTCGGTAGCGAACCGTCAAACAGCTTACTACTGGAATCAAGATGGTTTCTTACGTCAGCTAAACCAACAACAAGATGGTTGGTTCTTTGGCTTTACGCAATCTGGACAGCCGACCATGGTGAGCATGTTCCAAGAAGCGAATGGCGAAGTGAAGATGTTTGCTAACTATCAGCAGCCTTCTGGTTTGGCGATGTCTGGTCTATCAAAATCGATGGATGACATGGTTAACTTACTCAATGGCTTTAAGATTGAAAATACAGGCTTCGTATTCTTAACCGATAGCCAAGGTGATGTTCAAATTCACCGTGAGCGTTCTCGCAGTGACTCTTCACTTCAACAACTTTACGGTCCTCAAGCAAGCCAACTACTGAACAAGTCGGGTTTTAACCTGATTACCACTGAAAGCCAAGGCCAAGAGCTGTTCGTGGCGAGCTTGTATGTGTCTTCAATGGACTGGTTTGTTATTGGTGTCGTTCCGACTGGTGAAGTGTTTGCAGAGTTAGATGCGACAGCGCAGAAGATGCTGATCATGACTGCGGTTGTGGCATTAGTGTTTATCCTAATGGGCGTAGTTCTGGCGAACAGCATTACTCAACCGATCAAGCTTTTGGCTAAGCGTTTCGGCGACTTAGGTGAAGGCGACGGTGACCTTGCACAGCGTATCGAAGTGAAAGGCAACGATGAAATTGCACAGCTTTCAAAAGGCTTCAACGGATTCATTGAAAAGATTCACGAGTCGATGAAAGAGGTGTGTTCGACAAGCCAAGCGCTTCAAGTGGCTGCAGAGAGTGTTTCGAATAAAGCTCACATCACCCACGACAACAGCCAAGAACAGCGCGACCAAACGCTTCAAGTGGTGGCTGCAATTAACCAAATGGGTATGACCATCAGCGAGATTGCATCGAACGCGGCAACCGCAGCAGAAACGGCAACTCAAGCTTCAGGCAATACGGAAGTAGGCCGCTCTGTGGTGAACAAAGCAAAAGACGCGATCAGTCGTTTGGCGCAAGATATTGAAAGCACGGGTCAGGTAGTAGAGCAACTGGCTTCTACAACTCAAGACATCGGTTCTATTCTGGGTGTTATTCGTGATATTTCAGAGCAAACTAACTTACTCGCATTAAACGCTGCAATTGAAGCCGCCCGTGCTGGTGAGCAAGGTCGTGGTTTTGCGGTTGTAGCGGATGAAGTACGTAACCTAGCAAGCCGTACCGCAGATTCAACGGAAGAGATTCAAAAGATGATCAACCAACTGCAAAGCGATGCTAAAGATGCGGTAACGGCAATGAGTGCGGGTAAGGTGATTACCCTTGAAGGTGTATCGGCTTCGGATGAAGCGGTAGACGTGCTGAGTGGCATTTCAGACCGTATCGTTGATATCACAGACCGTAACACTCAAGTGGCAACGGCAACGGAAGAGCAATCAACCGTAGTTCACACCATCAACCAGAACATTGAAGAGATTAACGCAATCAACGAAGTGACAACGGGCACGGCTGAGCAACTTGCTGAAGCGAGCCAAGAGCTTCGTGATCTATCGTCTCGTCTAGATAAGATGGTTGGTTCATTTAAGCTTTAATTCTTTCAAGCTGTAACATGACTTAGAAAGGGATATAGACGAAGAGCTGGGGTCATTTCATCGTTAATCCGGCTCTTTTTATTAGTACGCTAATTTGCCTCTAACTGCCTTTAGCTTGATCTGGTTTCGGGCTTTGCTTTTAATCACCCTAGCATCATAGGGCGTAAATGAGTAAAATCTCGTTAGGTTTAATATTTAGGTAAGTATCATGAGCGATTTTGAAAAAGAACTAGAGCAGATGACTCAAGAGATGGGCGATGAGCCTGAGGTGAAACTGCCATCACTTGAAGAGCAAAAAGCAATTGTTGCTGAGTTCAAGCGACTAGAGGCGGAAGGCAAACTGACTCCTGAAGTGTTAGAGAAGCATTTTGGCCAGTTCAACAAACAGAATGATACGCCAATTCACTAAGTTGATTTAGACAGGTTTCATGTCTGAAAGAAGTGATATTAGCGGTTGGGTTCATAGCCTAACTAACAGATAAAGGTCTAGCGCTTGCTAGACCTTTTTTATTGCCGCTAGCGAAAGACCGAGTGGCTGACTCATGAACTATTCAATGTAAGTGAAACTCGTATCCAACACATAAAAATATCCAGCACATAAAAAAATCCCCCTTACTGAGTAAGAGGGATTCGATATGGGCAAGTTATATCCTAAAAGGCTAAGCGATTAGTCTGTGCCGTATTCTTTGTACAAACGACGACATGCGCGGCCATCGCTGTGGAACAGGTGACAACGGTGCGCTGGAATACCAATCGCCAACTTGTCACCTGATTCGATTTTCAACGTGTCTGGCTGGCGATAGATAACATCAGCATCGGCACTTTCAAGGTTTAGGTAAACCTGAGTTTCGTTACCTAGTTTCTCTACCATCATCACGTCAGCTTCAATCGTCGCGTCACCTGATTCAGCAGACATCAAGTGTTCAGGGCGAATACCCAGAGACATACGATCGCCAGCATTGACAGTCGTCCCGTCAACAGGGATCCAGAAAGTCATGCCATTAGAAAGTTGTACCAATACGCGTTCTGCTTCAGCTTGTTCAATGTGTACCGACATGAAGTTCATCTTCGGTGAGCCAATAAAGCCAGCAACGAAACGGTTTTGAGGGTAGTGGTAAAGGTCAAGCGGCTTACCGACTTGAGATACATAACCACCATCCAGAACAACGATCTTATCCGCCATTGTCATCGCTTCCACTTGGTCGTGGGTAACGTAGATCATGGTACAACCCAGTTGACGCTGTAGCTTGGTGATTTGCGAACGCATTTGAACACGTAGCGCGGCATCTAGGTTTGATAAAGGCTCATCAAGTAGGAATACGTTTGGTTGAGAAACCAGAGTACGACCAATCGCAACACGTTGACGTTGACCACCAGAAAGCGCTTTAGGTTGGCGCTCAAGAAGGTGACCAAGCTGAAGGATTTCTGCAGCATGTTCAACGCGTTTGTCGATCTCAGCTTTATTTGCGTTTGCTAGCTTAAGACCGAAAGACATGTTGTCGTATAGGTTAAGGTGAGGGTAAAGCGCATAAGACTGGAATACCATACCTACGCCACGCTTTGACGGTTCAACGTCATTCATGCGTTGGTCGCCAATGTACAAATCACCAGACGTAATGTCTTCTAGACCTGCGATACAACGTAATAGCGTCGATTTACCACAACCTGATGGTCCAACGAATACTACGAATTCACCTTCGTTGATGTCTAAGGTTACGTCCTTAGAAATCTGTACATCACCATATGATTTATAAACGTTTTTTAACGTGACACTCGCCATCTAGCTTGTCCTCGATCGATCAAATTTTAAGTTTTACTGCTTATCATTATAAGAAATTTTTGGGTCAGCAGTAACTGTAGGAATTGGTAAGTATTGAGTGAGTAAGAAAAAAGTGGGTGAGACTTGGCTTCTTTAACCAAGCCCACCCGTCATAGCCAAACTGATGCCCATTTCCCCCACATCCAGCTAAACCTCCCCCGTGATTCAATCACAGATTTAGCTCGATGCTAATATAAGACACCAGCGGGCAGTGAAGCCAACTAAATGAATAATGCGTCAACGCATAACACTTGCCGGTAAAGGGTTCTTACTATCCACTCTTGGATGAATGCAGTTTCGGTGAATTGGCGTAAGGGTACATCCTCCTAATGGAAAATTAACTAGGGGGAGTAGGAGGGGAGGAGTAGATAAATGGGGTTATTAATAATTGGCGATCCAGTTCAAATAAATCCACCGCGTAACGGTGATGTTGATCACGATGAGTATACGTTTTGTGATTGCAGTCTCTAATCTGACCGGATGGCGATCACGAATTTAAGCCATAATAGCTAGGGCGTAGTGGCTAGGATGATGAGCTAGGGTCTGTTTTCTCAGATCATAACCTCCGAAAACTGGCTCGTCTTGGTAGATGTGCCCTACGTATAAATATAAAAAGGATATTCACATGAAAAACGCTCTAAGCGCTGTAGCTCTAGGTACAATAGTTGCTCTGGGTTCTTTTGGTGCAAATGCTGCTATCGAAGAAGGACAACTAACAATCTGGGTAGGTGGTGACAAAGCTTATGAAGGCATGGCTGAAGTAGGTAAACGCTTCGAAGAAGATACTGGTGTTAAAGTAACCGTCGCTTTCCCTGACAAGCTAGAAGAGAAATTCCCTCAAGTAGCAGCAGCTGGCGATGGCCCAGACATGATCTTCTACGCACATGACCGTTTTGGCGGCTATGCAGAAGCGGGACTTCTTGTTGATATCAAACCTTCTAAAGAAACTAAAGAAGGTATCGTAGACTTCGCATGGGACGCTGTTTCATACGAAGGTAAAACAATCGCATACCCTGTTGCTGTTGAGTCAGTTTCGCTAATTTACAACAAAGCGCTTGTTCCTAACCCACCTAAGTCTTGGGAAGAAATCCCAGCACTTGATGCTGAACTTAAAAAAGACGGCAAGAAAGCGATCATGTGGCCTCTACGTGGCGGCGCTTACTTCACATGGCCTTTACTTGCAGCTGACGGCGGTTACGCATTCAAACAGACTGCAGAAGGTTACGACATTAAAGATGCGGGCGTAGCGACTGACGGTGTTCAGAAGTCTCTAGGTTTCATCGAGAAGATGGTACAAGACAAAGTTATCTCTGCAGACATGGATTACTCAGTAGCTGAGTCTGAATTCGTTGCAGGTAACGTTGCAATGACAATCAACGGCCCTTGGGGTTGGGAAAACATCAAGAAAGCTGGCGTAGATTACGGCGTAACAACTTTACCTAAGTTCAACGGTAAAGCGTCTAAACCTTTCGTTGGTGTATGGGCAGGTGGTATCAGCACTGCGTCTCCAAACCGCGACCTAGCTGTTGAGTTCATGGAAAACTACCTACTAACAGATGAAGGTATGAAGAGCCTGAACGACGACAAGCCACTAGGCGCTGTTGCTCTTAACTCTTTCCAACGTCAACTAGACAGCGATACTCGTATTGCAGCAACAATGGACAACGCGATGAACGGTGAAATCATGCCTAACATCCCTCAGTTCACAACATTCTGGTACAGCATGGAAGAAGCGATCGGCAACGTAGTTGACGGCCGTCAATCAGTAGACCAAGCACTAAAAGCTGCTGAAGGTCGTATGGTTAAGTAACACCCAGGCACTACCTTTTAAGGAGAGGGTAACCTCTCCTTACTTTTCTATTTTTTATCTATATCGCTAGCAGGTTCCTCTATGCAGTCAGTTCAAGGTACAGATGCTATCCCAGCACCATCAAGCCTTCCAGGCAGTAAAAGCGTCTTCATTAAATGGGGGTTGCTTGGTAGCGTTGGCTTAATAAACGGCTACGCTACAATTCTAATGTATTCTCGCGGTGAGCTCGCTTTTGCGCTGCTTACAGTGATCTTAACGGCTTTGGCACTTTACATTTTTGGTAGTAAAAAAACTTACGCCCACCGTTATATTTACCCAGGTATTGCCGGAATGATCTTGTTCATTCTTTTCCCATTGGCATACACCGTAGGGCTTGCGTTTACTAACTACAGCGCGAAAAACCAACTTTCTCTAGAGCGTACTCAAACCGTTCTTTTAGACCGTTCTTTCCAAAGCGGTGAGAGCTACCCATTTACTTTGTACAAGACAGATGACGGTCACCAGATCGTTGTAAAAGATGGCGATCAACTGTTAGCGACTGACGTATTTTCTCTAGACAATATGACAGAAACAGAGATGGACCTATCTGTTATTGAGTCTGCGCAAGGTGAAAAAGAGAAGATCAAAGCGATCATTCAAAACCGAGCAGCAATCAGTGGTGTTGATTTCAATCTACCTGACGGTGGTGACATCCGCATGAGTGGCTTACGTAAGTTTGCTTCTGTTGCTCCGCTTTACACGCTACAAGACGATGAAGAAACGTTAATCAACAATGAAACGGGTGAAGTTCTCAAGCCAAATATGGATGTGGGTTTCTACCAGCCTGTTGATGCAAATGGTGAGTTTACGGGTAATACCATCTCTCCAGGTTTCGTGGTTAGCATTGGTACGCATAACTTTGAGCGTGTATGGAAAGATGACGGCATTAAAGAACCGTTTATCAGCATCTTTATTTGGACGGTTATCTTCTCGGTATGTACCGTAGCGTTCACGCTAGTTATCGGCCTTGTATTGGCTAACATCGTGCAATGGGAAGAGTTGAAAGGTCGTTCTATTTATCGTGTTCTACTGATTCTGCCTTACGCCGTACCCGCGTTTATCTCGATTCTTATCTTTAAGGGTCTATTCAACCAAAGCTTTGGTGAGATCAACATGGTGCTCGAGAATATCTTCGGCTTAAGCCCGAACTGGTTCTCAGACCCTATCTTAGCGAAAACCATGGTGTTGATGGTTAACACATGGCTAGGTTTCCCTTACATGATGATTCTATGTATGGGTCTGCTTAAAGCGATTCCTGATGATTTATACGAAGCGTCAGCAATCGATGGTGCGAACTTCCTTGATAACTTCAAGCGCATTACGTTCCCATTGATGATTAAACCGCTTACACCGCTATTGATTGCAGCGTTTGCCTTTAACTTCAACAACTTCGTAATGATTCAACTATTGACGAACGGTGGCCCGAACATGATTGGTACTTCTGAGCCAGCGGGTTACACAGACTTGCTTGTAAGCTACACGTACCGAATTGCATTCGAAGGCGGCGGCGGTCAAGACTTCGGTCTAGCAAGTGCTATCGCAACGCTTATCTTCCTATTGGTTGGTGCACTAGCGTTACTAAACCTTCGTTTCACTAAACTGTCTCAAGATTAAGGAGCACGACAATGGCTATGGTACAAGGTAAAGGCCTTAAATACCGAGTGTGGGCAACGCATGCAGTGTTGTGGTGCTTCTTGGCAATGATTATCTTCCCACTACTGATGATCATCGCGATCTCGTTCCGTGAAGGTAACTTCGCAACCGGTAGTTTGATTCCAGATAACCCATCATTGGAACACTGGAAGTTAGCATTGGGTATGTCAGTAACGAACGCAGATGGCTCGGTAACGTCACCTCCGTTCCCTGTGCTAACTTGGTTATGGAACTCAGTGAAGGTTGCAGGTATCACATCGATTCTGATTGTGACACTGTCTACGACATCGGCTTACGCGTTCGCTCGTATGCGCTTTAAAGGTAAGAACACAATCCTGAAAGCGATGATGATTTTCCAAATGTTCCCAGCAGTATTGGCTCTAGTAGCAATCTACGCGCTGTTTGACAAACTTGGTCAATACATTCCGTTCTTAGGCTTGAACACACACGGTGGTCTAATCTTCTCTTACCTTGGTGGTATTGCACTGCACGTATGGACGATTAAGGGTTACTTTGAAACGATTGATAACTCTCTGGAAGAGGCAGCAGCCCTTGATGGTGCAACGCCTTGGCAAGCATTCAGACTGGTTCTACTACCGCTGTCTGTACCAATCCTAGCGGTTGTGTTTATCCTATCTTTCATCGCGACAGTGGGTGAGGTGCCAGTAGCGTCTATCCTACTTACAGATGTGAACTCTTACACGCTAGCAGTAGGTATGCAGCAGTACCTATACCCTCAGAACTACCTATGGGGTGACTTTGCGGCAGCGGCTGTACTATCAGCACTTCCGATTACTATCGTGTTCTTACTTGCTCAACGTTGGTTAGTTGGTGGTTTGACGGCAGGTGGTGTAAAAGGATAAGCTGTACTCTATAAGAAAGAAAAAGAGCGACCGTTAGGTCGCTCTATATTGGCATTTTTATTACATCATTTGGTTTGGCCGCCGATCAGTAATAAAAATAACCCTCAGGTTACGCATAGCTGGCTACTAATCAGGTTCCTTACGCTATTAATGATTAGTGGTTTTTGTAACTCTAACCCAGGTATTTACTTGGGTTTTTTTATGCCTGCTACTTTTTGTTTTTTGTGTCAGCGTTACTCGTTAACTATCGCGCTCATATCTACTTTAAAACCCAAAGTTTCGAGTTACTTCTCTCCTAAATACCGACCACTTCATTTTGGTTACTTGTAGAAATGAACTAGTCTCACAAATCAGACACTCAGTATAAGTGGCTGTTGTACTATTGATATGTTGTGAATATTCCAATGCGTGATACTTCAATGATTTGTATGCAACAAAACCTGAAATTGCACTGAAAATGTATGGGTAAGCGAGAGGTAGTTACAGAATATTCAAGTGACATTCATGAGGGTTATGGAGGTAGGTTTATTTATGCTTCTGGTTTTTGGTGGGACTTAGAAGTTAGAACTCTTTACTAGAAGGAGCACAACCTAAGTGTTGCAACAACACATAGATACTTTCTTGATCGAGTGCCACGCGACGAAATAGATCGGCAAATGTCGGATCTCCACCGAAACACGTTTGGATATAGTGGTTGATTTCATTGCTGTCGTAGCCTTCGACGTACAAAGTTCTAACCCATTGGTACTCAACAGCCTTTAAATTGTTCAGTGTAGACTCGCTAAGAGTGGGGCGTATGACGCTCAAGAGTGGCTCCAAGAAATTCAAATGCATCTATTATGATTGGCGGTATTTAATCAGAGCAAAATGACGACTTTATTACAGTCAAAATAAATCAGTGAACAAGTGCCGATTCATTTCAACCTTTGGCTGGGTATCACGCTCTTATCGTCTGTATTGGGTGTGCAGCGGATTTGGCTGTGTAGAGCACGAAGGTATCAAATAGATCAATGCCAAGCAGGCGCTTGGCATTGTAATAAGGTTTTGTAGGGGGAGGGCAGCTGGTGGACCTTACTTAAGGTACTTCACGTGAGCTTCCATCTCTTCACCAATCTGTTTTCGCATGTTCATTAGGCGAATAGCCGAATCTCGTAATTCGATGTCTTCTGGCGTCTCTGGTATCCACTCTGGCACTTTAGTCGGATTACCATTCTCATCGACAGCGACCATAATAACGATACAGTGAGTTGTTAGGCGGTTATTGAGCTCTTTAGGGTCGCTTGCTTGCACGTCGATAGCGATATGCATTGAAGATGAACCTGTGTAAATGACCTTTGCACTTACTTCCACAAGGTTGCCTACATGAATTGGGGCAACGAATCGAATTCCGCCTGCATAGGCTGTTATACAGTATTTACCGCTCCAACCTGCGGAACAAGCGTAGGCTGCTAAATCGATCCACTTCATTGCTGCACCACCATGAACTTTACCACCAAAGTTCACATCCCCGGGTTCAGCTAAAAAACGCAGAGTAACGTCTCGTTTACCATCTTGTCGGCTATTGCTACTGCTCATCTATCTTCCTTCATTATTATTTTGCTGCGTAACATGCTTGTTACTTGCTAATAACAATATACTTAAGATGACATAAGTTAAAGCGGATAATCTCATGGTTAAGACTATTTTTTTCAAACAGATGATCAGTTGATGAATATTGGTGCTTAAAGGCGTATCAGGCGAATGGCAAACATGGATGAAGTGATATCAAGCAAGAGAATAGAAATACTGATTAAGTCACTAGATAGGTCGATTGCAAAAAAAACACCTAGCGTAATGCTAGGTGTTTCTAAGCCGTGTGGTACTCATGTCGGTACTTTTTTGTGTTAGCCAACCAACCGCTGTTGATTTGGTTTAGTTAAAGTGGCTGTATCTCAGATACCACTAAAGTGGTAGTGATTATTGTTTTCTTATCAGCTCACTTTTACTGTTTTAAAAAGTATAGATCCTTCGCGTAGATATTTCCTTTCGGATTATTGTTTGGGAAGCCTTTTAGTGTATTTCGCACTAATCGTGTGTGATTGTAATGATATAAAGGTATAACTGCTGAAGAATAGTTGAGTAACGACTCATCGTGCTGATATAAAGTAAAGCGTTTAGACTAATCTTCCGTTTTACTCGCTTGCTGTAAGGGCTCATCATAGTATGGATTACAGTAGCCACTCTCATTTGCTGTGTGAAACGTGAGTTTGAATTTTTACCCTAATGTGAGCGTTGGGTAATGCGTTTAGCTTTGTTGAGGGAGAGGAGCCTCAAGCCTTGGTTTTCTTCTGATTTGAGCAAGGATGACACCTGAAATCACCATCACACCACCAATGATGTGGAACTGGTTAATCTCTTCGCCAAGCCATGTCGCGGCTAATACGATCGCTACAACCGGAAGCAAGTTCATGAACATCGCGCTTGAGTCAGCACCAATGGTGTCAATCGCTTTCACCCACATCCAAGGCGCTAAAATCGAAGCGGCAACCGCTGCGTAAGCTATCAATGGGAGCGCTTGTTGCGGTGGTAAAAGTTGTTCGCTGGTAAGCCAAAGTGGCGTAAGCATCGCGACAGCAAACAGACCCTGAATGTATATCACCACCCAGCTACTGATTGGCATTTTCCAGCGTTTCAGTAGTACACAGTACGAAGCATAAACAAAGGCTGCAATTAGCATATAGCCATCGCCTTGAGTCAATTCTTGATGCATGAAGAATAACGGATCGCCTTTACCTAACATCAGGGCTAAGCCTGACAGCGACAATACACCACCCACAATACTCAAACTAGAAATCGACTTGTGCAGCAAAGGGACGCTTAAAAATACACTGATCAACGGGACTAAAGACGTGATCAATGCCATGTTGGAAGCGGTTGTGGTTAAGCCGGCGTAGTAACCTAGAGATTGATTCAATACCATGCCTAAAAAGCCGAGGAACGCTAATTTCGATAAGTTTGGCTTAATGACAGCCCACTGTTTCATCACTGGGCGAATACAGAAAGGCGTGAGAATTAACATCGCAAAAAACCAGCGGTAAAAACTCATTGCGCTAGGTTCTATGGTGCTTGCAGCAAGCTTGTTGACGATTGCATTGGCGCCCCAGATACAGACTGTAAAAAATGGTAATAGGTAATGCATGTGAATTCCGTGGCGAATGAGTTGGTGCGGCTAGTTTGACAGGTCGTTATACTTACAAGTATCTTTAGAAAGACATTAAGCGCGATAGGAAGACAAGTTTGAAAAAACACTCCAGAAACCTTCATCCATCCTTATTAATTGATAAGGCACCATCCAACGTATTTATGAATTTTGAAGCGTTTCTTTCGAACACTGAAACCCGAGTTCATAGCCACTCATGGGGACAGGTTCAATTGATCAGTGGTGGTATATTAGAGATGGAAGCGGAAAGCACTCGATTTCTAGCGCCACCACATCTAGCGATTTGGGTACCGGCCGGGGTGATGCATTGCAGTTATAACCGTAAGCCTTTAGACTACTGTTCACTAAATATCGCCCCAGAACTCACGCAACACCTGCCAGATAAAACCAGCCTTATAAAGATCACGCCGATTGTGTCTTCTATTATCGATGATTTTCGCGATCGTGGGATCAATGTTGCGGAAACCGAGCAAGACCAAAGGCTCGTTCAGGTACTGCTTGACCAACTTGCGCAGCGTGAGGTTGAACACCACTTCTTGCCTTCAACCGATAATAAGTATCTAGCGCCTATATTGGCTTCTGTTGAAGAGAACCCAACCGATGAAGTGACGCTGAAAGATTGGGCTGAACGTGTCCACACCACGGAAAGAACCCTTTCTCGCCACTGCCAGACCGAGCTTGGAATGAGCTTTACCGAGTGGCGACTGCGAGTGCGCTACCTATACTCAATGGACTTGTTGAGAAACGGCCAATCGGTTAAAGAGGTCGCTCTTACATTGGGTTATAACCAAGCAAGCCCATTTATCACCATGTTCAAACGTTACGCGAACCAAACGCCAGAGCAGTATAAGAACCGTTTGTTGTAGCTCGGTCTTGTTGCCAAAAGAACGGATGTTTGCGCTAGTTAGTGCGTAGATAGACCACAAGTGAATAGATAGACCATAAGTGAATACGTGCAGTATGAGCTTATGGAATCGCCCTTAACAGCCCATATATTTCGCTCTGTTGTTCGGTGACATCCTCATAGTGTTGGTTCAATAGAGCACTGTTGCTGCCCACTTTGAACAGTATGTACGTTTCTCCGTCGACCTCGAACCAATTGAAGGTTCCATGCTGGTTATACGTGGTCATTGTTTTGTTTATCTTCATGAGATATACATTAGCAGCGCAAGACATGCAGACGTACATAAGCCAAAGAAAGAAAAGAAAAACCACGAGCCTAATATTGTTTTTTCTTTTCCTACCTCTTCATTACTTTGCTGCCAACCAAGTTCACGAACCTGATCCTTGGTAAGGTTTAAGTCTAGTTTCTCTATGTATTTGTTGAGTTCGTCATTGTGTACTGAGCTAATCATGTTCTATCTCCCCTAAGCATAAGATTGGTATTTTAGGGGAGCCCAGCGTTTGGTTAAATTAGATATTTTTCAACAGGCGTTAAGATAAATAGAACACGTGAAACAACAAAAAACCTCCGTGGTGGAGGTTTTGGTTGAAAGTGTTTTAGTCGATGGTTATGGCGATGTATTTGTTGTTAGATTCCACCTGTATTAATACACAATCTAATACCCAGTCAACTCCATATAGCCAGATCCGGAATGAGAACCTTTAATCATGATTGGCCCCTCCCAATAAGGAACCGACAGCGGCATTTTGGCATTTGGATTGAGTGCCGAGACGGTCAGTTCTATTTGCTGGCTTGGAATCGAAACTTGCCACTCTGTTGGGTAGTCACGCCCGTCGATTTTAGTTTGCTTGATGGCGGTTAAGCTGATGTCTTGCTGCTTAATCGCGATGCCGGAGCCATCTTGATTCATCAACCTCGCATGAGAATAGCTGGCTTTGCCTGTAGTTGAGTTTCGAAGTTGAAATACCACCAAGCTGGTTTCATCACTCAGCCTTAGCGCAAACCAATCCCAACCTTGTTGCGAGTCGAGTAAAAACTGTGAGCTCCATTCTCTGTCTATCCAACCTTTGCCGGAAACTTGATGGGTGACGCCATCAATAGTTACCTCGCCCGATACATTGATGAATGGTTGGCTGTAGTAATAGGAAGCCACTTTGCCATCGCTACTTTTAGTGCTGTAGCCTTGTTCGCCTTGCTTTTGATATGGCGCGTTGTTGGTAAGCTTAAGCGAGTATCCAAATTGATCCGAGTTGGCGACCAGTGTGGCTGGGAACAGGTCATCGGTCGTCGACGTCCATTGCCAATCATCGAGGTAAACACGAAACGGCGAATCGCTTACACCCGCCAGTTCAGCTTGGTCACGTGACCATTTTTCATCGGCATAGTGTTTATTTTTAGTGGTGACAGCGCTGTGCGCCATGTAAATCTGCTGACTTTGCCACGTAGTTTCCTTGGTGCTATTGCCACTTTCATGTGGTGCAGCCGCAAAGCGGAACTGTGTCCATTGCACACCTAACACATTGTCTTCTTCATCAATTAAGTTTGCGGTTAAATACCACCATTCATGACGAAAATCTGGATGTGCTTGATGGTCGGCAGGGAAGGCGATGTCGATACCTTTAACTACCGGTGTGAATTGATCAGTCTCTTTTTGTGTTTCATCGTCGGTTTGTTTTCCAGTGCCAAGTATTGAGCCCATATTTTGAGCTGATGGTTGAGTGGACTCCTCACACCCTAAAAGGAGTAAGATGCCAAGTGTGAGAACGAAAACTCTCATTGATCGATTCATCACAACACCTCACTTTGCAAGCTGGATACCACGGGTTTACTGACCAAACGCCACAGTGGGATCAAGGTCGCAATCACAGCCACTAAAATGGTGATGGCTGCGATGCTGAGTGCATCACTCCAATTCCACACATAATTTAAACTCCAACCAAAGGCGCGCAGGGTAACGATGTCCGTCAACACATAACCGACCATAGCGCCGAGTGGTAAAGCGATAACCAGAGTGAAGGCGACCAGAACTACGATTTGCCCGACCACCATCGCCATCAATTTTCGCTGACTAACACCGAGCGCGTACAACCTTGCAATAGCGGCTTTGCGTGCATCGAGCAACATGAAACAGGCGCAGAACAACCCTATCACCGCCACCATTAAAGTGACGCCATTAAGCGCCCGAGTGATGGCAAAGGTTTGTGAGAAGATATCTAAAGCGATCGATTTGATCTGTGCTTGATCGTAAAGCTGACTTGGGTGCAGATTGAGTTGCTGGCGTAGCTGTTCGTACACCACTTGTGGGTCGCCAGAAACTTTGATTCCCAAGCTGGTGGGTAAGTCAGTAAATCCACTTTCGAGCCATAAATTAGGTGCAAGCAACACTTCGCCATTCGGTGAGCCGTAATCGTGGAAAATCGCCCCGACGATGAGTGTTTTGTCTTGGATCGCGTCGAGCTTGAGTTGGCTTCCAACGGGCAAGCCGAGCTTCACCGCCGTAGGTTCGCTGATTGCCACGAACTCACCTTGGTAAAAGCGAGTCCAGAAATCATCAAGGTGGGATTGGAATACCATGGTTTGCTCAAGTGTGTCTTTGTCTTTGGTGCCGAGCAAAGTCGGTAAGCCCTGCAAGTTATCGTCGACATAATATTGCTTATAAACGGTTTCAACATTTTCAAACTGCTCTAACGCACGTTCCACATTCGCGATTTCACCTTGGGCAGGGCTAACGTAAATGTCTGCGTGTAATCGCTGTTCTAGCCATTGTTTCAAGGTGGATTCAAAGCTGCCGACTAAGGTATTCATTCCCATGTTAGCGGTGACGGCGAGAAGCAACGCCATCATGGCAAGGGAGAGAGGGGAGATAAGTTCACGCAGCTCAGCGAACAGATATTGTATCAACCCCGATTGGGTACGTTTTTCGCTCCAGTTCGCTAGCACGCTGAGTGTTTTGGGCAAATACAAAGGAATCGACACCACTAACACTCCGAGCCATGCCATGGTGAAGCGATGATGTTCGCTCAGCCATAACCCTGCTAACGCGAGAATAGTTAATACTGACCCGATAACAAACAGCTGATTTTCGTTAGACGTTTCCGGCGCTTGATAGAAACCGCCATGGGAAGAGAGGGGTTGTCGCACTCGCTGTTTAAAGTGCTGCCAACACGCGACAAGCGTTGCGGCCAGCGTGAGTAGCAGTGCCTGCACTAACCATTGCCACTGCCATGTGCCGGGAAGCAGTGTTGCACCATAAAGTTGCTCAAGCGTTATTGCGACGGTGGGATGTAGCCAATGGCTGAGTTGAATGCCGAGAATGAAACCAAGCGACGCGCCCAGTGTGACTAAAACAGTCAGCTCGACTAACAGAGCTGAAAATACGATGCTTGGCGCAATCCCAGCTTGTTGAATTTGTACCAACAGCCGATTACGTTTCAGCAAACTGTACTTCACACCGTTGTAAGCGATGAACAGGCCAACTAAAAACGCCAACAAACTCATGGCGGTGAGATTGAGGTGAAAGCTATCGGTAATTGAACCGAGATCCGTGCTTTGGTTATTGGATATCCATTGCCCTTGCTCGCCAATAAGGCTTTGCCATTTATCCTGAGCATTGCTGTTAGTGTCGCTCTTAGTGTCAAAAATAGCGATATAGCTCAGTTGCCCTTGCTTGTTAAGCAGTTGCTGAGCGAATCCAATGTCCATCAACATTCGGCTACCCAGTTGCCATTCATCTGGCAGCACCACAACCTTGGTGAGTACTTCATCCAAAGTGAGCGTGTCCACTTCGTCCAAACTCTGGTGCTGAGATTGGCTCATCATCACAATGGGTTCACCCGCTAAGAGTTGCGGCAAAGGTAAGGCATTGTCTAACAGGGAAATGTTTGGCTCTTTGGCTTGAGTATTGCTTTTTTCGTCGATGCGAGCGTGGCGAGATCTTGAAGTGAGGGCGGCGATTAGCTCACTGCCTTGTACCGACCAACGACGACCTTGCTCGTCTCTCACTCGTCCTTCAATCACGGGTAGTGCTGCGCTTAATCCATTCTGTCTTAGCTTGAAGTAGAGCGATTCTGGTAAATAGTTTTGCCCTGCTGGTGGAATGATCAGGTTCTGCGCTTGGGCGCTAAGTTGTTCGGTCGATTCTGCATAACTGCGCTTGGCATTGAGGTTGATGGCTTGCACTGCGACAAACAAGGTGACCGCTAGCACAATGCCGATCAGAATCGCTGCGGCTTGCAATGGTGATTGACGATAGTGCGCCGCGAATAGATTCAGAGTCAGTTTGGTATGGGTGAGCTGGTTCTGAGCAAAGCCAGTTTGCTTCATTGAATGACTCACAACGTTGCTGCTCTTGGGGTTAGATCTACGTTCCTTAAACAACCATCGTCTAACACCAATTTTGTCTGCATAAAGCTGGCGCATTCTGGGCTGTGCGTAACCAAAAGCACGGCAGTGTTGCCTTGTGTAGTGATTTCACTCAGCAGCTTCATTACCTCAATGCCTGCTTTTTGGTCGAGGTTGCCTGTGGGTTCGTCGGCAAGCAGTAGCTTAGGTTTATGGGCTAGCGCGCGCGCAATAGCGACTCGTTGTTGCTGACCGCCAGAGAGTGCAGATACGTGTCTTTCGAGTAGCTCACTGATGCCCAATGCATCAACTAAATAATCGCACCAGTCGCTCCATTTTTGTTGATTTAAATGGAGCGGGAAGGCGATGTTTTGTTTTACGTTGAGTGGGGTTAGTAAGTTGAACTGTTGAAAGATCACGCCTAGTTTTTGATGGCGGAATCGGCTCCACTGTGGATCTCTCCAATCTGATGTGTTCTCGTTATCGAGCCACAACTCGCCACCAGTTAGAGGTTCAAAGCCCGCGATTAGGTTGAGTAAAGTACTCTTTCCACTGCCACTCGCCCCTGCTAAAGCCACGCTTGCGCTTGTCGCCAAAGCGAAGTCGACATTTTCCAGCACGTGATGGGTATCGTTGCCATCAACAAAGCTTTTGCTGGCATGTGTAAGTGTGACAATTGGGCTTTCCATTTCCTTTCCTTATAACCAAAACCTACCATCAAAAGGTGTCGTTACTTGTGGCAATTACTGAAGCGACAAGCTCTATAAAACTGTAGACAACAATTTGAAAAAGAAAGCGATTTATATCGAATAATTAATAACTTGTACTGCGAAAAGAGAGAAATAGATCAGTGTGAGGAGGAATACAGGTGTTTGTGGGAGCTTAGAGTCACCTCAGAGGCTTTCGAATTTATCGTCAGACGGTTCGTGACCACGTTTAAGTGCAATAAATCATGGTTTAACGTGTTAAAGGTTTTCTTTATGAAAGTGTGTTGGGGGAGGGGGATAGTGCTGTTTCTCTAACTTGTTAATGCCCCCAAGTTTCTTAGAGTATTAATTCTCTTGTTTTTACCCACTTTAGTTAGCCAAGTTCAACTAATCATTGTTTCATGTTTACTTGGTGGATTCTTATTACTGTCTCTGTGCAGACATTTCGTGTCCTCCCCTCTCCTGAGTTATACGCTTTGGTCTAAATAGGCAAGTATTCGCAATATCATTCAATCTATGTAAGTGGTGATTACAAGCTGTTCTAACAATTATAATTCCTTATTAATGAATGACTGTTTTTATAAGTTTCGGGCATTTGTGTTTAATAGTCCACAATATCAGTCACAAATCGGTCAATAACGGGCTTGATGGCGATTTCGTCACAGTTTTGCCATTTTTTCATTGGTAAATTAATAATCAAGCAAGCGGGAGACCATTATGAGAAGCCTACAAATTGTTGAACTAATAAATGATCAAAGAAGTGCAACCGTCGAAGAAATAGCAGAAGCCTTTAATGTTTCTGTGGAAACCATTCGTCGAGATTTAAAAAAGCTTGATGAATCGGGCGCACTTAAAAGAGTTCATGGTGGGGCTATTAGTGTTCAAGAAATTGATGAAGGTCTTTCTTTTCATGCGCGTTCTAAGGACTATATAGAAGAAAAGGAATTACTGGTAAGCAAAGCGTTAGATTATATTAAAGAAGAAATGGTAATAGGTTTAGACGCAAGTTCATCGAGTTGGTGTCTCGCTCGAGAGATTCCAAATATCAGTTGCACTATTATTACCAATTCTCTTCAGAATGTTATTGCCCTTGAAGGTAAAAGTAATATTAATGTAATTTGTACTGGTGGCAGTTATTCCGAGAAGTACAGTAGTTTCTATGGTCCACTAGCAGTGGAGACACTGGCTAATATGTCTTTGGACGTCTGCTTCTTTTCCTGCGTTGGGTTTGATTATGACTCAGGAGTTTGGGATTCAAATGAATATAACTATCAAATAAAAAGAAGTTTTATCGATATATCTGATCAAGTTATTCTAATTGCCGATAAATCTAAATACAAAAAAAGAAGTCTTCTTAAAATATGTGATAACGAATCGGTAGATGTAGTAATAACTGATTTGTAATAACGTGAAACAAAATAAACTTTAAAATAAAAATAAATAATTTAATTAATAAATAAGGATATCTTATGAATGATACTCTCAATATAAGTTCGTCTGAAACACAGAGGAATAATAAAGTAGAGGTAATACCAAAGGAAATTAAATTTGCTTTTTGGCTACTATGTTGTTGTTTTGCCATGTGGGGTTTGGCAAATAACATGACTGATGTACTTATTGCACAGTTTCGAAAAGTATTTACTTTAACCGATATGCAATCCGGTTTGGTACAAACGGCTTTCTATGGCGCTTATTTTTGTTTGGCTCTTCCCGCTGCGCTTTTCATACAGCGATACAGTTATAAAGCCGGAGTGCTTTTGGGCCTTGGATTGTTTGCAACCGGCGCACTGCTATTTTATCCCGCCGCGCAAGCAATGGAATATTTACCTTTCTTGCTGGCATTATTTGTTCTAGCTGGCGGTCTCTCCATTCTAGAAACAAGTGCCAACCCATACATATTAGCGATGGGTCCTGAAGAAACCGCAACTCGACGTCTAAATATTGCTCAAGCTTGTAACCCTATTGGTTCGATCACTGGGGTGTTAATTGGCAAATTTTACATCTTATCGCAACTAAACCCTGCAACGGATAGTGAACGTGCGGCCATGGCTGCTGACGAACTAGCGAAAATTCAATCTGACGAACTGTACGCAGTAATGATGCCCTATATGGGCGTAGCAGTTGTTATTGCTTTAATTTGGCTATTGATTCTTAAAACTAAGATGCCGGCCGCAAAGGACACAAGTACTACCGGTGAGTCTACATTTGGTCAGGCGTACCGCCGTATTGTCAAGCGAAGCCACTTCACCAAAGGCGTGTTAGCTCAGTTTTTCTATGTCGGTGCGCAAATTGGTTGTTGGTCATGGACTATTCGTTACGTGATGCAAGAAGTCGGCGGTACAGAAGCAGAAGCATCAACATACCTACTGACATCTATTGTGATTTTCTCTGTCATGCGCTGGGTTTGTGTCGCGCTGATGAAACACATTGAACCACAAAAACTACTTGCTGCTTTGGCTGCGATCGCTGCGATTTTAGTCGCTGTAATCATGGTAGTGGGTGGGTTAGCAGGAGCTTATGCACTAGTCGGTGTGTCTGCATGTATGTCTCTGATGTTCCCGACTATTTTTGGGCTATCACTGAGAGATTTAGGGTCTGATTCAAAGTTTGGTGGAAGCTTCTTAATCATGGCAATCCTGGGTGGTGCACTGCTAACCGCCATCATGGGGCAAATCTCAGATGCAGCAGGCATTGGTGCCGCATTTGTTATCCCATTCATTGGCTTCGTTTACCTAGTGTACTACGGCGCAAAAGGTTACCAAGTTAAGTAAAGAATTATCCACAGGGGCAGCATTAACCTGCCCCCTGAATTAAAGAAATAATAAGGAACATCAATGATGTCACAGTTAGTTAAAATCGGTATTCGTCCTACCATCGACGGTCGTCAAATGGGTGTACGCGAATCTCTTGAAGATCAAACTATGGGAATGGCTCAGCGCGCAGCTCATTTTATTCAAGAGAATATTCGCCATGCTAGCGGAGAGAAAGTGGAGTGTGTCCTTGCCGACTCTTGTATTGGTGGTGTAGCAGAATCTGCTGCGACGGCTGACAAATTTAAACGTGAAAATGTGGGCCTTGTACTGACAGTAACACCGTGTTGGTGTTATGGCACAGAAACCATTGATATGGACCCGCATACACCAAAAGCCATCTGGGGTTTCAATGGTACTGAGCGTCCAGGTGCAGTATACCTAGCCGCCGCGATGGCAGGCCACTCACAAGTGGGTTTACCGGCATTCTCAATTTACGGCAAAGAAGTGCAAGACGCAGGAGACGAGTCAATCCCAAGTGACGTACAGGACAAGATTCTTCGCTTCTGCCGTGCAGGTTTAGCCGTCGCGTCAATGCGCGGTAAATCTTATCTCTCGATGGGCTCTGTATCTATGGGCATCGCGGGCTCTGTGGTTAACCCTGAGTTCTTCCAGAAGTATCTGGGCATGCGTAATGAATATGTCGATATGACAGAAATCAAACGCCGTTTGGATCGAGAAGTCTATGACAAGAAAGAGTTTGAACTGGCACGTGCTTGGGTACGAGACTGGTGTAAAGAAGGTAAAGATTATAACGGCACCCCTTTCACCGAAGAGCGTAAAGCAGAGGATTGGGATACCGTCATTAAGATGACCATGATCATGCGCGATTTGATGCAAGGCAACCCAAAACTTGCAGAGCTAGGCTTTGGTGAAGAATCGCTAGGACACAATGCTATTCTGGCTGGCTTCCAAGGTCAGCGTCATTGGACCGATCATTTGCCCAATGGCGATTTTTCAGAGGCCATCTTGAACTCCTCATTTGATTGGAACGGCATTCGTGAACCAATCTGTGTGGCAACAGAAAACGACGCGTTGAACGGCGTAAATATGATGTTTGGTAAGCTACTGACGGGTGAGGCTCAGGTTTTCCATGATGTTCGTACCTACTGGTCTGAAGATGCGGTAGAGCGTGTGACAGGGACCCGCCCAGATTCCGGTTTCTTGCACCTGGTTAACTCTGGCTCAGCAGCGCTCGATGGGGCAGGTAAAGCGAGAACAGCTGATGGTAAGCCGGCGATGAAACCGCACTGGGAACTGACACAAGCCGACGTTGAAGCGTCTCTAAATGCAACGAAATGGTGCCCAGCCATTGAAGAATACTTCCGTGGGGGCGGCTTCTCGTCTCAGTTCCTAACTGAAGGTGGCATGCCATTTACTATGCATCGAATCAACATTATCTCGGGTATTGGTCCAGTGCTGCAAATTGCTGAGGGGCACTCTATCGAACTGCCAGAAGATGTTCATAATACCCTAAATGAGCGCACTAACGCGACTTGGCCAACGACCTGGTTCGTCCCTCGCTTGACTGGCCAAGGCGCATTTAAATCGGTTTATGACGTTATGGCAAACTGGGGCGCTAACCACTGTGTTATCACTTCAGGCCACGTTGGCGGCGATTTAATCTCTCTCGCTGCAATGCTGCGTATTCCGGTATCGATGCATAACGTGGATAGCCAAGACATCTTTCGTCCGCATACTTGGTCTGCATTTGGTCAGGATGTTGAGGGACAGGACTATCGCGCTTGTCAGAACTTCGGCCCTATCTATAAGTAATTCAATAGGTAACTAATTTTGCCTGCCCCAACTTGGGGTAGGCCTTAAAGGGGTGAGTTATGTCGATTGCTATTATTCTTGATTGCGGAGCCACCAACGTCCGCTCTATTGCGATTAACCAGCAAGGTGAAATTGTTGCGTCGCACTATATTGCTAATGAAACGCTACAGAATGGCACTAAACATGTTTGGGATTTTCAACAGATTTGGAAAAAGCTTGTTGAGTGTTCAAAGCAGGTAACGGCTCAAATTAATTCGACGGATATTGTTGCCGTTTCTGTCACTACCTTTGGAGTGGACGGGGCGCCCTTCGATAAAGATGGAAAGCAGATCTATCCCATTATTTCTTGGAAATGTGCTCGTACCGCGCCTGTGATGAGCCAGATCTCGCAAGATATTGACCGCGATGAACTGTATTTGACCAACGGCATCGGGGATTATTCGTTCAATACCTTATTCAAGCTTAAGTGGTTGAAAGACAACGAACCAAAAGTCTATAGCAATATGGATAAGTGGGTGTTTATTTCGTCGATGTTGACACAAAAGCTGACGGGCGAATTAACAACCGATCGAACGATGGCTGGCACGTCGATGATGACGGACCTAGACAGCGGTGACTGGAATGAAGGGGTATTACAGTACCTAGAGCTGACGAAGGCGCACTTTCCTCCCATGGTTGAAGCGGGCGAAATAGTGGGTTGTTTAAAAGACGATGTCGCCTTCCTGCTTGGCATTCCAAACAGAGTTCCAGTGATTTCAGCAGGTCACGACACTCAGTTTGCTTTGTTCGGCTCTGGTGCCAAAGAGAATCAGTCTTTCTTAAGCTCAGGGACTTGGGAGATCTTGATGGCTCGTTCGCCACGTCCTCAGTTAAAACCTGACTATCTCAAAGAGGGCATGACAACAGAGCTTGATGCTAAAAATGATTTGTTTAACCCAGCAATCCAATGGCTCTCTAGTGCAGTAATGGAATGGGTCGCCAACACCTACTTTACGGATATTGCCGAGAGCAGCAGTAAATACGCGGTGATGGTTTCGGAAGGCGAAGCGGCCCCTATCGGTGCAAATGGCGTTAGGTTCGATCCATCCTTTTTACTTGGTGGTGACGGTAAAGGAAATGGTGCGATTACTGGCCTGTCCATTAATGCCACAAGGGGCGAGATATACCGCGCCGCTCTAGAAGGACTGGCCTTCAAACTCAAGAGCAGTCTGCACTATCTTTCCACGACTTGTCGCTTAAATACCGAGTGTTTAATGGTGGTGGGTGGTGGGTCTAAAAATAGACTGTGGAACCAAATAAGAGCTGACGTTGTTGGCATCCCTATCCATGTGGTTGAACAGCCTGAAGCCACAGTGACGGGGGCAGCGATGTATGCCTTTGCAGGGGCTGGGGTATTTATTGATGCCAATCATGCCCAAGAAAATATGAAGCCTGCTTACCAAGTCATCACCCCGTCTGAGAGCCGTGAACAATACGCCCAGTTATTGGAGGAAATACACAATGCTTAAAGGAATCCATCCGGCAATAAGCCCAGAACTGCTTGCCGTATTAAGTCGAATGGGGCATGGCGATGAAATTCTGTTTGCCGACGCCCATTTTCCTGCGGAGACGTTTGGATCGCATGTGGTGCTAAGAGCCGATGGCGTGAATATCGATACGCTGTTAGAGGGCACAATACCGCTATTTGAGCTCGACGTGTACTGCCAAAGCCCGCTGATCATGATGCAAGCAGTAGAGGGTGACCAGCTCGACCCAACAGTTGAATCGAAATACATGGCGGCAATCACAAAGACCACGAAAGACAAGCCTGCATTAGAACACATGGATCGTTTTGATTTTTACGACCGCGCCGAAAAATGCTTTGCAGTTGTACTGACGGGCGAAACCGCTAAATACGGAAACATCATTTTAAAGAAAGGCGTAACGCCAGCTTAAGGAAGTAATACGATGACAATAACAAGAAATGAACTAGCACAAGACATTATCGATACATGCTTAGAGATGACTAAGCTGGGATTAAACCAAGGCACCGCAGGTAATGTCTCGGTGCGCTATGAAGGTGGTTTATTGATCACTCCAACGGGTATTGAATATGAGAATCTGACACCGGAAAAGATCGTTTATGTAAGCGAATCCGGAGAATTTGAGGAAGGCAAAATTCCATCAAGCGAATGGGCTTTCCACCTAACCTGCTACCAAGCGAGAGAGGATTGCCATGCCGTTGTTCACAACCACGCCATTAACGCGACAGCAGTGTCTATACTCAATCGTCCAATCCAGGCGATCCACTATATGGTTGCAGCATCGGGCGCGGCAGAAATACCTTGTGTACCTTATGCTACCTTTGGCTCTCCTAAGTTGGCTGATTATGTAGATGCTGGCATTCGTCAAAGTAAATCTATTCTTCTTCAACATCATGGCATGATCACCGTTGGTGAAAATCTGAAGAAAGCATTGTGGTTAGCACATGAAACCGAGGTATTGGCTGAGCTTTATCTCAAGTGTGCAGCGATTCAGCCAGACGTTCCAGTGCTTCCAAACCAAGAGATGGATCATGTACTCGATAAGTTCAAGACGTATGGATTGCGAGTTGAGAAGTAATTGATATCGGCCCGATCCGTCGGGCTCTTACCGTAAAGGAATGACTATGGTGTTTGCATTAAATTTACCAAAACTATCATTATCCGGCGTAGGTGCGGTGGCAGAATCTGTTGCAGTGTTGGACTGTCGACCCGTAAAAAAAGCAATGATAGTGACAGATAAAAACCTTATTGAATTGGGGATATTAGATTCTCTTTATTGTGCACTCGATGATAAAGGGTTCGATTATGTCACCTTTGATAAGGTCACCCCTAACCCGACCGTTAGTTTGGTTAATCAAGGTGCTGAGTTTTACCAACAGAGCGGGTGCGATTGTTTGATTGCGGTTGGTGGCGGTAGCCCTATTGATTGTGCGAAAGCGATTCGTATTGTCACATCAAATGAAGGCGAAATCACCGATTATAATGGGGTCGGCCTGGTTAAGAATAGCGGTGCGTTCTTTATTGCTATTAATACAACGGCGGGAACAGCGGCGGAGATGACGTCCAATTCGGTGATTACCGATGAGAAGAATCTCGTTAAGATGGTGATCGTCGACACCAAACAGATTCCAGATGTTGCGGTTAACGACCCATCATTGATGGTTGGTTTGCCTGCCTCTGTTACCGCTGCAACGGGTATGGATGCGCTGACCCATGCCATTGAGTCGGTTGTGACTCCTGGCGCCCATCGTTTAACACTTCCGACCGCACTCGAGGCGGTTAAGCTAATTGCCAAATGGCTGCCTATGGCAGTAAAGGATGGAGCGAACATAGAAGCTCGGTCGGCACTTGCTGATGCGCAATTTTTAGCGGGGATGTCGTTCAACTCAGCCGGATTAGGCGCGGTTCATGCGTTGTCACATCAGCCTTCGGCAACACACAACCTAGCGCATGGCGTTTGTAATGCTATCTTGCTGCCTGTGGTGAGCGCATTCAATGCTCAAACGATTCCAAGTGCGTTTAGAGAAGTAGCTGAAGCGATGGGTGGGGATACGTCTCAGTTAGACGACACTAATGCAGCCCTATTAGCGGTGGACCTGATTTGCACGTTGTCTCGTGAAGTGGGTATCCCTTCTGGGCTGGCTCATCTTGGGGTTAAGCATGCGGATATTGATGGTTGGGTTCAAAAAGCCATGGATGATGTTTGTATGGGAGGCAACCCAAGAACGTTGACCAGTGAAGACGTTTATCACCTTTACGAGTTGGCGTTATAGCAACCGTGTAGTGGTACTGTAGTGGCTGAGTGAATTTGGCCACTTGATTGGAGGTTTGCAATACTTGAAGTGATTCATAATCACTAATTTAGGAAACTCGCTGAGAAGATTTTGTCCAACTATGAGTTGGCCTTTGCAGATCATTCATCCAATATTAACCGTTTTACTCAGTACAGATGTGGTGTTGGAAAATGGGAACAAAAACGACCTAACCACGCTCTAAGCGTCGTTAAGTCGTTATTGGTTTGAGGTCAGGGGTTAATTGAGTGCTTCGATCAGAGTGATTTCGCGTTTGATCTGCTTACTCTCTTGCTCAGTTGCCTGCGCCAGTTTCTTTTCGCGTGTGGTTATGGCTGCTTGTTTGGCTTCGTCAGATGTGAACATCAGTTCTTTTACGTTGATAGAAGCGATGTTTGTGTAGCGGCCATCGTCACTGGTCGGGATTGATATGGTTTCATCATTAATCAAAGACTTTACGATCTCTCGCTGTTCATTGTAGCGGCTCTCTAAACCAGAAAGAGCCCATCGCTGCTGAGTTTTACCTTCATACTGACCGTTCTTTTCTTCTTTAAGATACTTGATTGTCATATTACGGATCGTGCCTGCTTCTTCTCCATACTCTGCTTCCGTATCAAAGAGTACAGGGAATGATTCACCTTCTAGCACGCCGCCTTTCTTGGTTAGATGACCCATTCGATAGCTATTCATACCAATACGGATTTCTGTTTGATCAGTAACCGGTGTGCCATCTGCAAACGCGAGGTTGGTGATGCGTGTACCTGCAGGCTGAGTGAGGTCGATGGTATAAGTCACGCCCGCGAAGAAGTCATTAGTTGAGTATTTTGAAGCTCTGCGTTCAGGGTTAAAGCTGTAGGTCACATCACCGGGTTGCACTGAGTTGAAGTAGCCCGCAGACCATTCCATGTAGGTTCTTAACTCTTTGCCTGTCATCTGGTAGACAGTGATTTCGCCACCTGCGTATTGGTAGTTGTACGCGATGTCTTTGGCTTTGATTGGGCCAACATCGAGCTCTGCATTGTCGTTGTCTATTTGAAGTGCAATGACATTGGCTTTGGGTGCATAGAAGAAGCTCGCTTCTTGGTATAGCGCACTGATGCCTGTGTCTTGAACGTGGACTTGAGGGATACCGCGGATTTCATTTTCAGGGACTAAATCAACGCCGGTAAGCTGAGCGACAGGTCTGTTCGCCATTTCTCGGAGTTGTTTGTGGTAAGGCTGGTATAACTCGTCCATATTCTCATCAGAGTCTATACCTTTAATTTTATAGGTGAAGCTGTCTTTGTTGACGAGAGTGAATGTGCCATCGCGCTCTTCAAATTGAAGATCAATACGAGATAGGGCGCGGCCATATTTGTCGGGTTCAGTAATAATAACGCCATTTACAACGGCTTTATCGATGCGAGTGTGCATGTGGCCAGCGACGATGGCATCAAGCTCTGGGTTTGCATTGGCAATGTCGGTGACACCGGTGTCGGCAATGTCATTCTCGTTCTCAATTCCCATATGGGCAACCAATATGATGGCATCCACTTTATCATCAATCTCTTTGACGATTTTCTTCACTTCCAAGGTTGGATTAGTGAAAGTGACGCCTTCTAAACGGTTGGTACCTTGCGCAAAGACCTCCGTCATTGGGGTATCCATTCCGATCACGCCGATCTTAATGCTACCGCGTTCTAGGATGGTGTAACCAGGCAGGAATGGGTTTCCGTTTTTGTTCTTGATGTTGCCACCGAGAGACTGCCCTTTAAATTGGGTAACGGCCCTGTTGAGGGTTTTGAGGCCAAAGTCGAATTCGTGGTTACCTAAAACCCACACATCGTATTTCATGTGATTAAAGCCAAGCATCATTGGATCAACGGGCTCGTCTTTGAAGGTTTCTACGAAGTTGCCTTGGATGGTATCGCCAGCGTCGACAAGGATAATGTTAGATTGCTCTTTGCGGATCTCACCAACTTTGGTCGCGATTTGGCTCAAGCTACCACGAGTGTTGAGTTTATCTGCCGCGTAATCCCACGCCATAAAATGACCGTGGATATCTGAAGTACCCAGTATCGTGACATCGTGTATATCGCCATCAGCTGCAAAGGTGGGAAAGGCTAGAGAGAGTAGGATGGCGCTTGATAGTATGTGTCTTTTCATAATTATGTTCACATCGTGGTTTTAAGTATGACGCTACCATATAGAATCGAGGTTATCTTATGGGTGATCAGTATCATATTTCTAATGATATAACTAATTGATGTTTCAAATAAATGTGATTCATGACCATCTCGTAACCACTTAAGTTATGGAGAAATGCACCACAACTCTTCGCTATCTTTTCAATCTTCGATTTCTTTAATCAAACTTCCTAAGCGATGGTGTATTAACAAGCACGCTTGTAAGCTGTTGAACGTCTTGCCTGTTGAAATAAACAAGGTATATATCGTCCAACTCTCACTTACTGTGGCAGTAAGATGATCTTGCCCTCTAGGCGTGTGGTTTTCGATTCAATGAGATCAATCGCGGTTTGCACTTCATCGAATGGTAGATAGCGGTCAACGTCGAGCTGAATGTCGTTTGTGATGAAGTGATCTAGCATGGTCGTGAACTTATCACGGCGAACATCTTTACCTTCTGCTTCCTCCCAATAACGCAAGAAGAAGGTGCTGAAATCGATGTGTTGGTTTTTCGCGTACTCAAAGAAGCGTGGCTCGTAAAAATCCAACGACAGCGTCCCATAGTTGATAAAGCGCCCGTTGTTGCCAAGGGTGTGAACAAGATCGGTTCCGGGTGAGCCGCCAATCGCATCAAAGGCAACGGTTGGCATAGGCAAGCCTAATGCCTTAATTTGAGAAACTAGATCAGCGTTCGCATCTATCACCCAACAGGAAGTGGCAGGGTATTGTGTCTGCTGTGATGTAACGACAATGATGTTGAAGCCAAGTGATGCTGATAACTGGGAGAAGATCTTACCGATGGCTGAACTGCCCGCGTTGATGATCAACACATCCTCTTGGGTCAGCTTGGCTATTTCTGTCGTTAGCACCCATGCGGTTAGCGCATTAATGTACAACTGACAGGCGTAGCCATTGTCTAAATGTTGAGGAATTTGGAACAGATCATCTGGTGATACATCGACATAGTTCTGCCATGTTCCACTGGTTGCCACAAGCACTCGTTGATTCACTATAAACTCAGCACTGCTGGATTCTACAATCCTTCCTACCGCTTCAAATCCCGGTACTCTCGGCGGCTGATGGCTATGTTTGTATTGGCCCACACCATAAATCGACAACAGATCACTAGGGTTGATGTTAGTCGCTTCAATTTGTACGCGAACTTTATCTTTGTCTAGTACCCCTAAAGCGACATGTTCTAACTTGAGAGATTCTTTTGGCTGACCGAAACGGAACTGGCTAATTCGGGTATTTTGCTTAGTGTCAGTCATAGTTTGGGCACCTTTATGGATTATGAGTACTGCATCGATTTTAAGTGTAGCGTGTTCATAAATAATCTTGGGTCGGAAATGTTGCTCAACATGGCTGGTGTTGGCAGACAATCGTCATCAACGTAGTCGACATAGTCTGCCGCCGAATCAAAGATCAAAATATCCAAAGCCAAACGATCCAAGCCATATCGGCCTCGGTGGATCATGTCCGCTGAAAACACCAATAAGTCACCGGCGGCTAATGGTATCTGCTTACCACCAGAGATGTCATCGCTGCTCACTTTGCCGTTTTCTTCTTGGCGAACATTGTACTCTTCTTCGTTGTCCCAACGCTTGTGTGTGCCAGGGATAAGTTCCATACCTGGCTCATCAAAAATGGGCACTCGCAGATGCAATACCTGGGTTTCCATGATGACTTTCATTTGGTCATCAACGTCGTAATCGTATTGACAGTCACGATGCCAGAAGTCTTTTTGTTGCGGATTTACTGGGTTGAAGAACAGCTGTGTATTCATGAATGCTGGTTTGTTCGGAATCACCGCATCAACCACGTTCATCACTTGTTTCGAGCTGATGAAGTCGAAAAGCACGCTTCTATCGTCGGCGAGCAAATACTCGCTTCCCGTAATTAAAGACGAGTTAAATGCTTCTTCTTTATAGAATTCTTCGTTGTCTGCTTTCCATGATTCATGAAATTTCAGCACGACTTTTCTAAGCGATGCAATTTGAGCTTCATTGAAATAATTTCTGATAACAAAGTAACCATGTTCGTCGTAACGGTCACTTAATTGTTGGCTGTTTTCTACCACTGACTACCTTCGTTCATTCTTTGCTGTATAATAACTAAGGTCAACAGCCCTAGAGATTTCTTGGGCGCATAATGCCAGACAGTCGTCATTCAACCAAGTAACGAGTGCAGAAGCCTGTAGATTCAGTGATGCGATAAAACTCTATGGGGGCGAGTGTTACATGCCTATCCATATCATGGACTCATGCGATAAAAATCTCCGCATATGTGATCTACCCCCTTTTTTTATAAAATAAAAAGATTCACATGGTGAATGTTTTTGTGGTTTGCATGATTATTGACCATGTTGAAATTTGGTTGCGTATGGAAGATAGAAAATCATGGATGGTTTTTCGCTGGATATGAGAACACTTAATTTTATTATTATTTTGTTCTCTTTCATTTACTGTATTGGCTTGTTGTTATTTCAATTCACTCAACAGTCCATTAAAGGGCTTTCAATCTTTTCCATTTCAATATTTGTTATCGGAACTGGGCCGTTGATGTTGAGCCTAAGAGGGGAGTTCCCTGATTGGGTCACCGTTATTGGTGCCAATATGGTCATTGCGCTTGGTTTTCATCTCGCCTTGTATAGCTTATGTCTGTTTCGAGAATACTCTCTCAAATGCACCTACCTCAGTAGTCTAATGATGTTGGCTCTTTTGCCATGTTTTATTTACTTCACGTTCTATGAGCCTTCCATAAAGGCTCGAATTATCCTCATTAGTTTATATCTGGCTTTTGTGACTCTTTGCACTGCCTTTGCGGTATTAAAGGGCCGGCGTGATGACTTGACTCTAGGTATTCGGATGATGGCCTTGTCATTTACGATATATGGCGGGTTTATGGTTTTCCGAGTACTGGTGACGCTATTTTCAACTGAGCTCCAGGATTTCATGGCGGCCACTCTCATTCATCAACTTGCCTTTTTAGTGAGCATCGTTCTTATTGTGTCGATGAGCTTTACAATGCTTTGGCTGATTAACGCAAGGTTGCTTAGTTCTATTCACGAGCTGTCCTACAGCGATCCTCTAACGGTACTGGGAAACCGCAGAGCATTAGATGAGATGGTTCCAGTTATCATGAAGCAGGCGGAAACTGCACCTGTTAGTGCCATTATGATGGATATTGATAATTTTAAGTCGATCAATGACCAACACGGACACATTGTAGGTGACCTCGTGATCAAGTCTTTTGCTGAAATGGTTCAAAGTGCGATAAAAACATCGCCTAAAGCCAGTGCGTTTCGTTTTGGCGGAGACGAGATAATGATTTTATTGCCTAATGTCGATTTCCAACAAGCTCAGGTTATTGCCTGCAAGTTACGATTGTCTATTTCAGAGGTATCAGCAGTACAAGAACATGAGATGTTTCTGACATCGAGTTTTGGTGTTGCTCAGCTTCACCCGCATGAGAGTTGGAATGGGTTTATTAGCCGAGCCGACAAAGCGTTATATCAAGCGAAAACAAACGGTCGCAATATGACTTCAATTTGTCCTAGTCATATTAACGAGCTCGTCACTGCCACATAACCAATACTGCTGCGATAGAAAGCAAGATGAGCGCAAGAATGTCTTTGCGCGCGATGCTTTGCCCTAACCAGAAATAGGATATCAACACCATGAAGATCACTTCGACTTGCCCGAGTGTCTTTACGTACGGCACGGCTTGAAGCGACATCGCGCTAAACCAACCCAGAGAACCGATAACACTCGCTAAGCTTGTCATGATGACTAGTTTCGACTTCTTGAATATCAGGCGCAGCGTGTCGCGTTCTCTGAAAAAGAGATACGTACAGATAATCACTGTCTGAAGGGAAATGACGAGGAACAGCACCCAAGCAGCGCTATGAGGGAAGGGCAACCCTATGCTCAAACTTGCTTCCCGTACCCAAAGAGACGTTAAAGCAAAGGCGGTGCTACACGCCATACCTAATAAGAACACTTTCGGGGACAAGCTTCGCCAGCCAGAAGCGCTACTCATGATTAGCACGCCTAAAGTACCAATAAGTACGCCGACCCAACCTGTTAGTGTCAAAGCAGTACCAAAAAACAATACGGATAGCACAGCAGATACGGGGGCTTCACACTTGGCTAAGCCTGCGCCTATCGCATAGTTTTCGAGCTTGAACAGCATCACCATTAAGCCGGTCGCGAGGATCTGCATGATGGCGGCAGCAACAATATAGAAAACAAACTCACCCGAAAAATCCGGTGCGGAGACTGGCTGCCATTGATAGAGGGTGTAGAGGTAAATAAGGGCGATTGGGCCAGCCCAAATAAAACGCGCCAACGTCACGCCAGCCACGCTCATGGTGCCACTTAATTTACTTTGAAAGGCATTGCGCCAAGATTGGCTAAAGGCAGCAAGGAGAGTAAAGGCTATCCAACTAAAAGACATGACGCGTCCATGTGTTATGTAATTTGCTGATTATATTAACAAATAAAACCAATATAAGAAGCGACTTGTTCTTTTAATAAGCAATAGTCAGTTGCGTGAATCGCTCGGTTTTGAAGAATATTCGGTCTTTAAAACTTGCGCTGTAAACCTTAACGGCTTCATTTACTTGTCACTCGACATCAATCGATTGTTTAGAAAATCGCTTCTTTTCTGTTCTTGAAGTAGAACAGCGCGCTGATCAAAACGAACAGTAAGGTGAAGTAATAGAAAAAAGAAGACAGTGAGGCCAAGAAGGCAAGGTTCTGTTCTATTTCTTGTTCGGTGTAGCCCTGAGACACCAACTTATAGTAGTAAGCGTACAAGATACCGATCAGACCGTATCCGAGGTTAAACATCAAACCTTTGAAACTAAGAACGGTGGCTCTGTTGTGTGATTCGGTTTTTTTATTCAGGTGGTAGCTGATGAAAATGTTCATCGTCATGATGATAAAGATTAATACTAGTGCCGGAATGACTCCGTAAATCGACCAACCTAAACTGATCCAGTAATAAGTCGCCATGCTTGCCAATCCCATAACCACAATGAAGGTTTTAGCCTCCATACTCTCTGCTAATCTTCGGCTTTGTCCTGCCAATATAATCTTAAGCAAGCTGATACCCGCACCAATAAAACCAAAGTAGATAATTGGAATATCAATGGCCAGATAGTATTGGCTGTTCATGGTTAGGAACATGCGTGAGGTGTGTTCGAATAGGCTGTAGTAGAGCAAGATGAACAGCACGTAAGGCGTAGCGAATACCCATTTACCTGCATCGATCGTCAATTTAAGACTTGAGATGGTGGTTGCCAATTTGGTTTGGTCGCTTGGCATCAGCTTTTTCTCTTCGCGCATATTAATCGCGGCATAGATAGCGATCATCGCTACAAATAGGGTGGCGAACACAGGAATACGCATCAGATCTTTGGTGCTTTCTGGTTCGGCTAGTCCAAGGAAATGAAAGATGTTCGTCATAAAATTCACGTCGTACATCGCCGCACCAATTAGTGTGACAAAGATACCGACCGTTGAGGCGACACGAAGCTGGATTTGCAGCACTCGAGGCCACAACTCTTCATTGCCTTGTTCTTTTAAGGTGTCGTAAGCCAATGCCTCGTCAGCACCGCTGGCCAGTGCCATCGCTAAGCCACTGAGAATCCGGTTAATCAGAAAAACAATGAACACCAAGTCTGGGTTTCCGGTTGGTACGAGCGCTATCATGGCGATCTCAACAAACATCACAATCGAAGACAGCACCACCAGTTTCTTACGGCCTAAGGTATCGGCGAATGCACCCGACGGTACTTCAGCAAGCACAATGGTGGCCGCCCAAACTACATTGAGCATCGCGAATTGAGACAGGGTTAACCCGTAATCTAAATAAAGTAGTGTGAATATAGGGTAGTAAAAACGCGCAAAGTAGCTGCTTCTAAACATCAAGAAGTAGCGGACATTGGGAATTTTAAGGATCTCTTTGAGCGTCATGATAATTTCAGTAATTTAGATAACACATTATTATGTATAACCCTTTTACTCTTTTAAATCATGGAATTGTTGCCAAATCCCTAAAATATCTGGTTTGGGTGATCTTCGAACTCATTGTTCATAGTGGGTTATAGGTTTCTCGTCTTCAAATCACTTTCCCCTATTCATTTAGTTTGTGGTGCCGTTTCACTTGTTCGACTGATTTTGGTGCAAGATCGAACTTCTACAACGTCGCTCTCGTATTTACATCTTATTGTATGATTTAATTATTGGTAATAACGATACGCAATGAATCCAATGTAATTGAGGAAGCGAGCATGATCTTAGAGTCATTCAGTCTGGAAGGTAAAGTAGCGATAGTGACGGGCTGTAACACGGGGCTTGGGCAAGGTATTGCATTAGGCCTAGCGGAAGCCGGTTGTAAGGTTGTCGGTGTTAACCGAACAGAGCCTGAAGAGACTATTGAGAAAATGAGTGCAGCAGGTCATTCGTTCCTAAACGTGAGTGCTGATCTTCTCGAGCAAGCGTGCATTCCAGGGGTTATAGAGCGCACTTTGGCTGAGTTTGGCCAAGTCGACATTCTCGTGAACAATGCAGGAATTATTCGCCGCCAAGATGCTATTGAGTTCTCAGAGCAAGATTGGGATGACGTAATGAACGTGAACACCAAGACGGTGTTCTTTATGTCTCAGGCTGTTGCAAAGCAATTTAAGGCTCAAGGTACTGGCGGAAAGATCATTAACATTGCATCGATGCTCTCATTCCAAGGTGGCATTCGAGTTCCTTCCTATACGGCTTCAAAAAGTGCTGTGATGGGCGTGACACGTGCGATGGCGAACGAATGGGCGCGCGATAATATCAACGTGAATGCGATAGCCCCCGGTTATATGGAAACTAACAATACTCAAGCTCTGCGTGAAGATGCTGAGCGTAATCAAGCGATTCTTGAGCGTATTCCGGCTGAACGTTGGGGTAAACCGCAAGATATCGCAGGTCCTTGTGTGTTCTTAGCATCATCAGCATCGGATTACATTAATGGCTATACCATTGCTGTTGACGGTGGTTGGTTAGCACGCTAATTAGTTTTTTATTCTAAATTTTGAGTTTGCAGCAATCTTGCAGGAGAAGATAAATGAAAATCGCTTTAATGATGGAAAACAGTCAAGCAGGCAAAAATGCTATGGTATCAGCTGAACTAGAGTCAGTTGCTGGTGGTTTTGGTCACGATGTCTTCAACCTAGGAATGACAGACGAGAACGATCACCACTTAACGTATATTCATCTAGGTATTATGGCGAGCATTCTGATTAACTCAAAGGCTGTTGACTTTGTTGTGACAGGATGTGGCACTGGCCAAGGTGCTTTGATGTCACTGAACCTGCATCCGGGGGTGGTTTGTGGTTACTGCCTAGAGCCATCAGATGCTTTCTTGTTTAACCAAATTAACAACGGTAATGCTCTCGCTCTCGCTTTTGCTAAAGGCTTTGGCTGGGCAGGTGAACTCAACATTCGTTATATCTTTGAAAAAGCGTTCACAGGCGAGCGTGGTAATGGGTATCCACTAGAGCGTGCAGAACCACAGCAACGTAATGCAGCAATTTTGAATGAAGTGAAAGCGGCGGTGGTAAAAGATAACTTTATTGATTCTCTGAGAGCCATCGACCAAGATCTAGTGAAAACAGCGGTTGGCAGCGAACGTTTCCAACAATGCTTCTTTGAGCATTGCCAAAACCAAGAAATCGCTGATTATGTTCGTTCACTTTTAGATTAATTAGAGCGTTTAGTTCTGATAGAGCCAGCCTTGTTCGGCTGGCTTTTTGATGAATAATTAAAGGAAAGTTGTGAGGCAGACAGTAATCAACTGGAAAAATGGCGATTCGTGTTTTCCTGAATTTACTCTTCATCTTCGGTTTCTTTGGGAGCATTCGACGCCCAGTCTTTTTCAAGCCAGTTATCGAGCACGTGTTGCAGCACTTTCAAAGAGGTTGGCTTCTCTAGGCGACCATCCATCAGTTTGCTGATCATATCTAACTCGTGTTGTCCTGATTCGCCAGACAAAGCAATGATTGGTGTTTGAGGTGAGCGTGCCTTGATGATTTGGCTTGCGTCAAAACCATTCATTACCGGCATTTGTACGTCCATTAAGATCAAATCGACCTTGTGTGTTTTGAACAGCTCGACGGCATTCTCACCGTTTTTGGCTTGCAAGCTATTTACACCAAGTCGACTCAGGTACATCTGAACAAGCGTGCGTTGCACTTCTTTATCATCGACGATAAGCACGGTTGGAGCCAAATGGTTCTCTGGGGTTAGCGTACTTGTTGGCTCTGAACTTTGCGTTTCCGCTTGGTTATCTGGCTTAACTTCTGCGTTGGGTTTGTTTTCAGTTGTGGTTTGATTACTTTTCCAATCATTGAAGTAAGGCGTACGAAGTGCGTCTGCTTTGGGTGCATTGGGTACTACCGGGAAGTACAGGTGGAACTCAGTAAACTCCCCAAGTTTAGAGTGGCACTCAACTCGGCCGCCAAATGAACGCATCACACGTTGGCAATAGCCAAGCCCTAGGCCGCTACCACCGCTTTTTTGGTAAGAGAAGAAGTCATCAAAGATCTTATGTGCAATGGCTTCGTCAATGCCAGGGCCGGTATCTCGGAATATCAGAACGTTCTCGTAAGGCCCTGTGTTGGTGCTGATCTCAATTTGGCTTTCTGGATAAGAATCAAAGTAATAGATTGCATTACGTATCAGGTTGAAAATAACGAAATTGAATAAGGTTTCATTGAGCTTTGCTACAAAATCAGCGTGTTGTGGTAAACGAATGCGTTCAATGATCTTTTCATTCTCAAAACCATAGTGGCTTACGGCTTGATCTACGGCTTTGTGGATAGAGGTCATGGCCACAGGGCCGTGTTCAGGCGTACTGTCACTGACTTCGCGCAGGATGATATCAATCAGTTGTCGCCCGCGTTGAATCGCCGCTTGGCCATTCTCAATATCCTTTAGGATTTGTTTAGCTGGGGCTTGGTTATCAATGTGCTGTTTTAACACCTCAAAATGCAGCTGCACTTGAGCCAGCGGGTTACGCATTTCGTGTGCGATAGAATTAGCAAGCGCGCGACTTTGGCGAATGCGTCTATCGGCTTCAATGGTGCTTTGTACACGAGTTAACAAGGTTTGCAGTGCAGAGATCTCTTCGTTAGAGAACATCTTATCGTTGCTCTTATGTGATGAGACCAATAAGTGCGTGACCGATTTCCCCTGACCAAACAGAGGCATCACCAAAGCGGTGTCGTTTGAGCTCATCTTGTCATATAGGGCTTTTATCGAGCGCTTGGCTGGTGCGGTGTAATCAAGCTCCTGAGACAGCTCATCGAACACTAAAACGGACTTGTTGGTAGACAGGTAATCTTCGTAGAAGGTTTCGTTGTAGTTGCTGTTCACCAGACGCAACTTGTCTTCGGGAATCTGCAATAGGCTACCTAATCGACGCATTGCATCATCAATCGACAGCTTGAAATCGTCTTCTAGTGAGAGGATCTGTTGTACTGGCGTTTTCTTGTTTCCGTAGACAAAGAACGAGGCGTAGTGGCTTACGCGCTTGTAGAGAACATGCCACGTGATGCCGATAATCGCGCAGATTGGGATAGCAACAAGCCATTGACTGTCGTCTGTCAGCGGGATAAATATCGCGCCAAAAGGGATCACCAAAATAGCACAAACCAACATCGCATTTAGGCTCATGTACGCCAGGTATTTCACGCTGTAGAAGCGCGAGGTCAGCAGGGCATAGCCAACGAACAACATTTCACTTATCGACAAAGCTGGTGGCAGCCAAGTGAGCGAGAAATCACGCAAGAAGTAGGTCATGCCTAGGTGGATCGTCGCAGTAGACAGCATGAAGACTAAAATGCCGGCGATCATATAGTTGGTTTTGGCTAAAGTTAGCTTGCTGCTGTTGGCGCGCATGGCCACCAGGTTGAGTAGTGTTAGCACTACAAAGCTAATCATCCCAATAAAGAAGTACGGCGTATGCGGGCCAAACTCAATCACGAACTGGCTTGGGCCTGCAATGGTGACGTGTTCAACGGTTAACCCCGGACTTAAATTGATAAAGAAGGAGTAGACGGTCAGGGTGACGAAAATGGCTTGCTGCCACACATGAACCTTACCATTACGTTGTTCAGCGGCGAGTTTGCACGAGAAGTAATAGGCAAAGGCAAACGCAAAGAACGAGGCGAGGTTGGCAAACTTTGCGGCGAACACGGCGGCCGAGGCCCCAAGTTCCGGTAATAAGTCGGTATGGAAATAAGCGTTACTGCTGATCCACGCAACAATGCAGATCGAATATGCGATGTAAGGGGCATGGTGTGTCCCTGCGATCACTTCGTTCTTCTGTTTCAGGCGATAGCAGTAATAGAACAACCACATGACAACCACAGCCACGGTTGCAAGCAGTGTGATTGCTTTTGCATAGATGATCGCCTCTAGGCCGAAATCAAACATGTTCATCCTTTTTCACCGAGCTAGTTTTTCCTGCCGAGCGCGACTTTTCTAATGACTTTCTGCTTTCTCGCACTGCGCGTTTGTAGCTTCGAAAATCGACATTATTGAACGCTTTTACCATCATCTCAAAATTCCAGAATCCACGATAAATTGTCGTGCCATCGTCATTTAATTCGCAATATCCAGAATGGAAGTATGCATTGGAATCAATGGTTTGATAAAACTGAAGCATGAAAGGTTGCTCGATAATAGTGAAGCCAATCTTATAGCCTATTTGGTGTAACACACTCATCAGCTCTTTTTGAGAAAGGTAGAGGAAATAGAGCTTTTGTTGGGTATTGCCACTGACTGTCAGACGTAACACCTCACACAGGGCATCTTTGTCGGACAATTGTAACTGGAATTGTTGGTCAAATTCTGGGAGAGAGTAACATTTTGACAGTGTAGGCGGTGTGAAAAGTTGTAACCCTGCGAGTTCATCGTAGCCGTAATTGGTTAAACAGTATTGCCATTGCTCATTGCTGAACGGCGGTGCGTAACTTAGCCAAGTGTCATTCTTAGACCAGTCTTGAATCAGCGCAGAGGAAACCAGTGTTGGAAAGGCTTCATCGACTGGATGCTTGAGCAGAATAAAATGCTTACCTGCCTGAGAAAGGTGTAATAAAGGCAGCATCTCAAACCATTTCTCGCCCTTGATGAACACCTCGAGATTGCTTAAAGCAATGGCATCGCTGATTGGCATTCCTTGTGGGTGACTCGGTGTTTGTACCAAAAGTGGCTCATGTTCTATCTGTTCGATGATCGCACCGTAATAAGCACTGTCATTGATAGGGAGGTCGACATGAGAAATGGAGCTTGGATTTAATGGAGATTTTGCTTTGATCGCAGCAATTTCACACTCACACCAGAAATCTAGCCAATGCATATAGCACTGCCCTACAGCCTGCTCTAGAAGAGCAATCTCTGCAGATAGTGTATTTGGATAGCGCAGAATCAGATCGCGGTAGTCCATCACCTCAAACAATACAGAGTAGCTTTTGTTTTGATGCTCTGGGAAAAGCAATTCTAACTGGCTTCTACGATATTCAGTCACGTTTTGAAAAAGCTCAGTGCGCTCATGTGGCTGATAAGTGTTGATGACGAGCTCTATCAGCGCTCGCTGTTTTATTTCGATAGACAGACTGCTAGCCAACAGTGAGCCTAAAGACGACGTTAATTTCATGTTTAACCTAGCCTAGGTTTATATAATTATTTTTATTTGATCTGCACTATCTATAGGACACTGATTTTAGGTATGTGTTTGAAGTTACGTTACTTTGAGAGAGCTAATCGTAACTTTACTTGTGTCCATGTTGTGAGAAGTAAGTTGCATAATCGGGTGAGATTTTACTACTTGCACCCACCCTTAACAATAAAGATTTTCCATATTTGAATGAATTCACAGATGAACAAAGTACATTATTATCAACAACTTGTCGGGCTGGATCACAGTTTTAAAATCAGACATGATTAAGCCGAGCATAAACTTTTGAATTTATAAAATAATCTCAAATATCTATTTTTTGAACCAATATCATAATCCAAATCAACATGAGCTCATCTTATTAATTACAGCGTGAATGTATTTGGTGTGAGATATGTAATTAACTGATTAATTATGTCTGTATTATTACTCGCTTATTCTCTCGCTACTCATTTTAATGATTTAAATATCAGGTGGATAAAAGCAGAGCTCCAGTGCTCGGCTTGTTTTCCTGACAATCTCCTGTGTTTATAGAGTAGTTACACCATAATCTCTGATGAAGTGATGACATTCGAGGTTTAAGCTTGCCTGCATATGAAACATTATTGCGAGTAATCCCTCGTAAATGATTGAGGTAGAGAGAATTTATGAAGAACGTACGATTAACATCATTACTTGGAACAGCAACCTTGTTTAGTGTCGTGGCGTTAGCTGGGTGTAGTCAGAAATCAGAGGTACCAACTCAACCGCAAGAGAATGCGAACCCCATCTGCAGCACTAAAAACCTGACGGGTGGTTGGTCGAAAAGTGAGATAACACCAGAAGCCAAGCAAGCTTTAAACGCAGTTCTTAGCCAAATGAACACTTCAGCTGATCTCAAGCAGATCTTGAGTGTTCGAACTCAGGTTGTCGCGGGTTTGAATTACGCTATTGAGTTTGAAATGGATAATGGTGAAGTGTGGAACACCATCGTTTACCGTTCTCTACAAGGTGACATCGAAATGACGCAACCTGCACAGAAAGGTCTTCTGTGCTCATAATCTAGATGTGCCAGTGTCTTGTGAGATAGGCTGATAGCAAATAAAAATGGCTCCGTGTTGGGAGCCATTTTTGTTTTTAAGAAGACTGATTTGTTGAACGTTTTCAGTCGGCCAACTCGGGCTCAGCTAACTCCTGAACACAAGCACGGCTGATGTCTTCATCAATGTAGGCCATACCGAGTTTATTGAGGTAGTCCATGCGATCAGCAGTGCGAAGCTCGATGTCGGGGCCTGCAATGTTATTGGCTTGATAAATTTCAGTGAGGTGAGACATGAATTGCTCGCCCACACTCATCATCAATAGACTCATTGCTCCTACGTCCGGTCTTACTTTGGGACGTTGCTTTTCAGATAAGTTTACCGCTAATACGATAGGCTGTTCTTCACCTTCGAAGCGAACGCCTCGCTCACGAACGGTTTGTTGAGCCCAGTAATATGCCAGTTCTTTGCTCTGGGTGAGAAACACTGGCTCAACCGATTCGGTGTAGTTGTTGCCGATGGTCGCCATAGTTTTTGAAGCTGCTTCGTTGAGCGCTTTGTCTCCAGAACGTTTTAAACCTTGGCCTTGAATAGAAGCCAATAAAGCTGAAGATGTGCCGTGATACCAAGTATCACCCGTCGCGAAACCATTCTCTGATAACAGTGTTTTTGCATCTTGTAGGTGTGTAGGTATTGAAGTCATAGGCACTCTCAACAAATAGGAATCTGAACAAATACGTATACAGTTAGCTTAAACAGAAGTTGTTCGGTTAACCGTGGTGTGGAACACAAATCTGAGGCTTTGAGATAAAGCTGGCAGTACAAGCTTTATCTCAAAGCCTTCCCCCGGATCTTACCTAAGTAAGAGAGAAGGACGGGGGAGGCTTTAGCGTTAGCGGTTAATCAAATTGATTAGACGTATTCGCTTCACCCGCGGCTTTTAGTGCATTCTCACCCGCGAAGTATTCTTTGTGATCATCACCGATGTCTGAACCAGACATGTTTTGGTGTTTAACACAAGCGATGCCTTGGCGTATCTCTTTGCGCTGAACATTTGCAACATAGCCCAGCATGCCTTGGTCACCGAAGTATTCTTTTGCAAGGTTGTCGGTTGACAGCGCTGCAGTGTGGTAAGTCGGTAGAGTAATCAAGTGATGGAAGATACCCGCTTCACGAGATGCATCCGCTTGGAATGTGCGAATCTTGTCATCAGCTCGTTTAGACAATTCAGTTTCGTCATATTCAGCACTCATTAGGCTAGCACGGTCGTAAGCTGAAACATCTTTACCTTCTGCTACCATCGCATCGTATGCTTGTTGGCGGAAGTTTAGCGTCCAGTTGAATGATGGAGAGTTGTTGTAAACCAGCTTCGCATTAGGGTGAACTTCACGTACGCCGTCCATCATCTCTTTGATTTGACCGATGTGTGGCTTCTCAGTCTCAATCCATAGTAGGTCAGCACCCGCGTTGATTGCTTCAATACAGTCGAATACACAACGGTCTTCACCAGTACCTTGGCGGAATTGGTATAAGCCTGAAGGTAGACGCTTAGGTCGAACTAGCTTGCCGTCACGGTTAAAGCAAACGTCGCCTTCTGCCATATCTGCAACATCGATCTCTTCAACATCTAGGTATGAGTTGTAGATATCACCTTGGTCGCCCGGCTCTTTCACTACTGCGATTTCTTTTGTTAGGCCAGCACCTTGAGAATCGGTACGAGCAACAATAACGCCGTTGTCGATGCCTAGTTCAAGGAAAGCGTAACGAAGTGCGCGAAGTTTTGCGTGGAAGTCAGCGTGTGGAACCGTTACTTTGCCGTCTTGGTGACCACATTGCTTCTCATCGGCAACTTGGTTTTCAATTTGTAGACAACATGCGCCTGCTTCAATCATCTGCTTAGCCATTAGGTAGGTAGCTTCTGCGTTACCAAAACCTGCATCGATATCGGCGATGATTGGCACCACGTGTGTTACGTGATTGTCGATTTTGTCTTGGATAAGGTCTTGTTGGTTAACGTCGCCCGCTTCACGTGCAGCGTCTAGCTCACGGAATAAACCACCCAGTTCACGTGCATCAGCTTGGCGCAGGAATGTGTATAGTTCTTCTACTAGGCCTGCAACCGATGTTTTCTCATGCATAGATTGGTCTGGAAGTGGACCAAAGTCTGAGCGAAGTGCTGCAACCATCCAGCCTGATAGGTATAGGTAGCGTCGGTCTGTCTTGCCATCAAAGTGCTTCTTAATAGAAATCAACTTTTGTTGGCCGATAAAACCATGCCAGCAGCCTAAAGACTGAGTGTATTGAGAACTGTCTTTATCGTAAGCCTCCATATCCGCACGCATGATATCTGCCGTGTATTGCGCGATATCTAGACCTGTTTTGAATTTGTTTTGAGCTCGCATACGAGCAGCAGATTCAGCATTGATTGCATCCCATGGAGCACCTGCAGCGCTTTTTGCAACTTCTATCATTTCGATATCTTGTGTAATTTGCGACATAACTATTCCTTAGTTTCACGTGGGGTATGGTTGCCAAATTGGCTTGGATTAAAACTTTGCTATGGACAAAGAATAATCACTCATGTGATAATTTTGTTAATTTATAGTTATTATATTCGGTATTTTTCTTATGAATATTGCTCGTATAGACCTTAATTTGCTTGTGTATTTAGACATGTTGCTACGTGAAAGAAACGTTACACGAGCAGCAAATCAATTGGGTATTACTCAACCAGCCATGAGTAATGGCCTTCGCCGATTGCGTGATCTGTTTGAAGACCCGCTATTAGTGAGAACAAGTGAAGGGATGATACCGACCGAACGCGCGCACAAGTTGCAGCCACTGATTCGAAACATCTTGGCGAATGTAGAGAAGACACTGCAGCCGACCACAGAGTTTAATGCAGAAGACAGTGAACGCGTGTTTCGTATCATGGCGAGTGACTATGCAGAGTCGACCATTATTCAGCCGCTATTAAAAAAACTGAGCGAGATAGCACCGAAAATACGACTGGATATAATGACGCCAAGTGATGTGAGCTATCAGGATGTAGAGCAAGGTACCGTTGATATAATTATCAACCGATTTGACGATATTCCTCAGTCGTTTCACCAGATGAGCCTTTGGCACGACGGGTTTTCTTGTCTATTTAGTTGTGACAACCCGATAGCCGACAATTTCGATATTTTGTCTTATTTAAAGGCGCAACATATTTGGGTAAGTAAGACTGGTATGGGAACGGGAGTCGGGATAAACCCAAGTGAAGCACAAAAGCTTGGTTGGATAGATGAAGCACTAATGCGCATTGGTAAAACCCGTAACATCACGGTGTTTACGCGACACTACTTGTCGGCGATTCTCTTCGCACAACAGAAGAACCTGATCCTGACTATTCCTACCAAAGCCGCTCAACTGCAGCGCAATAACCCTAGATTGTTGATCAAGCCTGCGCCATTTGCGATTGAACCCTTTGAGGTGAAGATGGCGTGGAGTCCATTGTTACAAACCAATCCAGACCACCAGTGGATGCGTCGTTTGATTAAAAGTGTCGCTAACGAAATCGAGAGTGGAGTAACGGAATAACACAGTTTTTAGGGTATTTTTTATATGAATATCCAATATAACCGGCATAAATTAGCTAAATTCATGTCCGTTAAGTAAGTTTAAGTCAGTAAAGTAAATTTGAGCTAGTCACGAAAATTTATTGAGTAGCCATAAATTAGTTTGAGAGAGATTTTATGAGCAGTCGTATTCAACAGGGAAGCTTGAACATTGATAGCACCCTCTACCAATTAATTAATGAGCAGGTGATTCCTGGAACAGGCATTGTCGCTGAAGACTTTTGGCAATCATTTGCAACCATCCTTGAAGATTTGGCTCCAAAAAATCGCGCATTGCTTATCAAGCGTGAAGATCTTCAACATCAAATTGACGTTTGGCACCAAGAGCGTGCTGGGCAAACGCTAGATGCGGCCGAGTACAAACAGTTCTTACAGCAGATTGGCTACCTAGTTCCTGAGGGTGATGACTTTCAAGTAACGACTGCCAGCGTTGAGCCTGAAATTGCAACACAAGCGGGTCCGCAGCTTGTTGTACCTATTATGAATGCACGTTTTGCACTTAACGCGGCCAACGCACGTTGGGGCAGTTTATACGATGCGCTCTACGGAACAGATGTCATCAGTGAAAGTGATGGCGCGGAAAAGGGAGGAAGCTTTAACCCGGTACGCGGTGCTAAAGTGGTGAGCTACGCTCGAGGTTTCCTTGATGACGCTGCACCGTTAAACGGTGTCTCTCATAAAGACGTGACTAAATACAGCATCAGCAACGTCAGCATTGGTAATACACTGACAGCGACCTTAGACAACGGCGAAGAAGTCACTCTAATCGATCGCAACCAGTTCATTGGTTACCAGGGTGATGCAAGTGCACCTTCAAGCATTCTGCTTAAGCACAATAATCTACATATTGAAATTCAAATTGACCCAAGCGCTCCGATTGGTAGCGTCGATGTAGCTGGTATTAAAGATGTGCTGGTGGAATCGGCACTGACTACGATTATGGATTGCGAAGACTCGGTCGCTGCGGTCGATGGTGAAGATAAAGCGTTGGCTTACCGTAACTGGTTAGGCTTGATGAAAGGTGACTTACAAGAGTCGCTAGAGAAAAACGGCAAAACCATCGTTCGTAACCTTAATCCAGACCGCCAATACACTAGCGTGACGGGCGGTGAGATCTCGCTGAAAGGTCGCAGCATGTTGTTCATACGCAATGTGGGCCACCTAATGACCAACCCTGCCATTATTGATGCTCAAGGCAATGAAGTCCCTGAAGGCATTATGGATGGCATGGTCACCTCGTTAATCGCAATGCACGATTTAAAAGGGAACAGTGCTTACCAAAACTCGACCGCGAACAGTATCAATATTGTAAAACCTAAGATGCATGGTCCTGAAGAAGTCGCGTTCACCAATGAGCTGTTTGGCCGCATTGAAGATGCATTAGGGCTAGATCGATTCACGATCAAAGTCGGCATCATGGACGAAGAGCGTCGTACTTCAGTCAATCTTAAAGAGTGTATTCGAGCGGCTAAAGATCGCGTTGTGTTTATCAACACAGGTTTCTTAGACCGAACGGGTGATGAGATTCACACCAGTATGGAAGCGGGACCATTTGCTCCTAAAACACAGCTGAAAACCATGACTTGGATTGGCGCATACGAAGATCAGAACGTTGATCTTGGCTTAGCTTGTGGCCTGCAAGGTAAAGCCCAGATTGGTAAAGGTATGTGGCCAGAGCCAGACAATATGGCCAAGATGATGGACGCGAAAATCGGACATCCTCAAGCGGGCGCAAATACTGCTTGGGTTCCTTCTCCAACTGCTGCGACTTTGCATGCTCTGCACTATCACAAGGTGAGTGTACCAAGTCGTCAGAAAGAGCTTCGTGAGCGAGTGAGAGCGAACGTCGATGATATTCTGACTATTCCGCTATTAGGTAATCAAAAGCTGACAGCTCAAGATATCCAAAACGAATTGGACAACAATACGCAAGGTATTCTTGGTTACGTAGTGCGTTGGATTGACCAAGGCGTCGGGTGTTCTAAGGTGCCAGATATTAACGATGTAGGTTTGATGGAAGACCGCGCTACGCTGCGTATTTCGAGCCAACACATTGCGAACTGGTTACGTCATGGGATCTGTAATGAAGCCCAAGTAATGAAAACCATGAAGCGCATGGCCGCAGTAGTTGACGAGCAAAACGCTGGCGACCCGAGCTACCGTAATATGGCACCTGACTTTGAAAACAGTATTGCATTTTCAGCAGCGTGTCAGTTGGTATTCGAAGGCTGCGCTCAGCCTAGTGGTTACACTGAGCCAGTGCTGCATGCTATGCGTCTAAAACTGAAAGCGCAGGGATAGAGAAGCAACCCAATAACAAAAACAGAGAATGTAAAATACTAAAAAAAAGAAACCCCCTTTAACCGAGCCCAAGGTGCCGCGCTTTTATAGCGCGGCTTTTTTTTGCTGTTTTTTTGGTGTGTGGGGGAATCTCAGAAGAGAGGTGTTAGTAGGGCTATTCGATGTTTAAGCTTGCTGATGTCTAAGAGTCAGGCTTAGTTACGACCAAGCCTAACTACTTCCAAAACCTAGTTACTACCAAAGCACAGATACTTGATATCCATGTATTCATCAATGCCTTCTTTAGCTCCTTCACGGCCAATACCTGATTGCTTAACACCGCCGAAGGGCGCGACCTCGGTTGAGATGAGGCCATCATTAATACCGACCATACCGTACTCAAGTGCCTCTGCGATGTTCCATACTCGATGAATGTTCTGACTGTAGAAGTACGACGCTAATCCATAAATGGTGTCGTTTGCCATCTCAATAAGCTCTTCGTCTGTCTCGAATTGCATCACAGGAGCGACAGGACCAAAGATCTCTTGCTGAACAATGTCCATGCTGTGTTTCACATTTTTAAGAATGACAGGCTGAAGGAAAAGCCCATCAAGCTCTTGAGTTGGCGTCACAGGTGTCGCGCCTTGTTCTACCGCTCTGTCTATTAATGCTTGGATGTTGTTCTTCGCATTCTGACTGACAACAGGACCAATGGTGACACCTTCATCTAAGCCGTTACCAATCTTAAGCTGTTGAACCGCTTTATCGAATTTAGCCACGAACTCATCGTATACCTTACTGTGAACGTAGAATCGGTTTGCACAGACACATGTTTGTCCCGCATTACGGAATTTTGACGCCATTGCGCCTTGAACGGCCGCGTCGATGTCGGCATCGTCAAACACAATAAAAGGTGCGTTGCCACCGAGCTCCATAGAAGTGCGTTTGATGCCTTTTGCCGCTTGAGCCATCAAGATACTGCCGACTCGAGTCGAACCAGTAAAAGAGATCTTTTTGATCCGTGGGTGTGATGTGAAAAGCTCACCGATCTGTTCAGGGCTGTCGCCAAGCACCACTTGTAATAGATCTTTCGGGATACCCGCTTGATAAGCCAGTTCAACCACAGCAAACGCAGAAAGCGGTGTTTCATCTGAAGGTTTTACGACAAAGCTACAACCGGCTGCCAAGGCTGGAGCTGCTTTACGAGTGATCATTGCAATAGGGAAGTTCCATGGCGTAATTGCACACGCGACTCCAATAGGCTGCTTGATGGTCACCAAGCGTTTGCCAGCGACTGTGCTAGGAATAGAATCACCATAAGTACGCTTGGCTTCTTCTGCGAACCACTCAATAAAGCTCGCGCCATACACGACTTCGCCTGTCGCTTCTGATAACGGTTTACCCTGCTCAATCGTCATGATTCGAGCCAGATCTTCTTTGTTTTCAAGGATCAGTTGGTGCCAACGGTGTAGTGATGCAGCACGAGATTTAGCTGGAACCTTGGCCCACTCTTTCTGTGCAACATGAGCACGTTCAATCGCGTTTGCTAACTCTGCTTGTGATGAAATAGGTGCGTGTCCGACGAGTTCACCTGTCGCTGGGTTTGTGACTGCAACTGCGTTGTTCGCTTCTGTCACCATAAAAGAGAGTAAGTGCTGGTTCTTAATGTTTAGCATCGTGATTCCTTTGTTGTGATTACTTTAGACGTGTTGCTTATATGCGGGTTGGCGAGTGTTCAAATGACTTCGACCAACCGTTGATTGGTCGAAGATAGTGGTCGTTAGCTCGTTAGCTCGTTAGCTCGTTAGTGCTTAAGTTGTTGCTTGCGAAGCGATAGCCACTCGAAGCGGTCTAAGAAAATGACCTATTGTTGACTCCAATTATCAGACTCTATTTTCGCTAGCGCTTTTGCGGCTTTCTGAAGAGCGGGTAGGTACTTGATCGCTTCATCAGGTTTGACTCGAATTACAGGCGCTTGTATCGCTAGGCCGAGGTTTGATTGACCCGTAGATGATGGGATCAGCACGGCGATACAGACTAAGCCCGGCAAAAATTCTTCGTCATCAATCGCAAAGCCTTGGATTTTCGCTTCTTCGATGTCTTTCTCTAACATCGAATAGTCGGTAATGGTGTTCACGGTGTATTGAGTCAGTGGCACATTTTCAATTAATCGTCTGCGCTGTGACTTAGACATGTGCGCCAAAAACAGTTTTCCGCTTGCTGAGCAATGCACCGGGACGCGAGAACCTGGGTGTAGATGAAAACGAAGGGGTGCTTCAGTTTCTGCGCGATCAAGATAGATGATCTCGCCACTTGATAGCGCCGTTAGGTTACAGCTTTCACCAACTTCTGCTCTCAGATTTTCAAGAATAGTGCGTCGGGCACTGTGCATGGTGCTATTCAACAATAGGTTTTCGGCAAGCTTTCTGAGTCGAATACCTGAGCTGTAGTGCTTCTCATCGCCGTCTCTTTGAATAATGCCTGCCGCTTCTAACTGCTGAAGCATTCGGTGCAGCGTAGGTTTTGGCAGTCCAGTTTCTTCGACTAATCCTTGAAGAGAAATAAACTCGTCTTTTTGCGCTATCACCTCTAATAGTGCAAAAAGTCGGAGAGTCGGTGTATCCCCTTGAACTGGTGGTGTTTCTGTTTGCATATAATGATCCATCCTTGCGATATGTCTATGCTTAAGAGTGTACATACCAAATCATTATTCTTCAATTATCTGAATAAAATTTGACCTTTTTTATTATTCCAATAATATAAATATAAATTATGGAACAATTAATCTCAATAAATGGAATTTAAGATGAAGGCGATTGAACGGATTATTGACAAGGCTCACTTAGATCGTAAGCGAGTGGTTTTGAGTGAAGCTGAGGACCCGCGAGTACTAGCAGCCGCAAGAATGGCGATAGACAAACAGCTCGCTCACATCACCCTAGTAGGGGATGAACCAGCGATCATCGCTGCTGCAGAATTACATCACATTGATCTTGTGGGCATTCACATTGTCTCCCCACAAGCGTCATCACTCAAAGAAGTCCTCGCTGAGCGGTTGTATACATTAAGAAAAGCGAAAGGTATGACTTACGATGATGCGCTAGAGCTGGTTCTAGACCCACTCGTTTTTGCCAATTTGATGGTCAGAGAGGGGCTGGTGGATGGCACAGTTAATGGTGCGGTTTATACCACGTCTGATGTGGTGCGAGCTGCGCTTCAGATTATCGGCCCCGCGCCAGACAGTGAATTGGTGTCCAGTTTCTTTCTGATGATGTTGTGTGAGCCTTTCCATAATCTTAAAGGCGGCATGATTTTCAGTGACTGTGGTTTGGTGATTAACCCCAATGAAACCGAGCTAGCATCGATTGCAGTGGCCGCATCAAACAGCGCTCAAACGCTACTGATGGAAGAACCTAAAGTCGCAATGCTGTCTTTTTCGACCAACGGCAGCGCCAAGCACGAATCAGTCGATAAGGTTCGTAACGCGGCTCAACTCGTGAAACAGCGTTGTCCCGGAATCGCCGTCGATCAGGATGTTCAACTCGATGCCGCGATTGTGACTGAGATTGCCGCGAAGAAGCTGCCAGATTCAGAGGTGAAAGGTCAATCGAACGTGTTGATATTCCCGAATTTAGAAGCCGGTAATATTGGTTATAAGCTTGCGGAAAGGTTAGGCGGGGCAGTTGCGATTGGTCCACTGTTACAAGGGTTGAGTCAACCTGCGAATGACTTATCAAGAGGGTGTTGCGCACAAGACATCTTTAATGTGATCGCGGTGACCGCGGTACAAGCGCAGCAAGGAAAAACAGCAAATTCAAAGACTGACGTGGCGGCTGATTCTGAAAAAAGAGATGAATCGACATTTGATTTTAGATACTAAAATCTAGCTCCTGAAGCTGATACTCACATTCAAATCAACCCCCCAAAAACAACCTAACTAGGACTGCTGATGGAGTTACCTGTTTTACTCGCTATTCTTGCCACCATCGCGGTGGGTACCTATTTTCAAACTGTCACCGGATTTGGCCTCGGTATCATCGTGATTGGTTTAACGGTTAGCCTTAATCTGGTTTCCTTACCCGTTATAGCCGCTGTGGTCAGTATTGTGACCTTGTTCAATTGCTTGGTCGCGTTGATGGGTAAGCCACTGCTTGGGGAACTCAAGATTCTGGTGGTGTTGGTCATCGGTATTATTCCCGGCGTTTCGATGGGGGTGTACTTGCTGGACGAGTTAAGCGATTCGGCAACGCATATTCTCCGAGGACTATTGGGTGCGATGGTGCTATTCGCAGGTTTGAGTTTTATGTTCAAACCTAAAACCAGAAAGGATCGCTCGGCAACCGTATCTTTCCTTGTCTCAGGCTTTAGCTCTGGGTTAGCGGGTGGGTTGTTTGGGATGGCAGGTCCACCGATTGTTTATCATCTTTATCGGCAGCCTTTTACGCTCGATCTGGTGCGAAGCACACTGCTGATGGTGTTCGCTTGTACGTCAATGTCTCGTACCGTCAATGTCTACGCTGCAGGCGACATGGAACAGAGCATACTGTGGTTATCTGCTATTGCTGTCCCCTTGGTGGCGCTTGTCACGATGTTTGCTCGACGTTTCCCACCACCGTTGTCCAATGATCAACTCAGAAAGCTGGTGTTTATTGTGTTGATGTTGATTGGTGGGTACTTGATGGCTGTCTCTGCATGGTCGTTGTTTGCTGTCTCTTAGTTTATTGCTACCTATTAAGAACATTCCGATAAAAGGCTAGCGGCCTGCTAGCCGATATTTCACTGCTTACGACCTATACCTCCTAACGCTTTAGCATCTCGAAGATGTTCCTAGATAACCCAAACAAACAGCTCTCCTGCACATCTAAAGTGATGTTACTGCGGTAGTACGGGCTCAAATCCACTCCCATCCCCGCGCCATGAATCTCAATTCCGTTTTTGATCGACTCACGTTCAATCACTTGTTTGAGGTGGTTATCCAAATAGAACTGATCGTTGGCAGTGCTGGTGGCGGTATCCATTGGGCTGCCGTCTGAGAACACGATCAAAACCTTTCGTTGAGCAGTGTGCTGTTGCAACCGTTGGCTAGCGAACTGCACCGCTTCGCCATCAATCCCTTCTTTAAAGACGTCTGCTTTACGAAGACTCGCAATGCCAAGGCGAGAGCGTCTCCAATGCGTATCAAAATCCTTAAACACGATGTGCCGAACTTCGTTCAAGCGGCCTGGGTGCTTTGGTTGGCCTTGTTTAAGCCACTGTCGATAGACCTTGCCACCATTCCAGTTGTTGGTAGTGAAGCCAATGATCTCAAATGGGATATCAGCCAATCCTACAGATTTGAGAATGGTGTCCATCAACAAACTTAGCTTGTGACTGTGCTTTTGCATTGAACCTGAACAATCCATCAAAAACGTGATAGCACATTGATGAGATGCACCGATGTCAGGTTGATAAAAGACAGTGCGATCCAATGGCGACGTGATGAGCTTGGTTATGGTGGTGGCGTTAACAATGCCTTCTTCTAAATGGTCCTGACGTCGGTTCCTCTGTGGCGTGGCAACAAAACTAGTGAGCATAGCGGCCAAACGGCGAGTGTTTACTTGTCTCGCCATGATGTCATCGGTGAGTTTCTGTCTCAGTTCGAGTAATAGGGCGCGCCTGACGAGTTTGTCTGCGGCGATGACTTGATCAAATTCTGAATTAAAGACCTGATAATTCGCGCCCGAAAGCTCGAACACCTTGCTACTGCCCGTGATGTCAGTATCGACGTATTGATCTTGAATGTCTCCATCAACGATAAGGGCAAGCTGCGCAAGGATTTTTATGTCTTCTTCAACGGTTGGCGTAGCCGAGCTATCGCTCTCTTGCTCTTGGTCGATGAGCTCTTGTGCAAGGGCTGCCAACTCGTTGGCGCAGTGTGCAAACTGTTGTTGGTCGGTTCTATGTTGTTTTAAGCGCTTCAGGCTATGCCCAAAAGTAGGCACGATGCCGGCGCGAGTCGATTCAATGGTCTCAGCGATAGGCTCAGACACCGGAACGCCAGTTAAGCGTGTGTGGATGACTTGCATTAGTGTAAACAGCAACATGCCTATTCGTGATTCGGTAAAGCCATTTTGATGATATTGGTCGCTCCAATACGCAAAGTTGAATTGGATACTGGTGGTCACGCCTTTTAGATAAGGCGGGACTTGAGATTCAATTCGGACCTGTTCGCAGAAGTCGTAAAGCAGACGTTCTATTTCGTTTTGAGGGCGCAATGAATAATGGAGGTCAGCGTCTGAAAGTAACAATCGCAGTGCCGATGAATCGATCTTACCTTGCATCGATAGCTTGCTGCTTTTTAGCTCGTGGCGAGAAACAAAGGTGAGATCGTTAGTATGTGCTGACTGGTAATAACAGGGCTTATTGCCTTTATAGAGACGTTCTCCCCGATAGTTCAGATTGAGTTCGCCACTGATTGCTCTGGCGACAGACACACCAATATCGAGGATCTTTTTCTGTTGGGAAGAAACATTGGCCATGGTTTACGACTCCGAGTGGGAATAGTTTTGAGTATGCGTTTCCAAGGCTTCACCAAAGCAACGGAAATAGTATTCGCTAACCAGTTCTTTCTCTTCGTCTTCACAGCGATTCAAGAATGACAACCTAAATGCGGTGGCTACATCATCGAATATTTGGATGTTTTCGGCCCAAGTGAGCACCGTTCGCGGAGACATCACCGTTGAAAGGTCGCCAGCCCGAACCCCGTTACGCGTTAATCCTGCGGTAGCGATCATTTTCTCGACCAGTTGTCGGCCACTTTCATTATTCAGCTCTGGAAGCTTAGATAACACGATTTTGGTTTCATGTTGTGGGTCTAAATAGTTGAGCGTAGCGATGATGTTCCATCTATCTAATTGACTATGGTTAAGCACTTGAGTGCCAGAATACAAACCTGAAAAGTTACCCAAGCCAAGCGTGTTGCAGGTAGCAAACAGGCGGAAAGAAGGGTGAGGTGTGATCACTCGGTTTTGTTCTAAAGAGGTGTATTTGCCGTCTTGTTCTAATAGCTGTTGAATCACAAACATCACGTCAGGACGACCAGCGTCGTACTCATCCAATACCAGTGCGATGGGTTGTTGAACGCTCTGAGGAAGAATACCTTCTTTAAACTCAGTCACCTGCATTCCGTCTTTAATGACGATGCTGTCTTTACCAATGAAATCCAAGCGACTTAAGTGTCCGTCTAGGTTGATCCTCAAGCATGGCCAGTTCAATCTCGCGGCGATTTGTTCAATGTGAGATGACTTGCCCGTTCCGTGTGTGCCTTGAATCAGCGTGCGACGATTGGAGGTGAACCCTGCCAATATAGCCAGCGTCACTTCGGGGTCAAAACAGTAATTAGGATCGACTCTCGGCACATATTCACCCGGATGTTCAAATGCCATCACCGTTAGGTTACTGTCGATGCCAAAGCGTTCTCTCACGCTTACCGGCTGCGTTGGTACCAATTCCGCCTCTTTCATCATATTTCCCTCTATATAGCTCATCACTTGTCGCTGCTATCGCGATATGTCATCGATTATTAACAGCTCCAGTTAAGTTAACGACACTTTTTGTACGAAAAACTACCAATAATGTGATCCAGTTTTGTTAATTAGAATGAATTGTTCCAATTTAATATAAAAAGTTGACGTGCAAAAATTCTACTACTAAGGTGAAAATGAATTCGAAAAAGAGACAATTCATTCCGAAAAATGAAATTTTGGTTAACTCAAGGAGAATGGAAGAATGAGCGAGCAAGAAAAACGTACGGTTGTTTCCGGCACAGTAACAATGACACCATCAGAAGCGTTCGTTGAAACTATGGTTGCTAATGATGTTACCGATATGTTCGGCATCATGGGGTCGGCATTTATGGACGCAATGGATATCTTTGCTCCTGCTGGCATTCGATTGGTTCCAGTAGTACACGAGCAAGGCGCTGCCCACATGGCAGATGGTTATTCTCGTGTATCGGGTCGCCACGGTGTAGTCATCGGGCAAAATGGCCCTGGTATTAGTAACTGTGTAACAGCAATTGCAGCTGCGTTCTGGGCACATAGCCCGGTCGTAATTGTGACGCCAGAGACAGGCACTAAAACAATGGGCTTAGGTGGTTTCCAAGAATGTAACCAGCTTCCAATGTTCCAAGAGTTTACTAAGTATCAAGGACACGTAACGCACCCAGACCGTATGGCGGAATACACAGGCCGATGCTTCGACCGTGCGATGAGTGAAATGGGTCCAACTCAACTAAACATTCCTCGTGACTACTTCTACGGTGAAACTCAAACTGAAATCCCTAAACCAGCGCGTTTAGACCGTGGTCCTGGTGGTGAGAAATCTCTGAATGAAGCAGCAGACTTGATAGCTGAAGCTAAATTCCCAGTCATCATTTCTGGTGGCGGCGTGGTAATGGCCGATGCAGTTCAAGAGTGTGCAGCGTTGGCAGAAAGACTAGGTGCTCCCGTAGTGAACAGCTACCTGCACAATGACTCTTTCCCTGCTAGTCACCCATTATGGTGTGGTCCTTTAGGCTACCAAGGTTCGAAAGCTGCAATGAAATTGATGGCTCAAGCGGATGTGGTTATCGCTTTGGGTACACGTCTTGGTCCATTTGGTACCTTGCCTCAACATGGCATGGACTACTGGCCGAAGAACGCGAAAATCATTCAGATTGATGCCGACAACAAGATGCTTGGTCTGGTTAAGAAGATTTCGGTTGGTATCTGTGGTGATGCAAAAGCAGCAGCGGTTGCTCTATCTGAAAGGTTGGAAGGTCGTGCACTGTTGTGTGATGACAACAAAGGCGCTCGCCAAGATACCGTCGCTACAGAAAAAGCACTTTGGGAAAAAGAGCTTGATGAGTGGACACACGAACGTGACTCTTTCAGCTTGGATATGATTGAGGAAAACTCACACGAGACTCCGTTCTCTGGTGGCGAATACTTACACCCACGCCAAGTATTGCGTGAGCTAGAAAAAGCGATGCCAGAAGACGTAATGGTCTCGACGGATATCGGTAACATCAACTCAGTGGCAAACAGCTACTTACGCTTTGAGAAACCACGTAGCTTCTTTGCTGCAATGAGTTTCGGTAACTGTGGTTACGCATTCCCGACCATCATTGGTGCGAAAGCAGCGGCACCTCATCGCCCCGCTATTTCATATGCAGGCGACGGTGCGTGGGGCATGAGCTTGATGGAAACCATGACATGTGTTCGCCATAACATTCCAGTGACAGCCGTGGTATTCCACAACCGTCAATGGGGTGCGGAGAAGAAGAACCAAGTCGACTTCTACAACCGACGCTTTGTTGCCGGTGAACTTGAAAACCAAAGCTTTGCAGAAATCGCACGAGCTATGGGCGCTGAAGGTATCACGGTTGATAAGCTAGAAGATGTAGGTCCAACCCTGCAAAAAGCCATCGACATGCAGATGAACGAAGGCAAAACAACCATCATTGAAATCATGTGTACTCAGGAATTGGGTGACCCGTTCCGCCGAGATGCACTATCAACACCGGTTCGTTTCCTAGATAAATACAAAGATTACGTATAAGTCATAGGAAGTTTGTCCGGCCGTAGATATCTCGAGAGTGTTAGAGAAAGTGCTATCGAGAATGTGGTCGGGCAATACCAACGGGTATTGGCAAAGGACTTAGGTGAAGAACGTAAACGCTTAGTTCAATAATTTCCAGTTAAACATTAGAACACTAATTAAATGTTCGTTAGGGAAATAAGTGGTTATTGCTATATAAACTTTGTTACTCGTTATTATTAATCGACCATTAACTCATAGCTACTTAGTGAATGGTTCTAATACTGATACTTGTTTATGAAGATATATACTTATTATCATTTTAGAAAAAATAAAATAACGACACTAGTTGACTATTGGTCAATCGTTATTATTGGTTGATTTTTATCATCGATTGATAGGGTTGTTGATATTTGGATCTTACCGAATTTAAATTAAGTGAATCGTAGTATGTATGTTGTGAAAAATAAACATTATATAAGCTCACTCGACGAGCTGTATAAAATAATCGATTCACTCATTAAAGAGTGTAATGGGCATCGTGGTTTGATTTATAACGTGTGTGATTATGAAAATAATAACTTGATGCCAAGCTTAGGTCGCTCAAATCGAAAGAATATTCGCCGTGTCGAACAAGAGTTTCTTTCGACCGTGAGAGTTTATGGCGGGCATTCGTTGAATGCACACCAGATAAACGATTGGTTATTGATGTGTTTAGCCAAGAAACAGGGGTTTCCAACCCGTTTACTTGAGTGGACAGATAACCTGATTAATGCGCTGTGGTCTGTATGTCATAGCCAAAGTAAAGACTGTATCAATATTATTAAAGCCATTGATTATCATAAGGTTAGTGTTTTTAACTCACCATGTGACTTCAATAAGACTCAGATATTCAATGTGGCTGATTGTGATCAGCAAGAGCAACGAAAGGATAAGTGGTATTCCATTCACCCATTTAAGGAAGGTGGCAATGATGCCATTCAGCCTTTGTACGATGAGAAAGAATATTCAAACGGTCTAGTATCCGTTCATATTCTTCCGTCAGCGAAAGTAAACCTGATAAAGGAATTAATCTCCATGAATGTTTTAAATGAACCGACAGAATATATTGAAGAGAAACTGGCTGATTTGAAAAATGAAGCCCATGTAGATGGTAATCAAGTAATTAATAAAGGCGAGGGTAATATCGATTTACAAGTTAATACTCATGATCGCCAGCTTGAGCAGTATGGCCGAAAGTACCATCAAGATTTTGATTTCGACTAAAGTCTAATATTTCTAATTATTTTATTTAGACCTCGTATAAATCTAGTGAGTGACTGTGTAAATAAAATTAGAACACTAATTAATTTATAAAAAGATGAAATCTGTGAGCTTAAAGATTGTTTATAAAGTAACTCGAAGTTAGAGTGGCGAAGCTTGTTATCAAGTTGTTAAATTTCACAGATCTAGTTTAAAAACTCTAATAAAAAAGTGGCGCAAAGCTACTGAAATTTAAACCAATAACGAAAACATAAAGGATTCTGGAATATGAATATGCAAACCAATGCAGCGACATTCGTGCTGGAAAACCAAGTCGACACCGCCTTTTTACAGTCTTTTAGTGATGCGTGGAATAACCATGATATTGAAGCGTTAATGTCGTTTATGACTGAAGACTGTGTCTTCCACACCGTGGCAGGAGAAGGCGAACTTGGAAACACTATCGAAGGGTACGACGCCGTTCGCAATAGCTTTGAATTGGTTTGGCAGAACTTTCCAGATGCAGCCTGGAGCGACCCTGTCCACTTTGTGTGTGGTGACCGTGCGGTAAGTGAATCAACGTTCTCTGCGACTAACCCTGATGGCACCGTCATCGAAGCTCGTATGGTTGATGTGTTTACCCTGAAAGATGGAAAAATCAGCGTAAAAAATGCCTTCCGTAAAACACGACCTCTTTTGACTCCTAACAACACTCCCAAGAGCTAGACACGAAACCAAAATCAGTCCACGTGTTATGACTAGGAGAGTCGAATTATGAGTTTAGTAATGGAACAACCGGCAGCCGATGTGCCGCCAAAGGTGAAAAGCACCCAAGCACAAGAAAGCACCCAAGCAAAAGAAAGATACGACCCAAAATACGATCCACTTAAAGACAAGAGCCCAGGTCACGGCAAGGAATACGCCCCGACTTATTGGGTAGATACCGCAGGCGCGCCACCTGAAGATGATGGTCCAATTACATCGGATATGGATGTGGATGTAGCGATAATCGGTTCAGGCTACACAGGCCTAAGCACCGCGATACACCTTGCTGAAATGTACGGCATTAAAGCGACTGTGATTGAAGCTAACCGTATGAGTTGGGGCTGCAGTACCCGAAATGGTGGCCAGGCTCAGTGTGCGTCAGGACGTTTGAAACGTTCTCAGTGGATTGAACGCTGGGGACTCGAAACCGCACTGAAAATGCATCGCGAATGCGTCGATGGAATGAACACCTTTAAGTCTCTGATCAAAGACATTGATTGTGACCCACAGCCGGGCGGCCACTTATACGTTGCCCATCGTCCCAAAGTGATGGCAACACTTGAAAAAGAAGCCAAGTTGCTGCGTGACACGTTCGATTACGATGCGCAGATCTTAGATGCGGAAACCGTAAAACGTGATTACGTTGGTGATCAAGAAGCGGCAGGCGCAATGCATGAGCCAGAAGGTATTGGTATTCATGCAGGGAAACTGGCGTTTGGTTATCTAAGAAAGGCGAGAGCACTCGGCGTAAAAGTTCACCCAGCAAGCCCTGTGATGGGTTGGGAAACACGCAACGGTGTGCACTACCTAAAAACACCAGGTGGTGTGGTTAAGGCTCGTTCTGTCGGTGTTTGTACTGGCGGCTATACCAGCCAAGGTTTGCATTCAGAGCTTAAAAATCGCCTATTGCCAGTACTTTCTAACTCGATGGTGACGCGTCCGTTAACTCAAGACGAAATCGCCGCGTGTAACTTCAAAACCAATCAGGTGATTACTGATACCAGAATTCTGCGTCATTACTACCGTTTGTTACCCGATAACCGAGTGCAGATTGGTACACGCAGTGCCATCAGTGGCAAGAATGCACCTGAAAAGAAATACGAAGATATGTTGAGAGCGGATCTTACTCGAAAATTCCCTTCTCTCGACCAGATCAAAATCGATTATTCATGGTGGGGTTGGGTTGATGTTAGCCACGACATGATGCCAAGAATCTATCAGCCGAATCCAAAGCAATCCATATTCTACGCACTAGGGTATGGCGGCAATGGTGTAATGTACTCCGCTCAAGCAGGCAAGCGCCTTGCCCAGTGGATCGCAGGTGAAGGTCATAAGCTTGACTTGCCAATATTTGAATCAAAACTTCCGTTCCCCAACGTGAGGGAAGTGGTGGAATCTGAGATGTTTGCACCATTTCGAAGAGTAGGGCAACAGTTCCTTTATCAGTGGTATTCGTTAAAGGATGAAGTGCTTTAGCTACTCGAACATTGTTTCCAAAATAGGGAAATAGAACTACGACCAGGAAAGTTGTACCAGGTCACCTTGTGAGCAAAGTACAGGCAGGACGTCTGTATGATAGGAAAGGTTAAGACTATGAAATTGATTAAAAATAAAATTATTGCTGGTGTCACTATTGTAGCAACAGCGGTGTTATCTCATACCGCGGCAGCAGCGAATTTTAAAATGGCTATCGGCGATGCTGCTGGTGGTACGCAGTGGGAATTAGCGACCTCATTCTCTGAACTGATGGAGCAAAAAACAGACGGTAAAGTGAAAATCGACCTGTTCCCGAATGGCCAATTAGGCAATGAGCAAGACACCGTAAACGACGCAGCAATCGGTCTTCTCGACTTCTCTGTACTGGCGATCAACAACGTGACGCCTTTCTCTCCAACCGTTGGTCTATTGACCATGCCTTACGTGATTCAAAGCGCAGAAGAAGCAGTGCTACTGACTCAAGGTCAAGTAGGCCAAGATTTAGTTGATAACACGATTCGTGACGCTGGTGTTCGTATTGTCGGTTGGGCTTATTCTGGCTTTAGGGTTTTGACCAACTCGAAAAAGCCTGTTGCTTCACCAGAAGATTTGAAAGGGCTAGTGATTCGTGTTCCTCGTAACGAAATCATGATCGCGTCTTATCAAGCATGGGGTGTAAACCCAACGCCAATGGCGTGGTCTGAGACTTTCACTGGCCTGCAACAAGGCGTGGTAGATGGACAAGATAACCCTTACATCACAGTCCACGCGATGAAATTCAACGAAGTACAAAAGTACGTGACCAACATTCGCTACATTTTCTCTTTGGAACCTCTAATTGTGAGTGAAACGGTCTTCCAACAACAGACTCCTGAAATGCAAAAAATCATTCTTGAAGCAGGTCAGGAAGCGACAGAGCACAGTTTTGCTTATCTAGAAAATACGGAAAACAAGATCCGTGAAGAGCTACAAGCGAAAGGCATGGTATTCACAGACCCAGCAGACAACGAGCAAGAGTGGATCAGCAAGGTGACTAAGTCAGTTTGGCCTAAGTTCTACTCAAGCATTGGGGGCAAAGACAAGCTAGACGACGTTCTTGAGTTACTAGGTAGAAAGTAACGATTAGATACGCCCTATCTGCTGTTCTGCGCTACTTAATCACCTAGCGATAGAACAGTGAGATAGGGCATTTACATGGCTGTACTCGTTGATCTGTTCTGTACCTGATCTTTTTAGGACCGTGAGCGACTGGTTGTCATGTGGAAATCAACATTGGAGGTTATATGTCAGTCGCTAAAACAATAAAAACGCACCTAAACAACATTGAGGAATATACCTGTTGTCTGCTGCTCGCAAGCTTTGTCCTATTGCTGTTTACACAAATCCTTACTCGTCAGCTTTTCGATTACTCCATACCTTGGGGTGATGAAGTCGCGACTTACATGTTCGTTTGGTTTGCCTATCTAGGGGCTGTTGTTGCGGCCAAGATGTCGGCGCACAACCGAGTGAGCTTTCACTTTAAATTCTTTCCGCCAATCGTGCAGACCGTGAGTGAAACCATCGCTGACTTCTTATGGCTCTGTTTCAACGGCTACTTCGTTTACCTCAGCTACGACTTCGTGTTCAACAAAATGAATCTGTTTTGGAAGTCTCAGACTACAGGTATCCCGATGAAGTACTTCTACATGATTTTACCTATCGCGTTTTCACTGATGATGATTCGAATTATCTGGAACAACTATGAGCGTTTATTCAAAGGCGCAACCAACGAAGATCCAGAAGTCAAAGAGCTGCGCAAAATGACGGCACAAAAGTCAGCGCAATAGTCATCACAGAGAATAGTCGTAATAGAGAGATGTAATAATGGAATCCTATTTAACTCTAATTTTATTTGGTGGCTTTTTAACGCTGTTAATTCTGGGCGCACCAATCACAGTATCACTGGCTGGCGCTTCGATGGCGGCCTATATGTTGCTCGACAAAAATCCCATCGCTTTAGTACAAATCGCGTTTACCTCGGTGGGTAACTTCCCGCTAATGGCCCTGCCAGCCTTTGTTCTTGCGGGTGCATTAATGGAGGCGGCGGGTATCTCCAAACGTCTGGTGGATATCGCCGAAAGCTTAGCGGGTCCCGTAACAGGTGGCCTTGGCGCAGCAACGGTAATGGCGTGTCTTTTCTTTGGTGCTATCTCGGGTTCAGGCCCTGCAACCACCGCTGCGGTAGGCATGCTAATGGTGCCTGCGATGGTCAAGCGTGACTACGATAAGAGCTACGCATCGGCAGTTACTGCTGCATCTGGTGGCTTGGGCATTATCATCCCGCCATCCATTCCCTTGGTTATCTTTGGTATCTCCGCAATGGGCTTAATGGCGCCACCGGAAGCCATTGCTCAACACGGCCAGTTTGCTTCTTTGTCTATTCCAAAACTGTTTGTTGCTGGGGTTGTACCGGGCTTCATCATGGCTTCGACGCTGGTGGTAACCAACTACTTCATTGCTAAGCGAGAAGGCTATAAAGGGTTGACTGAAACCTGGTCGTTTGGCGATGTAAGGCACTACTTGCGCCGCGGTTTATGGTCGATATTAGCGCCGTTCTTGATTCTTGGCGGTATCTACAGCGGCATGTTCACACCAACAGAATCTGCGGTTGTAGCGATATTCTATTCGTTGTTTGTGGGTGTATTTATTCACCGCGAATTGTCGTTCAAAAGTGTGATGAAATCTCTATCGACCACGACATGGATCACCGGACGTGTGTTGTTGATCCTCTTTGCAGCAACAGTATTTGGACGCTTGTTGATCGAGCAAAAGATCCCGGTTGTCGTGGCTGAATCATTACTCAGTTTTACCGACAACATGTACATGGTGTGGGCGCTAACCATTACCTTGTTGTTGTTCATCGGCATGTTTATGGAAACCTTAGCGGCGATCATGATCATCGTGCCAGTGTTACTGCCAATCATGTACATGCTGGGCGCTGATCCAACTCACGTGGGCATCGTGGTGGTGTGTACCTTATCGATAGGTTTTGCAACGCCGCCGCTTGGGGAAAATATCTTTGTCGCCTCGGGGATTGGTGGCTCTACGGTTGAGCAGATCACCGCGAAGATCCATCCCTTTGTACTTGCATCTGTTGTGGGCGTTTTCGTTATCGCTTTCTTCCCACAAATCACGCTTTGGCTACCGTCCTTAGTCGGCTATTAGGAGAGATAACCATGAATTTATCCAGAATCATCCTCATTGGTTGTGCCGTGTTTGCAGTGGTGAGTGGTATTAGTTTACGTGCGGAACACTCTGAAATAGAGAAAGAAGCCAAGCCTGTCAATGTGCTTGATATTTCTGAGCCCCACGTGGTGAGCGAGGCAGAGAGAAGAGCCAAGACTCTGCTGGCGAAAGCTGTAATCCACGTTCAAACCGAGGGGGATGAAAGCGTCAAAGATTTCATGAGTGACCCTGAGTACATAGACGGTGAGCTATACGTGTTTGCACTCGGAATTGATGGTCAATTTCTTGCCAGTGGCGGCTCTTCCATGGTGCTGGTGGGCGACAGTGTATTGGACACACAAGATGTTTACGGCAATCCTTTTTTCCGTGAAATGATCACCAAAGCGGTACACAAGGGTTTTGGTGAAGTGAAGTATCACTGGACCAACCCGACCGATCGCATGGGTGAGCCGAAAACCACTTTCTTCGAGCGTGTCGGCGATGTAATCGTGGCGGTGGGGTATTACCCAGAACGTTCCAGTGCTGCAGAAGCTAAGCGATTATTGGCGAGAGCGATGACCGCAATAGTAGAGTCTGAGCAAGACAGCATTACTGAGTTCAATAATAGTGAAGGCAGCTTTGTTGAAGGGGACTTGTATGTGTTTGTGATGGATATGAGCTCTGGAAAGTTGCTGGCGCATGGGGTCTCTCCTGAGCTAGTTGGGCGTTCGCACAGCGAGATTCTATGCCCAGACGATAAGCCAATTCTCACTGAGATGTTAAACCTAGCGAAAGAAAATGGGCGAGGCGTTTATACCTATCAATGGTTAAACCCGCTGTCGAGCAAAGTGGAAACCAAGCACACTTACTATCGAGTGATCGACAATAAGCTGGTTGGTGTTGGTTATTACACAAATTCAAACAACACGTAAAAGTGTTTCTACTGAGCCCTCAACCCAGTTAGATAAAGGGCTGGGGGCTCAAAATGCCGGTTTGTGTAAAAAAGCAATTTAGTAAAATTCACACTGTGTAATTTTTGTTGTGAAATTGTTTCAAAAATAACAGTAGTATGAAAAACATGGAAACCACACAGTAAAGAACAATTTTGAAAAGGGTCTATTGGGATGTTTGACCTAAATGAAATTTAAAGCCGTACGAGGGATAGACTATGAATATGCTGACACTAGACAAAACAGAACTTCACAGAAACCATTCAACATTTATTGCTGAAGCTGTCTTTGCCGTCGAAATGGTGAAAGCAGACAAGCAACTCGAAAAACAGAAAATGGCGAAACAGTTGCTTGATACTTTATTTCCTCTTGAGGCGGGTTCACACGAAGACGCGGTGAGCTACGAGATTGATTACCGACATGTTCAGGTTTACTTCAAAAACGGTGAGCACACCGGCCTAAAACGCGCTAAACACTTTGTAGCTTACACAGGTGATAAATCTAAGCCTTCAGCAATCCTATTCCGTGATGAAAGCGGTACGCACGTTGAAGTGACAATCGGCGCTCGTAAAGGCACAGGCCGTCTGGAGTTGGTTGATATTCAAGATATCCAATTAGAGACGTGCACTACGTTTGGTCAAACTGAGGCCAGCCGTTCTTCTGGCATCCGTCACTGGGTGAGCTTAGTAAAAGGCGATGAAAGTGGCCGCCCGAATGCATCAAGTGAAGACAAAGAGTTCACTGCGAAAAATGGTGAAGACTATAACCTAGGTTTTTGCTTCGCAATCTAACGAACTGTCTTTGAAATGTGCAGTGCTGATCTGTGAGATGCAGCACTGACATTTGAGCACTGATTTCTCTTTTACCTTTGGTAACTTTCCCCGCCCCTATAGCGGGGCTTTTTTATTAGAGCTATAAGTAAATTGGGTGATTATTAAAATTATCTGCAAAAAGTTTGGATGTGATTTTACGGTGCGTCATTTTAATTTAAATTGTTGTATTTGAAGGTTTTTATTTTTTTGTTTTATTCTGTTTTTATTGGGTTAACTATCACTATCAACGGTGGTTTGGGTGACTATTGAGCTAAAACTCAGTCAAAATGCTTTGAGCTGTGCTATAATGTGCGCCTTGGGATTGAGCCAGTAAGTCCATTTGTCACTAACTATTGTGATTTTTATTGCCTTTTATTTAGGCGGTTCGGCGAGCCAATCAAGTAGTAATTGGATACGGAGAGCGTCCTTATATTCGTTGATTCGGATATGCGAACATCATAATTTATGAGTTTTAAATCAAAAAAATACAGTATTGATTCTACTGACTATCAAGTTGGTCAAGATAACGTCAGTAAATGGGGCATGGATGTCCATAACACAGTCTTCGTAGCCTCAGTAGGCTTATCTCTTCTCTTCATCATCACTCTTCTTGCTCTTCCTCCTGCAGATGCTAAAGCTGCAATTGATTCTATTAAGGGTGCTGTTCTATCAAAGTTTGACTTCCTGTTTATGTGGGGAGCTAACATCATGCTAGCGTTTGCTGTAGTTCTTGCTTTTTCACCGTTGGGTAAAATCCGTTTAGGTGGTGAAGACGCGACGGCGGACTATTCAATGTCATCTTGGATTGCGATGTTATTCGCAGCAGGTATGGGTATTGGACTTATCTTCTGGGGTGTTGCAGAGCCAACTGCGTTCTTCACTAACTGGTTCGGAACGCCATTAGACGCAGAACCTTTCACAGCCGCTGGTCGTGAACTGGCGCTAGGCGCAACCGTATTCCACTGGGGTTTTCATGCATGGGCTATCTATGGCATGACGGCGCTTTGTCTGGCGTACTTTGTTTATAACAAAGGCTTACCGCTATCAATGCGTTCTGTGTTTTACCCAATTCTGGGTGAGCGTGTGTGGGGCAAAACTGGTGATGTAATCGATGTACTAACCGTACTGGTTACTCTGTTTGGCCTTGCGACTTCATTGGGCTTAGGTGGTACACAAGCAGCAAGTGGTATTAGCCACGTGTTCGGCTTGGAAAACAACATCTTCCTTCAGCAATCTATCATCGTTCTGATCATGGGCTTGGCGATCATCTCTGTACTACGTGGTATGGACGGTGGTGTTAAGTTCCTAAGTAACCTGAACATGGTTATTGCATTCATATTCCTTGGTCTTATCGCTGTATTGAACTTCACAACTGTGCTTGATTCAATGGCAACGGCGGCAACGGGCTATGTGAAAAATATCGTAGCTTTGAGCCAAAGTGCGGGTCGTGAAGACACAACATGGCTGCATGGTTGGACTGTGTTCTACTGGGCATGGTGGGTAGCGTATGCACCTTTCTTCGGTATGTTCGTAGCGCGTATTTCTAAAGGCCGTACGGTTCGTGAATTCCTACTTTGCGTATTGATTATCCCAACATTGGTGACTTCAGCTTGGATGTCTATCTTCGGTGGCGTAGCTATCGAGCAAGTGATTAATCAGGTGGGGCAACTTGGCCTCGACCAAGGCATTACAGATGTATCTCTAAGCTTGTTTTACATGCTAGATGCTTACTCGTTCGGTAGCATTCTGTCTGTTCTCGCAGTCGCGCTGATCATTGTGTTCTTCGTTACAACGTTGGACTCAGGTTCTATCGTTATCGATGGCATGACGGCGGGTGGTAAATTAGAAGTGCCAGTGAAACAGAAAGTCGTTTGGGCGGTTATCTCAGGTGCTATCGCGATGGTGATGCTGTGGATTGGTGGTACTCAATCAATCCAAGCTCTGCAATCTATTACGATTATTGCAGCACTGCCGTTTACGATCATTCTTTTGATTGGTTGTGTGAGCTTGTTGAAAGGCCTACTGACAGAAGTCGGTAAAGGGCAAGAAACGGTTACTCCGGCCACTAAGTAAGTACCTCTAGATAGGAACTTACTCTAATCAGCAGATTCAAAGCTCCCTTGCACCGCGTGCAAGGGAGCTTTTTTATGCCGTAGAAGACATCAGCGAAAGAGAAACAAAAAAGAGCCACAAGTGAGTAGTCATTTGTGGCTCTTTTAGTTCTTGGCTCTTAGTTATTAGTCTAGGTGCCCGGTTCTAGCTATGAGCGGGTTTACGCTTACGCGTTCAATTCGTGCTGAATAACGTAATCCAAAGCACCAACAACAGCAGCAACTTGAGCATCGTTACACTCTTCGTCTGTTACTTTGTCACTGTCTGGGTAAACCTCTGTGGTTGTACCGTACTTACAGTCAGTCACGCCGCCACATAAGCCAAGCTTCTTCATTGGGTAGTTGATCACGCCGTGTTGAGTGACGTCTGAACCAATGATCTTGCCTTCGTCATCCGCAGGCGCAATGTGGGTTACTTTTTCAACTGAAGCGATGACAGCAGCTTGGAATTCAGGTTGTGGGTTTTCAGTATCGCCAACAGTGTAGAAACCGTCTGGGATCATACCTTCGATGTACTCAATGCCATCACGAGCTGCGAGTGCAGGTCGGAATTCAGTTTCATCAGAGTCAGTCGTCTCATGCAGGTCAACGTGAACCAATACTTCTGGCAGAGACGCTACTAGAGCTCGTAGGTTTGCTGATTCTTCTGCTGGCGTACCGTCGTAGAAAGAGCGGTTTGGATCAACAGCATTTGGATTCCAGCGGTTGATCACTTCGTAGCCCCAAGGGCTCACACAAGGTGCGACAACAATGTTGAAGTGCGTCGTGTATTTTTCTGCTTGAGTCGCAGCGAATTTGATCGCGCCATGCACGCCACTGGTTTCGTAACCGTGAACACCACCTGTCACCAGAATCGTCGGCTTTGACTCGTCCCAGTTTTTGCTCTTGATAGCGAAGAGTGGGAAGCGAGCTTCGTCGTAGCTCAGTGCGCCGTATTGTTCGATGTCAAAGCGGTCTGCAAGTGCTTTAATCTTTGGTACAACTTCTTGCTGGTATTCGCGCTTAACCGTTCGTTGAGCTAACCATGCTTCACGTTCTGCTTGTTGCCATTTTTGCCCTGGCTTACCAATCGGGTAGGTAGATTCACTTTTCATCAATACTTTTTCTTTTATGTTCGTGAAAGATTAAGACAGATTATTCCCGTCTAACAGAGACAGCAATAGAAAACACAACTTGTGACTTTATTTTTTACAGACTCATAACTTTGATGAGTGAATTGATGGTGTTACATTTTATTGATGGTTCAATTCTTTATAAAGAGACAACAAAATGGCTGGAGCAAGTTTACTAACACTGTTAGATGACATTGCAACCGTGTTGGATGATGTCGCATTGATGTCTAAGGTAGCCGCTAAAAAAACCGCAGGCGTATTAGGTGACGATTTAGCCCTTAACGCCCAGCAGGTATCCGGTGTTTCTGCTGAAAGAGAAATCCCAGTGGTATGGGCGGTCGCAAAAGGCTCATTTAAAAACAAGCTGATTTTGGTTCCGGCAGCACTATTGATCAGTGCATTCATTCCTTGGTTGATCATGCCACTACTGGTGATTGGTGGTCTGTTTCTTTGTTTTGAAGGGGCAGAGAAAATCTTAGAAAAGCTTTTTCCTCATGCTCATCAACACGAAGAGAAAGATGAGGAAAGCAGCTCGGGTGAATCTGTTGAAGAGTATGAGAAGCGAAAGGTCTCAGGCGCAATTCGTACCGACTTCATCTTATCTGCGGAAATCATTGTGATAGCTCTGGGTACCGTAACGGGTACAAGTATCGTGACTCAGATTCTTGTCGTAAGTTTGATAGCCGTTGTGATGACGATTGGTGTTTATGGCTTAGTGGCTGGGATCGTTAAGCTGGATGATTTAGGTTTTTATCTCCAGCGCACATCGAATGGGAGTACCATTAAAACCAGATTGGGTAATGGGTTAGTCGCCTTTGCACCAAAGCTGATGAAGATGCTTGCGGTTGTCGGCACGGCTGCGATGTTCTTGGTTGGTGGCGGTATTGTGGTGCACAACGTTCCTGCGATTCATCATTTAATTGAACCGATTATTATGGATTTTAGTGGACATACGATTGCGACTGCGGTGGTACCAACGCTATTAAATGGTGTGATTGGGGTTTTATCTGGATTGATTGTCGTTGCTATTTGGACTGCTATCGGAAAAATTCGCGGTAAGTAATCGTTAAATTACTGCTGGGAATAAGACAGTCTTTCATCGAAACAAAAAAGGGTCACCATAATTACTATGGTGACCCTTTTCGCTAAATGGAGGGTGTTTATTTAACAGCCCAAGTGCTTATTTTACAGACCAAGCAATCGCCTCGCCGCCACGGATTGGCACAACGATGTCTGAACCGAAAGGCATCGTTTCAGCAACATTCCACTCTTCTTTAACGAGCGTAATTGTATCTGAGTTACGTGGCATGCCGTAGAAGTCTGGGCCATTGTGGCTCGCGAATGCTTCTAGGTTCTCAATCTTGCCTTCTAAATCGAATACTTCAGCGTACAGTTCAACCGCAGCGTGCGCTGTGTAAGAACCTGCACAACCACACGCTGACTCTTTTGCACCTTTAGCGTGTGGTGCAGAGTCTGTACCCAAGAAGAACTTCTTGCTACCGCTTGTTGCTGCTTCAATAAGTGCTAACTGGTGTGTGTTGCGCTTAAGGATAGGTAGGCAGTAGAAATGTGGCTTAATGCCGCCAACCAACATGTGGTTGCGGTTATAAAGCAAGTGGTGAGCAGTAATGGTTGCCGCTACGTTCTCGTTAGCGTTCTTAACGAAAGTCGCAGCATTTGCCGTCGTGATGTGCTCTAGAACGATCTTCAGGTTAGGGAAGTCGTTAACAATCGGTGCTAGAACTGTGTCTAGGAACTCTTTTTCACGGTCAAAGATATCAACATCGTGAGCCGTTACTTCACCGTGTACCAGCAGCAACATACCCACTTCTTGCATTGCTTCGAGTACGTGGTAAATCTTTTGAGCTGAAGTTACACCTGAATCAGAGTTAGTCGTCGCGCCAGCAGGGTATAGCTTCGCTGCTACAACAGCGCCAGATTCTTTCGCTTTACGAATTTCATCAGGTGTTGTGTTGTCTGTCAGGTAAAGTGCCATTAGAGGCTGGAATTGTTCACTTGGCTGCTCTGCCATGATGCGTTCACGGTAAGCAAGAGCCATTTCGGTATCGGTTACCGGTGGGATGGTATTTGGCATGATTAACGCTCGACCATTGTAACGGCTGATATCGCGAACTGTATCTTTTAATACTTCGCCATCGCGTAGATGAACGTGCCAGTCGTCAGGACGAGTAATCGTAAGTTGTGTCATTGAAGGCTCCCACCATTTGAAGTGTTATGTAGTTGGAGCCTAAACTCAGCGAAATCTGTGAAAGCAATCGCTTACGTTTAGGCGACAGGATGATAGTGGAAAAGTACTTTCATTTCATCCTATTTTTAACTCTTCATGGCTAGGAGCTTGTTTTTATGGATATTTTATTCGGTATCTATTTGTTAATAAGGGTTAGCGGGTGGCTACCCACAGACCATGGATCATTCCTGGAACCCAGAAGAAGAAAGTAAGAATGATATTAATCACCAAATCTTTCCCGGCGCCGCGAGCGAAGAACACGCCAACAGGCGGAAGCAGTACACATAAGATGATAATGACGAGTTTGTTCATGATAAATCCTTTTTATTCAATGAAAGTTCAATGCGGTAAACGTGTTCATATTATAGAACGTCTCGAGAGTGTTACTGCATTGCTGCCTTAATGTATCAAGATAGAAAGCTAAACATCTCAAGATACTAGCCTAGTATCAAGTGTTTAATGCCTACCAGTTTATCTATTTATAACCAAATGCTTATAATCAGTATTCCCATCAAGATATACATTTAATCATTTGAAGTTTGGCCGTGATTTTATGACTAGGCATTTCCAAGAGTCAATTTTGCATATTTGCTAAACATATCCAGTTGCAAAAAGATAACATCGCAATCGAATGTAGAATTCGTATGCTACAAGGTTAAATTTTAAAAAGGTCAAACGATATGTTAGATGTGTTGTCAAAGAAGGCTAATTTGTTACAGGTAGCTTTAATCTTGGCTGTTTCAGGTTGTAATGGTGATTCAGGAGTTGGTTCTACTTCGAGCCCAGATAGCCCAGCTCAATCGAACGTACTTTACTCCGTTCAAGATACCATGCAGCACACTAAACCTCGTGAAACTTTTTATGTTGATCTCTCCAACAATATGGAAAGTTCTGATGGGACACCTGTTGCTCTGCTGAATGTTGAATCCCTTAATTCTGACTATCATTGCGATGTGGTTTCTAACGACCAAAATGGTTTTTATATTAAAGCAACGCAAGTAAACCTATGTGACTACCGATTTCGTGTTGGATCCTCTGTGTCAAGAATGTCAACAGCGATATCTTATGATGGCTATAGTGAGGCTACAGCTCGAATCGCTATAGCTGAAAACAGTGAACAATTAATACCCATATCATCTGCAACTTCAACTGGAACACCCATTTCGGTGAACGTGAAGGACGAGTTAGCAAATTTGGGGTACGAGGTCGACACGAGTCGCTATACACTTAGTATGACGCTAACTTTGCCTAATAGCGATTCAACGCTTTCATCAGCAGTATCTGATCCCGCGAATAACGTTATAGAGTATACTCCAGGTGCTGGACTTGAATCTGGAGTTGAGAGGGTTTTATATAGCTATAGTGATGGAGTAAATGTTCTTAGTGGTAGCCTGGATATTGCAGTTTCAACAACAGTAAATGGTGCTCCAATAGCTAACTCTACATATATACAGACATTTACCGATCCTGATACCTTAAAAATAGTGTCAGAAGTTCCATACGGGAAAACGGTCACAATTGACGTTTTGAGTCTCATTTCTGATCCTAATGGTGATTCATTACAATTAATTGATGTCTATGCTTACGATGCTGATGTTGCCATTATAGAAGATGCTAACTTAGATGGTAATCTGTTCAATGACACTATTTTCACGTTTACTACTTCTAATTCTGGCTATCACAATATCACTTACGTTGTCTCTGATAACAAAGGAGGCTTTGCCACCGGGATAATAAAGTTAAAATCCGAAGACTTATACCCGATAATTGTTTTTAATGAAGGCAATGTATATCAATCTGTTACTCCACCTTTAACTATGGAGCAGGCAGAAACTGCGAGTATTGAATTCGAAATAATAGGAACAGGAGATGGCACCAATGCCGTCGATAATGTAACAACCGTAGCGCATTCGAAAGGTGTTGCTGAAGCAATTTGTACTGCAAGAGGTGCTTTTTTACCGAATCAAGTAGATTTGCAAGAACTTTATGCTTGGAAGCCTGATGGTCAAATATTTACAGACTATAGATATCCAAATGACAAACCGTATTGGACTAGTGACCAGGTTGATGAAACTACCACAACACTAGTCAATCTATTTGATGGTTCAGTCACTGCTAGTAATAATGAAGAGGTAAATTATGTTCTTTGTACTAATACTGAGTATATCCCAGAAATCACCCCAGTATCTATCAGTTTAAATGGTGTGACTTCGATTCAACGTGACTTAGAGCTAGATAAACATGAATTATATCAGGCGACTATAACTAACTCAATTGGCCAAATGGAACAAGTTCCAGCCGAATATGTCAATTGGACAGTAACTGAGTTGAACATTAGTACCTTTGATGAACATACAGGTATCTTGACAGCGTATTCTACCGCAAATACTGAACCTCAATTTAATGTTAATATTGAAGCTTGCTATGACTCATTTTGTGATAACTTGAACGTTACTTTACTCGCACCTTTGGGTATAACTTCATATGAAGGAAGTGAATTTCTTCCGTTGTTAACGAGAGAACAAGTACTCCGCTATAGTGATAATAATACTTCGATTTTTGCTCCGAATGATACTGCCGATTATACGTATTCGTTACTCAACAGTTATGGGTATAACGCAGATGACGCGAACTTTATAGAGTCTGGATATGATAGCAGCCAGACTCAATATTACTGCTCATCAATAAACTTCGATGGTGGTGGGTGGAAAGAATTTGACTCGTCAACTATTGCACTTCGGTTTGCTAGCGCTTGGAATGCAGACCCTGCATATAAAGCCATACCTTCAGGTCGTATATATTCACATTTCGGTTACCTAGATGAGTTTTGGTTCCGAGGAAATGGTTTGCTCTATAAGTTTTACATTAATAATTACGCGGAACCAACCAGTGAAAACGGTGGTATCACGTATTATAGAGGTCCTGAAGATACTCCTGAGGCCGACTTTAATTACTTTGGTAGCCAAGTACACGTTTTTTTATCATGCTATAGATGATAGTTATGAGTCTGTCTCCCTTTAAAGTAGGTTGAAAATCTTTAGTAAGCCAGTAGCGATGTTACTGGCATTTTTAATGCGAATTATTTACGTGTTATTGTCATGTTGATATTTATTAATTAATAACCGCAAGGTAAATTCTCCGTCTCACTCTATTTCCCCAACTAAAGACATCACTTGTAAATTAAACGCTAGATTATAATAACTTAGGTTACGATTTAGGTAGTTTAACTTGTGATGGTCATAATTAATATTATATAAAGCAATATAATAAAATAGTTATGATGCTCATTTTTATAACTCAGATAGTCACCAGCGTTACCCCTTCTCATATCCAATTGAAACACCTTTCTCAAAGTTTGATAATGGTTATTATGATATCCAATTTAGTGTAACTGAAAGTATTTATTGTACAGATCTTATTCCCTAGATAAATGAACTAGTCGGCGATATATCGACTAGGCATATTTAATTATAAATAATTCCAACGTGCTAACCTAAAACGTAGTTATTTTAATATTATATACCCGTTGTTTAGCAAGAGGCTAACGCAATGCTTATATTATATTAAAGGAAATAAAATGAAAAAATTAACACTCATTACATTATTGTCTGCAATTGCTGTTGTTCCGGCTTTTGCTGCACCTGGCGATACCTCTGTTGGTTCTGCAGTATTCAGCGGCTTTGTTCCTGGTTTTGTATCCAACGGTGACATCATTGTTACTGGTGCGGGCGGTAGTGAAGACTCTGCTTCTTTTGTTGGTACGTTACAGGTGAACGCTGACGGTACGTTCACAACGACTAAACCAGTTGTTTTGGAAGCGCATGACTACACGGGGGCTGTGCTTGGGGCTTTAACTCCAGCTAACTGGACGGTATCACAAGTAAATGTGCTTCCAGCTTCAATGGGTGAAGTACAGCCTAACATTGTCGTTGGCGATAACCTTTCAGCGACGGAACTTACTGCAGCTGACTACTTAGCTTCAACTCAACTTTCAGCAGGCGATACGATTCAACTGTATGTTGCTAACGATACAGCACACTCAACTCCAGATGATATTGCTGGTTCAGAAGTTATCGTTAACGTTGATATGATTGCAACTTTGCCATAAGAAAAAATCTCATTATTTGATAGGCACTTAATTAATTAAGTGCCTTGTTTTTCGAGGCTGATGAAAATGAATATCTATATAAATTATTTCTTTCTATTATTGCTTGTTATTTTTAGTTTCAATAGCTTTGGCTATGAAAGCTATTCATTTCCAGTAAATACACAAATAAATAGAGCGAATTTGTATGACTATTCTATAAGTGTAGATTTATCTGATGAGTTTATTGCACTGAAGTATGATAGTGAGAACGAAACCTTTCTAAATGGGCGTTTTTATTCTTATATTAGAACTAATATACCAACAAGCACTGGGGATTCGTTTGAATACAGTTATAACATATCAGAGTTCACTTCTAAATGTGTTCTCAACGATAGCGGTGAGACTATGTATGATGATTTTGTCGATCTCTATATCGATAGAAAACATTACTCTGATATTTTAGATATACCAAACTTTGAATTTAATAATATTAAAAATACTGAATATGAAAACTCTACCAATGAATTTGAATTAGTGACAAATAAAAATATACCGAGTGATGAGCCATTAGATTGCAATGGTCGTATTACGTTCAATGTGGAGCTTCAACTATAATGTTTATTAGACTTTGGTTTGGTTTAAACTTAATTATCATATTTTTCTTGGCCATAATATATAGTTCAAAATCCGTCGCAAATATTCCAGATGGATTTGAAGATATGTTTGAAGAGAAGTTGATAAGAATGCCACTAATTCTCTCGGCTGATAACAACAAATTATTCTATTCGGAAGCTTTCATCTCGGGTGATGAAGTAAGAATTCCCACTTCACAAAAACAACTTGTAGCACAAGCATTGGCGAATGAACTTGGTATTGAGAAAGATGTTAGCGATGCGATGGCAACAACACTGGTAAATGGGGTTGAATCGAGCCTAGATTGTAAAGGTTATCGAAGTGAATGTGGTCTACTACCTGATTTATATGATTTTGTTTATGTGCCAGATAGCCAATCATTGATTATTCATGTTAACTCACAATTCTTAACTGAGATAATAGAAGAGTCAGAAATAAAATTTGTAAAAGAAGAGATCGATCAAAACGCGATCATTATGTCACATGGTTTGAATCTATCTGGTTCTTATAGCGACAACACTGATTATACATCGTCTTATTCTTATCAACATGAAAATTATGCAGGTTTTGGCAAGTATGGCTATTTGCATAATGATCTAAACTTTAGTGAGGTCAATGGTTTCAGTTCGGATGACTCATCGTATAACTATGTTGGTGGTAATACTCGTTTCTCTGTCGGGTATAAATACCAAGAACGCTCTTGGAATAGTACTCAGTTTTTAGAAAATGGCAGCAAAACTTCTGGTTACATGTTGTCGATTGGATCGACGAGAGAGCTAGTAAAAAAATCATCTCCTAATTCTAGACGAGTATATTTGAACATTTCAAGAGCTGGTCGACTAGAAATTAATGATGATAGAGGCCGTGTTCTATTAAGTCGTAATGTGGATGCAGGGCAAGAATACTTTGACTATAACGAGCTACCATCTGGTACTTATACTGCGACAATTCGAATATTTGATGGCAGTGAAGAGTTTTACACAGAAGATAGGTTGATAGTCAATACAAGCTCTTCGTCGATTAAAACCGGCGAACTAGATTATCATATTACAGCCGGTTATTTATCAAGAGACCTGACGAATACGGGACTAGAGGACGATTTTGACCAGAAATCCATCAACTTTGCTTATGATAATTATGAAAGTCCAATGTTCACCAATGGGAAATTGAGCTATCAAGTTACGGATTTTTTTGCACTGGGTGCAGGTTCGTTTATTACAGGGGAAGATAATTATAATTATGTTGGTGGTCACTTATCTTTAGGGGAAGTGTCCAGAATATCGGCAGTAACAGGATTATTTGACGATGGATCTAGTTTTTATAATTTTGATGTGGGGATTTATAACTTAAGTGTATCTTACACAAAATTTGATAGTGAAAATGATAATAGTATTGGAGATATTAGTTTGTCTCAACTTTTATTCAGTAACTCGAACTATACATCATTATCAGTAAATTACAACAAGTACTTAACGAGAAATATATCATCATATATATCGGGTATATTAACAAAAAACCAATATAAAGATTTTAGTAATGGTTATAATAATGAATCAGAAAGTTGGTCTGCAAGAAGTGGCGTGCAGATATCATCATTACCACTTGACTCAAAGGTGAACTTAGAGTTATCAGCAAGTGAATCGAGCGATATAAATTATGGTGTTATGGCCTCAATAATTATTCCAATAGGCCAGGAAAACACATACACACATAGTACACAAGCACAAATAGATGATAGTGGTGATGTTGCGCTATCGCATAGAGATACAGTCTCAAGCAGTCTAATTAACAGAAACAATCTAAATGTATCAAGCTCTGCGGGACTTTATTATCAAGATTCTACTGAAGACCAAAGCAGTGCCGATTTATCATTGTCTGCAAATTATAAGAATAAACATATTGACTCAAACTCTTATGCCTATATCAATTCAAGTAGTAATACAAGTGTTTCTGCATATATTGGTACAAGTAATATCATAACTTCTCAAGGAATAGAGTTTACGAGTGAAAAGTCATCTTCTTATTTTATTTCGAATAATGATACAGGGGAACTGTCTTCGGATGGAAAATTCTTGGCGGTAGTTAACTCCGAGCAGAATGGAAAACAAAGCAATGCTTATGTTAGTGGAGATGCTTTGACGGTATATCCATTAAAAGAGTTCTATGAATATGAATTCAAGCTTGATACGGAAGCCTCTGATTTTTACAACAATGGTGAGTCTTATACGTCGGCTACTAGTTATCCAGGAACTGTTATCCGTTTGGATACGTCGTTGTCTGAGTTGAAATCATTTATATCGACGTTTAGTGATATAAATGGAAATCCAATTGACGGAGTTGAATGTATCGGTGGAGGTTGTGTTTCTACTGACAAGCTTGTTGAAGGTGTGTATCAATTTAAGGTGAAAGATAAACAACCTTACAAAATTATATCTAAGGAAAACCAATGTGTAATACCGGAGTTATCATCGGTTAATAATTTGAATTTAGGTAATAACTTCTGTATGCCATCATTCGAAGAAAATAGTGAAGGTTATCAGATAGCCCTAGTTGATGGTGTTTATTATTACTACTTAGGGCAATACAAGGATAGTAATATTGTATTGAACTATCAGAACAAACTGAACAACTCAGGTGTTGAAATTATAAACAAAAAGCTTGGCGGTTATTTGTATATATTTGCTAAGTCTCCTGAGCAACTAACTACGGCAAACAAACTGTATGTTGATGAACTCATTAATTATGCAGTTCATATGGAGATGACGCCATATGCTTATAACTAACATAGAGAAAATTATGCAACGTGTAATATTTACTTCGATACTATTAATGACGACCTCTTTTAGCCATGCATTTAGCATAGATAAAATGCTTCTTATAGCTGGAGAAGATGGTAATGGAGTTTTTACTCTGACTAGTTCGAAAACTGAACCTGAATATATAAAAGGTAACGTTAGCCAAGTAAAGGTTGAAAACGGAGAGTTAGAAAAGGTAGAGCTAACAAAAGATAATTTACCTTTATGGGATCTTGCGCTATTACCCAATAAACTGATATTAAATCCGGGGGAAAGACGTCGTGTATCAGTAAAGAATTTATGTCAGGTTAATTGTGATGATTTAGAGAAGGACAAAGTTTATCAAGTGACTTTCATGCCTAGCGTTATCGATGGAGATAAAAAAGAAAGTATAATTGGTATTAATTATGGTTATGCTCCTTATTATATTGTACCTGCAAAAAATACTAATGTTGACTACAAAGTTAAATATAACGGTTCAGAAGTTTATGTGGAAAATAATGGTAACACATTTTTCTACATACAGTTTGATAACTGTAAACCGAATTCTGTTAGTAACAAATGTAAACAAACTAATACAATACTATCTGGTCGAAAGAAAACCATAAAATTAGCAGAAGGCCTGCAAAATGTCGATTCGTTATCCGTTAAGGTAGCCAACCATGATTACAGTTATAACAAAAATATCACTATTAAAAAGAAATAGCCTAATTAGTATAGCGCTATTATTCACGGCTTTAGATAGTAGCCATGCTGCAGATGTATACGGAACGATTACAGCAAACAACTCTGTGGTTTGGAACAATGCGGCGCCAAATAGTTATTTCGGTAGTGAAGCTATATCTCCATCTGCATGGACGATAGCGCAAGAGCAACCAACGGCAGAGTGGTATCCCGCAACGATGGATAACCAACCCGTTAATAACGTTAGCTTTGTTAATCATTCTACAGGCGAAAGTTTTAACACCAGCCTGGAGTTGTTAGGCGTTGAGTACAATTTGGGTAGCTCGGCTAGTTATTTCACATCAAAAGACTACGGGTCAAATGTGGGAATGGGAGTTGCCAATGAGTGTGCAGCTACAAATATAAGTGGTTCGAGTGCGAAAGTGGGCCAAGAGTCGACTTTGTGTGTGTCGCGAATGGGTTACACAGCAACAAGCCGAATAGAGCCTTTTAAGTTTTATCGACCTGCTTTCGCTTTGCCTAATATCAGTAATGATGTGTTCGCAGCCCCTGTTGGATCTGGAACTTTTACGGCATCAATTAACCTTTCACCCACTTACTTTTTTACAAGTCAAACCGGTACGATGACTTATACCAGAGTGCCGGAGACGTTAATTATCACGATTGATTATCAAGCTGCGATCCTTGAATCATTAACGGTACTTGGAGACGGGAATATTGAACCCCAGTATGATACTGCAACAAAAAGGATCTCTGGTACAACGAGGTATGATGTTAGCTTGTTAGGGACTTTACCTACAGGCGTTATTATGACATTTAGCCCTACGTCAGGTGACTATGAGCTTACAAATATTGATAACTCGCTAGAAAAGATACCCTACACAATCACGTGTGCCATTGGCTGCGAAAGCCCTGACAAGGTGATTGTCCAAGACGGAGTACTTAATACCGCATCTTTTCCTGATTCAGAAGTGATTACAGTGAATGGAGAAGGTAGTAACAAAGTTGATGTAGCATACGATGTTAGTTTTGATGTCGATGGAAATGCACTCAGTTCAGGTAATTACCAAGGGTCGTTTAATGTTGTTTATGAGGTGAACCTGTGAACCGACTAATTAATAATATTTTTTTTATGTTTCTAGTACTAACCAGCGGTGCAGCGGTTGCTGAGAAGCCAACTGCTCATATTTTGGGGGTAGGGGCAAACTATGGCTATAATTTTGATGGAGATATGTTTGAGAATTCTCAATCTATTTATTTTCTCTACCAATATAACCGACTTCAATTGAATCTAGGTATCAAACATTATAAATTATTAGATGATTCTGAGTACATACCTGATTTAGGTTTGCTTTATAGTATACATGATGGAGAAGAAATTGATTTAAAGGTTGGAGTCGGATTTGAAGATAAATATCCAACAATAGAGTACCTTGCTGAGTATGCTTTGAATGAATATTTCGGTGCGAGTATCGCACTTAATCAAACGTTGAATGATGATTTTGGGCAAAATCAACGAGAAGCCGTGGTTGGATTATCTTATTATTTCAATGACAGCAAGCGTAAGATTGAGTCTGACCAAGTTGAACCTCGCCCTTCGTCACTTGAAATTACGAAAGCTCCGGATTGCACATCTGACCCAACTGATACGGACTGTGACTTCGATACTATGTCTAACAGTATATCCGAAGTTGCTGTTAAGCCGACATTACCTTATGTCGTACAAGAAGGTGATTGGTTATATGAACTACGTAGAAAGTTCGGCTTCGATTTAGAAGAGATCATTGAGAGTAATGATATTGAAAATCCTGATTTGATCATTCCTGGCCAAGTATTAGAATAAGCTCTTACCGGTAACCTGATCAATATTAAAGTATTACTAGACCTATTTCTTATAAGGTATGGTGATGCTTTTTTTTTGCACTCGATTAAATCTGTCTAACTATTCATCTATGATCTTACATAGCTTACGTTGATGTGAATAATCAAGTGTTGCCAAGAATCATGGTTTACATACCAGATCTTAGGTTCAGGTATTAAATATTACGAAGTTAGATAAAATTTAATTCTCTTAATGTAAAACCATTAAACTACTATGAAGACTTGCAAGATATGTATTAGCGTTTTACTCTTCGGTCTCTCCCTAAGGTTTAACTGCCATCAAATAGCTAACCAGCGCATAATATGTATAAGTCTGGTGAATTGATGTGGTTGTATCCATGCTATATCATGATTATTATGAATGGACTTTTCTGAACAAATTAATGTTTACAAATCTAATATCACGGATGCAAGAGTGGCTGGTAGGCATTAGACTTCTTTTTTCCTGCGAATAAGCTAAACTCTCATATGTAACCAATTACATTTGAGGTGTTTATGAAGTCGTTTGTCAATATTAAGGTCGTTTTATGTTCGTTTTTATTTTTTGCAACCTCAGCGATTGCTTCTATTAGTGCTGATGATGTCACGTTTTTAGGCCGAGTCGGTGGAGATATACGAGCAATTTATTCTGACAAAAGTCTAACGAATGTGGATGGCATGCAAAACACGAAAGCTGTAAGAGGCATGACTCAGAGCAGTTATGTAACATTACTAAACAATGAAGTAGATGATGTAATTGTTCGTGAGGTTGACATGTAGTCAAGCGAACATAGCATATTAGATTCTAACTTTTTACCATATGCTTTAATACTCAATCGCTTAATTACATAGTATATAGATTGTACTGATAATTTAAGTGGGAAAATAATGAGGTATATTGGTTCAATAATATCGAATACGAATGTCAAAACTGTAGAGCTGTGTTTTGAAAGATTGAAGCAAGCAGGAGTTCATCCATCAGAACTATCTTTCGATGGATTGGTACTCCTGTTAATGTGCGCGGAAAGAGACCGCTTAGCAACACTGAGAGCTAATTGAGCATGGGTTTGAACAGGTTTGACAGCCTGTAAGCAAGTTCAAGAACTCGGGTTGAGTAAATAGCTGGCTTGTTTTTATGTGCATTAAAGCTTTAGAATAATAGTGTTTACCAATTTTGATTGCACCGTTGGTTGATTTTTTCTCGTACGAAACAACAGAAAATCCCATTTTTTCGAGTACTTCTGCTGAGCTCTTTATAGCAACTGTTGTGTAGTAGTCGGTAATGTTAGCGTGTTTTGCTAGAAACCTGAATTCTCTATTTAATTGTAGACGAAAAGGTCGCTCGTACAGCGAATGCTGGCTCACCGCAAAATAAGCTAATTTTCGGCTTTTATTATAAGGAACGGTTTTTCTTAAATCTATTTCATTAATCGACTTTTGAGAAAGTGTTTCAATTTCGGAGATCATACCTTCTGTCGTGAATATAGTGCCTATGTTATGTCCTAATAGCTCCCCTGTGACGCTGTCGACATATTTATAGGCAATGAAACGTTTTTCATTGCAATAGTTTAAAAAATCGATTTTATAGAGTCCATGCTTAATATTCTCATCAGAGGTTTTCTCATGAAAAACAAGTACAGAATTTACAATCTCACTATCATTAGAATTTCCAATCGGACATTCACAAACAGGATTGTGTTCGATCATCGATGTTGACTGATAATTTGCTCTGGCGATCAAGTTATTTAAACTACGGTATTTCTCTTCCATCAGAGTATTGAATTGATCAACTCTATTTTTAGAACTAGGGTCTTGATGTTGTAAATGACTAACTTTAGATAGATAAGGCTCAAGATCGTTGGTAAATTCTCGCAAAACACGAATACTACGGCTAAGAGTTGGTTTAGTTGTTCCTCTTTCCCATCGACTAAGTGTAACGGTATCAATGTTCGATAGATCTCCTCCGAGTAAGTTGAGCTTTGTAGCTGCTTGACTTTGTGTTAGTTTATTCGCGATTCGATATTTTTTTAAGTATTCGCCAAACACAGTAATTTTCTCCAATCTTTTGCATAAGGCGAAGTATTATTATGTGTAGAAACTTAAGATGGTAGGCATCTTAATTTAAAGTCTGTTTGGCTATGCCTAATGATTTTTGATTGAGTATTGGTTATCCCACTGGGTTGTTTTTATGAGGGTTATTATTTCGGGTTGAGAAAGAAGTGTCGCTGTATCAATTTCGTATAAGCAATGTTCGAATGAGCGGTTGCCTAATTTAAAACCTCCTTTTTCTGACTCAATATCAAATGCTATTTTCTTAAATCCAAGTTGCTCTAAAATTTGTCCGATTTCAGGCCATGCACTAAAGAAATAATAACGTTGAACATTTGAATAGTGAATTAGGTTTATAAATTGAGAAACTAACATACATCGAAATATCTGGAAATTAGAAGAGTAACGATTATAATTACAAACCGATAACTTAGTCGAATTTTTATAACTGACAGATTTTGTCAGGTCGATATCAATGATTTTTGAATGAGTAACTTTGTCAAAATAGTCACTTTCGAATATAAAACTAATTGAGTGACCTACCAACTGCCCGCTTTCTGTTATAAATCTTTTTAAAATAGCTCGTTTGTTTTGTTGGTAGTCATATAGATTAATGTCGAAAAAACCCTTCGGTGTATGGATGGCTGTTTCGTAAAAGATTTTAAGGCTAGATAGTATCTTGTCATCATCTTTCAAAAGAAGTGGCATCTCAGTAATTAAAGTTGATTGTGGCTCTTGTGGCTCTTCATAACTTAATGATGAAAGCTTCGTTACCCTGTTATTAAAACGAAGTTGTTCAATCTCGTCTAGTAGCTTTGTTTCGTTTGGATTAGGTATTAATTCATAAAAGTCACTCAGGTCAACCTGTAAACAACGCAAGATTCTTAGGCATTTTGCAAGTGTTGGTTTGGTTTTTCCTCGTTCCCAACGACTGAGAGTTACCACGTCTACAGAGCGAAACTCTTCATTTGCAAGGTTTAACTTAACAGCAAGCTCACTCTGAGTAAGACCTAGTGAGACTCTCAATTCCTTTAAATAGTCACCAAACATACATTATCCCTAAGCGTAATTTGATCTAATTGAAGTATAGTCATCTATGATAGTTTATGGCGTTTTTAATAACCTATCTAGAAGTAACAGACTCGAGATTACCGTTTTGAAACGGCATTGTGTATTTGTACAGGAGTTCGTTTAACTACTTATGCAGTTTGTCTTCACGGTTAAGAAGTAGGCATGTAAAGCTACATATGATTTGTTCATGCTAATCCTTGCTAGTTATTGATCTGTAGTATGGATTAATCACAAAAAGAGGTTTGTTTATGAATACGAATATGTTGTCTGAAAATTTACAAGCCGAAGCACTTATTGACGATGTTAATCAGGGATTGTTTTATCCTGTTTTTCAACCGATAACTAATGGCAATGGAACTGTCGGTGCTGAGGTTTTGTTACGTTGGGAAAAAGGGCACGATGTTGAATCGTCAATTCGCTGTCTGTTAGACGCTAAGAAGATTGCATGGTTTACTCAAATATTCTTGTTAAGAGTGTCCGAGGAATTATTGTCTCAGAAGAAAATGATTGATTTTCTGACTATTAATATCTCCCCTGATCACGTTTTAAGTTTCACTTTTCTACGTGATATTTCCCCAATTTGGCAAGCATGCAACAAGTTAGGTATAACCTTATGGATTGAGCTTACTGAGAATGAACAATACCCGGTTGGCATTGACGAGAAAAGGATGATGTCCCAGTTTGGAGTATGTCGTGGTCTTGGAATTAAAATCGCGATAGACGACTATGGCAGTGGTTATAACACTGGTGAAGCACTGATTAGGGTTGTTAAACCGAACATAGTGAAAATAGATCGGTCGTTAATGAGAAACCGGAGTGATAATTCGACCTTTTGGGAGCGTCTTAGATTTTTAGCTCGGAAGTATCAGATTGAATTGTTATCTGAAGGTATAGAAAACCATGAAGATTTACGTTTTGCACAATCGCAGGGCATAGATTATTTTCAGGGCTATCACTTAGGCAAACCTGGCTCATTGAGTCAATTGTCGAAACAAGGTGCAGCATATTGCTGATCTACTTAAAAATAGCGTGAATAAATTCGGGTTACTTTTAGTGTGTAAAGCATCATCGTTAGTTTCAAGAGTTTTAGGTTTGCCGGAACATAATGCCATTCTATTAGTTTAATCATGCCTACTTAGTATCAAGTGTTTAATGCCTGCCAGTTTATCTATTTATAACCATTTGTTAGCATTGGGACAAACAACAAAACATTGGAATCGTTATGTCGCAGTCACCTTTGGATCAAAAGGCTTTGGAGCAAGAGCTTTCAGGTCAACAGCCCTCCTTATCTCAAATTAATGTGTTTCCGGTTAAATCAGTAGGTGGGATTGCACTCTCTTCTGCTTGGGTCGAAAAACAGGGCCTTACCTTCGACAGACGTTTTATGTTGGCCTTGGCTGACGGCTCAATGGTGACGGCGCGTAAGTACCCTAAAATGGTCAAGGTGTCTTCTAGCTTGCAGCCAGACGGTTTGATTTTTACTTACGAAGGCAAAGAACCGCTGCGCCTAAAATATGCAAACTTCAAGATGCAAGAAGCGCCTGCAACAGTGTGGAAAGATAGCTTCACTGCGTATACCACCAACGACGAGGCGGATGATTGGTTTAGCGATGTGCTTGGTGTTCGCGTAGAACTTCTGTTCTGTGGTGAGCAATCTAATCGTGTTCGAGAAAAGCTTGGTCAGAATGTCAGTTTCGCCGATGGTTACCCGATGTTAATCATCAGCCAAGCTTCGCTTGATGAGTTGAATCGCCGTAGTCCTGAAACGCATTCCATGGATCAGTTCCGCACCAATTTTGTCGTCTCAAACACTGAAGCGTTTGCTGAAGATGGTTGGAAGCGCATTCGAATTGGTGAGGTTGAATTCGAAGCGGTGAAGCCTTGTGAGCGCTGTATCCTAACGACAGTCGATGTTGAGAGCGGCGAATTCAGAGCAACAAAAGAGCCACTCAATACCTTTTCTACGTTCAGAGCCAATGAACGTGGTGGCGTTTTCTTTGGTCAGAACCTTGTGGCGAAAAATGAAGGTCTGGTGAAAGCGGGTGATGTGGTTGAGGTACTTGAAACCAAAGAGAAAGAACACTACGAAGACTCTTGGGTCGAGTCACTGCACTTAACTTGCGTCGAGCGTGAAGAGATCGCTCGCGACTTCACAACCTTTTGGCTAGAGCCAGCGAAAGAGAACAATTTATTACCAAGCTATCAGCCGGGGCAACATCTACCGATTGAAATGGTAATTAATGGCGAGAAAGTGTCTCGTCGTTACACGTTATCTTCTAGCCCTTCACGCGCAGGTCGTTTGGCGATTTCCGTGAAGCGAGTGGACGATGGTCAAATCTCAAACTGGCTCAATGATCACTTCCAAGTCGGTGACACGCTAGTTGCTCAGAATCCAGATGGCGCATTCTACTTAGAAGATAACCCAACACATCCATTACTGCTGTTATCAGCGGGAAGCGGCATCACCCCTATGTTGTCGATGCTTCGTTACTTAGCCGACCATGGTCAGATTGATGATGTGGTGTTCTATCACCAATGCAGCAGCGAAGAAGATATCCCTTATCAAGCTGAGATTGATAAGATCGCCAGTGAGCACGCGGGTCTTCGTGTGATCTATTCATTAAGCCAACCAACCAAAGAGTGGGATGGTTTGTCTGGGCGTCTAAGCGTGTCGCATGTCGCTAAAATTGAAGAGCTACACAAGCGTCAAGCGTTCGTGTGTGGCCCTGACGGCTTTATGGACAATGCCAAGAAACTACTGATTCAAATGGGGCTTAACCCTCAACATTATCATCAAGAAGCGTTTGGTGTTGCTCAGTCTACCGAAGAGGCGGTGAAGCAGCTGCAGTTAAGTGTGAACGGCTACCTGTTTGAAGGTAATAACCAATCAACCCTGCTAGAGCAAGCTGAGTCGGCGGGTGTGTCTATCGCTTCAAGTTGCCGTGCTGGTTTCTGTGGCGCTTGTAAAGTGACCCTTGAGTCAGGGCAAGTTCACCAACCGGATGTGCCTGCATTGCAAGAACATGAACGTAATATGGGTCAGATACTGGCGTGTTGTAGTGTGCCTCAAACTGATATCGAAGTTGTAGACTAACTCGGTAGGTCGGAAGGCCAGAAAGAAAAGCACATTGAATAGAAAAGGCCGGAAGTTCACTGAAATGAACTTCCGGCCTTTTTGATTCTAAGATTAATTCAAACAATTAATCGTAGATCGTTGGGATCGGTTGACGCTTGTGCTGTGTTGCTTTGTAGATGCCTACTAAGCGGTCTGACACGTCTTGAGGGACTTCTTTACCTTCAAGGAAATCATCGATTTGGTCGTAAGAAAGGTTCAATGCTGCTTCGTCGGCTTTCTGTGGATCAAGCTCTTCTAGGTCGGCAGTAGGCACTTTCTTAACCAATAGCTTTGGCGCACCTAGCGTTGCTGCAAGTTCACGAACTTGACGCTTGTTCAGGCCAAACAAAGGCGCTAAATCACATGCACCGTCACCGTGTTTGGTGTAGAAGCCAGTGATGTTTTCTGCTGAGTGGTCAGTACCAATCACAAGACCACCAACGTAACCCGCAATTTCGTATTGCGCGATCATGCGAGCGCGAGCTTTCACATTACCTTTAACAAAGTCGATTTTTGCTGAGTCTGTTGGTAGTAAACCTGTACCTTCAAGTGCAACGTGAGATGCTGCGTGAAGCCCATCAACACCCGCTTTGATGTTTACAGAAACAGATTGAGAAGGCTGGATGAAAGAGAGAGCAAGTTGTGCTTCATCTTCATCTTTTTGTTCGCCGTAAGGTAGGCGAACCGCAATGAATTGGTAGTCGTTGCTGCCAGAGTTTTCATTCAGGCTATCCACGGCCATTTGTGCCAAGCGGCCACAGGTCGTTGAGTCTACACCGCCACTGATACCAAGGATCAGAGACTTGCAGCCTGACTGCTGAAGTTTCGTTTTAATAAAGTCCACACGACGAGTCACTTCGAAGTGAGGGTCAATTGAAGGTAGTACGCGCATTTCGTCACGAATTAACTGTTCCATTCGTATTCCTTTCCTGCAAGCAAATTAAAAATCTAGTGTTATCATACCTAAATCATCCGATTTAAAAACCTCTTTGCACAAGCTTAGAAAGAGAAGGCAGTAATAAACAATGGAAAAAATAGCCATTTTCGGTAGTGCGTTTAATCCACCGAGCCTAGGGCATAAAAGTGTGATTGATTCGTTGGCTCACTTTGACAAAATTCTACTCGTTCCAAGTATTGCCCATGCTTGGGGAAAAGAGATGCTAGACTTTGATACGAGATGTCAGTTAGTTAATGCATTTATCAGTGATCTTTCACTGGATCAAGTTGAGCTTTCGTTGATCGAAAAGAGCTTATTTACACCCGGCGAAAGCGTGACGACTTTTGCTGTACTCAGTGAACTGCAAAAGTTACATCGTGACGCTGAACTGACGTTTGTTATTGGCCCAGATAACTTCTTTAAGTTCTCATCTTTCTATAAATCAGATGAGATTACCGAGCAGTGGTCTGTAATGGCTTGCCCTGAAAAAGTGAAAATTCGCAGCACAGACATACGTAATGCACTGATAAGTGGAAGCGATGTTGCAAAACTGAGTACAAAGTCAGTTACAAAGATGTTGCAAGATAGTGGACTGTATCAGATAATGTGAGTTCACTAATCAAGAGGTCAGAGGACTATGCTAAAGAGCGCGATACCAGCGACGTTGATCATGGCAGCATGTAGTATGCCTGCGTATGCTGAGTGTGATTTTTTTAGCTTAGATTCAATCATGCTGACTTCTGATGAAGATGACAATTGTCTAGATTTCTCGACCAGCATTGAGTCTTTTGGCCAACGTATGATGGAAATCAGTGGGCTGAGCGATGATGAACCGGAAAGCACACCGGACTATTGGTCTGACTGGGTTCTTCAAACCAAAGACTCGCCATTGCTGACACAAAGCATTGAGTCAAACTATGTTGGCTTGGGTATGTGGTTTCCAGAAGACCTTGAAGATGAGCAGTATGATATGTCGACTGAAGAGTGGTTGATGAATCATGGTCTTCAACTCAGCATCGGTTTTGGCGAGAAAGTCGAAGGGCAGCCGCGTATGCGCTTTGATTATCGTTGGCACGACTCACGTGACGCCGACCTAATGATGCAGGTTGAGTTGCCATTTTAGACAGGCAGATACACAGATAGATTGCTATCTACGTCTAAATAGTAAGAATTAAAAAAGCCGCAAAAACTCAGTTTTTGCGGCTTTTTAGTATCTGGCTTGCGAGTTTTAATACCAGCACTCACTTTCCGCCAAGCTATAAATCTTCACCAAAAACAAGCATACACAGTTGCTCGAACTCTTCTTCTTTACCTGAGAACAGATCATCAATCACAAGTGAACGTTTTTGACCTGACTGCATGCGTTTCTTCGCTTCTCGCATCACCATCACCAGAGTGTGCTCTTGTGGCAGGTTTGAATCATCAATGTTCCATTGATTGAATCGCTGAGAAAGAGCACTTTCACAAAGCAGTGGTTTAAACGACAACACTTCTTGCTTTAATACAGAAAGCATATCTTTAAACGCTTGTTCCGTATTATTGGCATTGGAAGCGCGAGCTTTGGTTTGCTCTAGTTTTTCTAGTAGTGCCGAAGAGAGGTTGGTTTGCGTAATGTAACCCGCTTGTCTTGGGAATGAATCCGTCAAACGAACAGAAAAATCGACACGGTTAACCTGAGTGTTTGGAAAGTAGGTCAGTGACGTTAGGCAGTCGTGTGGAATCCAGACGCTTTGTCCTGGTTCAACGGCATACTCTTGTTTGCCTAACTTAATCAAAACCAAGCCACTTTGAACCGATACAAGGCTATGTTTAAGTACTTTCTTGCGTGGTGTGATCACCAAGTGTGAAAAGTAAGCCGATGTATATTCAATAGCGAAGTTCATAGATAGTACCTTAATTTTGGGGCGTCAAGATTACCGTTAATCTTAAAGAATGCCAACAATAACAGGGGATTTTCAATGTTTCTGGTCTGACCTTGTCAAAAGTATGGGCTCTGTAGCTGCGAGAAGTCAAAACAACGCGTAGAATGAGCCAGCTTTTTATTATATGAATTAAAAAATGACCTCTCCAACCGATCCATATGTTGATATTCGTCCTTACGGCGATGATGAAATTCCAGCGGCACTAAACCGTCTTATTAATGATGAAGAATTTATCAGTGCAATCTTGCACTACCGTTTTTCAAACCATGCGTCTTGGTTCAAAGCATTAATGAGCCCGATTTTGCGTGTGTACTTAAAAATGAAATGGAGCAAGCTGACTAGCGTTGAATCCATTCAGATTGAAGTGAAAAAGTACTTACGCGACACGTTAGCGAAAACCACTAACGGTGTGACGTACACGGGTATCGAGTCACTGGATGCGAACCAAGCTTATCTGTTTGTATCAAACCATCGTGACATTGCTATGGATCCTGCGTTGGTAAATTACGCTCTGCATCAAAATAATCATCAGACTTGTCGTATCGCTATCGGAGACAACCTGTTGAAAAAGCCATGTGCGACTGAATTGATGCGTTTAAACAAGAGCTTCATCGTAAAGCGTTCTTTGAAAGGACCGCGTGAGATGATGAAAGCGCTAGGGCAGTTGTCTTCTTACATTAAGCACTCTCTAGAAACGGGCAACTCAATCTGGATCGCTCAAAAGGAAGGTCGTGCGAAAGACGGTAACGATTTTACTGAGCCAGCAATTTTGAAAATGTTCCACGTTGAAGGACGTAAGCAAAAAATTGCTTTCCCTGAATACGTGAAGTCATTGAAGATTGTTCCTGTGGCTATTTCTTACGAGAACGACCCATGTGACACGGCTAAAGCGATAGAGCTTTTCGAAAAAGACGTAAACGGCAGTTACGAAAAGGGTGAGTTTGAAGATATCGAAAGTATCATTCAAGGCATCATCGGTGATAAAGGACGCGTTCACGTTGGTTTCGGTCAGGTTATCGACCAAGATTTTGATACGCCTGAAGCGCTTGCTGAAGAGATCGATCGTCAGATCCACGATAACTACAAACTGTTCCCAGTAAACTTGCTGGCAGCAGAAAAAGAAGATGAGTCGATTACAGCGGCCGTTAAACAAGAGTTTGAAGCTAAACTGTCGAGCCTGCCACAAGGTGCGCGTCAGTATTTGATCGATAGCTACGCCAACCCAGTGAAGAACATTGGTTAACGAGCGTTAGTTAGCTTGCTAGTTGATTAGCAACTTGATTGAATTGAAAAAGGAGCCTTGGGCTCCTTTTTTGTTTCTGAATCACCATTTGTTGCTGCGATCGAGCATTAACGTATTAGAGCATTAGAGCATTAGAGCATTAGAGCATTAGCCTGAATTAGCCTGAATTAGCGAGCGACTGCACCACCGAGATCTAGATTGGTTGGCCATTTGGTTACGGTGTTGCCGCCCAGATAGATGTTGCCTTTGACTGTCATGGTCTCGGGGAATGTTGTAATCCCAGAACCGCCTATATAAAGGTCGCCGTCAATCACGATCCCGTTGGGTAACTCGGTTAAAGGAGTGCGGATCACGCTCAGATCGCCTTTTACTCTAAAGCCATTCGGTAGCCTTTCCAGTGGAGTGTCGGTGAGGTTGATAAAGCCGCCCACTCTTACACCTCTTGGCCAGCTGGTGATTTGGCTGCCAATCAAGTTGACGTAACCTTTTATCTTAACCCCGCTCGGGACTCGAGCGAGTTGGCTGTTAGAGCCTTTAAGGCTGCCGTTCACTTCTAACCCTTTGGGTAGGCGTGTGATCGCAGTATTCTCTATATTGAGATTACCATCTACCACCAAGCCAGTTGGAAGTGATCTATAAGGCTTATTTCGTAGATATAAGTTTCCGTAATTATCGAGATGGTTCAATATTTGATAGTGATCGAGTGGTTCAGCACTGACATTTGTTATGGTTAAGGAACCAATAATAAGTGCAATTATTCTGAGCATAACAGGCTTCTTATTACGATAGACGCTTACACTATAATGGAAAAATTAATCTCGCATAGTGTTTTACCCATTTGGCGGTAGATTAACGAGGAATGGAGCAAAGATGATAGGTAAATCAATGATTAGAGTAAATATACGAATTATTAAGGTCTTTCTGATAGCCGCTTCATTGTTTGGCTCAATGTCTGCGAGTGCCAATAAAGTAATTTCAACGCCCGGTAAAGCTGCGGTAGTGGTGACACAAGGCAGTCAACAGCAACGAGTTTGTTATTATGATGACAAGGCTTATAGTATTGGGGCAGTGTTAGAGGTAGGGGGCGTAGTGATTCAGTGCGCTGCAGAAAATGATTTTGAGCAAAATGGGTCACTGGCTTGGGTTCAATTAAAAAAAGACGAGTAATTCACTCGTCTTTTAATAAGCATATAAATGCTTATATTAACGCGCTAGAGAGCGAGTCTTAAGTTCAAAAATAATCTTCTCAGCGCTAACTTCAAATTTAAAGCGAGCGTGCAACTCTGTGCTTTCTTCAGTCATCTCTGATGCTTCGAACTCAACGTTGCTAGACACTTGTTTAGCAAGTTCAACATACTTAGCAAACTCAGCTTCAATCAGTGCTTTTGAGTTTCCGTAAACCGTTACTTCAGCAACATCGTCGCCTTCTTTAATGATGAACCCGATTTCGCCTGCACAGCCGCAAGCCTCACATACATCGTTGTTACCAATATCTTGGCTCATAAATAATCCTCTTACAAAGTCTGAGGTTATTCTAACGAGCAATTTGAACTGTATCTACAAAAATTAAAACCTTTGAACTAATTTATACTGGTATGCTATGTTGTTTGTTAAGGTGTTTGATGAATATCTATATTTGCGCCGCCAAATATGTATGTGATTTACCTCACGTTTTGTTGAAAAGGAATGTTATTAATATGTCAGAATATCATTCACTTAGTTGCGCCAGAAATGATTTTATAAGACTATCTATCGCTTGATAGGTATTTATACAATGAATTTTTCGTTGGGTATTTCATATTCTAAGTAGTTATTTAAACTTATCGACTTAGGATTGTAAGGTGATTTTCGAAGAATAATTAGACAAAGTGTCCAAAGAGGCATCACTGTAAAATTGTTCGTACATAGTATTTGTGTGAATTTAGTTATAAATACTTGCGAAAAAATACCTTGCTCACATAATGCTGATAACGATTTTCATTCTGACTTCATTTGATTGAGTTAGATGGATTTACAAAGAGAAGAGCCTGAATATGCCAAAGCGTAGTAAAGAAGATACAGAAATCACGATCCAGAAAATCATGGATGCCGTTGTAGACCAGCTACTAAGATTGGGTTACGACAAGATGTCATACACGACGTTGAGTCAACAAACGGGTGTTTCTCGTACAGGTATAAGTCATCACTTTCCAAAGAAAACGGATTTTACTGCTGCTCTAGACGGTCGTATTTTCAAGATGTTCATGGAACACATTGACTTCGAAAATGGCCTTGACGCATTTTCAGCTAGCTGGGTTGCAGCACTTGAAGACGCTGAGTTCCTAGCAATCTTACGTTTACTTTTCCATCATATCGTTACTGCTGAGAGCGCACATGAGTTCGCTGCAAACGGTATTGATCGTCTATACAAGCTGACTGAAACTCAGTTTGGCGATACTAGCGGTAAAGAACTAGAGTGGTTGATTGGTAAATCATTGATTCGTATGAGCCAATAATCAGCACTCAATAAAAGAAGCTCCTGCGGGGGCTTTTTTTGTGCCTGCAATTTCTCTTTCTCTTTCTCTTTCTCTTTCTCTTTCTCTTTTTCTCTCGAACTCATATCGCTTCTGCTATCTTGCTTTGTGCCAAATGAAGTTATTTCTTTTCTTTTTATATGCTTACGCTCGAGTCTTACATTCAACCTCAATTGCGAAAAGCTTAGCAACACTAACTGATTATGTTTATTTCTAGAGCCTCAAACGCTCTGGGTGAGCCGTTTTATAGCTTATTGCTATGGTTACTAACAAAATTGAGTTTAAGGCGAGAGAGAGGCTGTGAGCCAATAAAAAAGCCTCGACTAAATCGAGGCTTTGAATGGTGTCGGCGTTAGAAGGAACGAATACTCTAAATGCGCCAGTTTTTGATTGTGGTTATTGTGCGGGATGAACCTGAGGGAAGCTCATGGTTGGGTGTTTTTCTACGATACTTTTGTAACCATACACATCTTCTATCATCGAAGGTTTCAGTGCATCCCAAGGCTTGCCATCACACACCAAATTGCCATCTTTCAATACCACCAATCGATCGGAATACTGCGCGGCTAAGTTGAGATCATGCAAAACCACGATAACCGCGGCATTGTGGTTATCGGCTAATTCTCTCGCAATCTTTAAGGTGTTGTGCTGGTGGGCAAGATCCAGTGCAGAGGTTGGTTCATCAAGCATCAAAATACATTGGTCACCAGAGTGGTGAAGCTGAGTTAACACTCGAGCCAAGTGCACTCGCTGCTTTTCACCGCCTGATAGCGAAGGATAAAGTCTTTCACTCAGGTGAGTCACATCAGCAACATCCATTTTTTGGCTAGCAATGCTGGTCAGCTTCTTGTTGGATTCTTGCAGAGGAATCCCACCAAGCTCGACAACTTCATGTGCCAAGAATGGGAAGGTCAATGTGCTGTGTTGAGGAAGCATAGCAAGGTGCTTCGCTAACTTTTGAGAAGGCCACTTGTCTTTACTGTGTCCAAAATACTGGATATCGCCGTTGCTTGATATCTCTTGGCACAAAGCTTTAAGCAGCGTGCTTTTACCTGCGCCATTTGGCCCAAGCAGTGTGGTTACCTTTCCCGCTTCAATCTCAATAGAAACGCCATCTAATATCACTTTACTGCCGAACTTCACTTCGATATCGGTCGCTTTTAAAGCTGAAGGAAACATTAAAGGATTCTCCCTTTCTGTTGAAATAGTAGATATAAGAAGAATGGGGCGCCGATAATCGCAGTGACAATACCAACAGGAAGTTCAGCCGGAGCAAGTACCACACGTGAGAACATGTCTGCGGCGGTTAGCAGCAGTGCGCCTAGTACCGCTGATAGTGGCAACAGAACTCGGTGGTCAGGGCCTGCCAACATGCGACCTAAATGTGGGATAACCAATCCAATAAAACCAATCATGCCAGACAGGCTAACTGTGATACCAACGCCCGCAGCCGTCAGTAGAATCAGCTTTCGTTTCAGCTTTTGAACTGGGATACCAAGGTGTTGCGCTTCTGACTCGCCCAGTAATAGAGCATTTAGAGACATCGCTTGGCGGTAGAAAACAACAAACAAGCCAACGAGCGTGACAGCTGCCAGCAAAATTCCTGACCACTTAGCGCCCGCCAATGAACCCATCGACCACAATGAAAGATCGCGCAGCATTTGGTCATCAGCAATGAAATTCAAGAAGCCAATACCTGCGCCAGAGAGCGCACTGATCGCCACACCCGCCAACAACATGATGGTGACAGAGGTGCCGAATTTACCTGTACCCAGCTTATACACCAGCAGCGTGGTTAAAGCGCCGCCAAGAAAAGCGAACACAGGAACCGCAGCAAAGTTCATGAAAGCAGGGTATTGAAGCGATAGCTCAGAGAACAAAACGATAGCCAGTGCAGCACCTAATGCTGCGCCCGCAGACACACCTATGATGCCAGGTTCTGCAAGTGGGTTTCGAAACAAACCCTGCATCACTGCACCACACAAGGCGAGGATCGCACCAATCAGCATGCACAAGATGGTTCTAGGTAAGCGGATCTCTTGAATCACTAAGTTGATGTGAGGTGCTAAGTCATTGTTTGGTTTAATTAAGCTTGTGGCGCTGTCCGCTAAGCTAATGTTCATTGGCCCAACAGTGATCGAGTACAGCGCGACAAAGGCTAGGGTTGCACCTAGAGCTAACATCGACGTTTTCAGTGGGACGGAGCGTAACAACATAAAGGGCCTCAATATCTATCGCTAACTTCGACCTCCTTCAACAACAGCGTGAGTCAGTTGGTGAGGGAAGCGAATTAGCGATAGCAGAAATAGGGTGGTTGAGTTATAGCGGGTAGATAAGTGCGTTTAGACGCTTTGCTTCAGAGAGGCTTTCTAGGCCAAGCCCGCCAACCAAAGCACTGCCATTTACGGTAATGATTTGCTTGTTCATACCTGCAGGCGTTGCCGCTAGCATAGGCAGTGATTTCAGGATGGCATCTGCGCCGCCCATTTTTTGATAACTACGGCCGCTTACTAAAATGACATCAGGTTGCATCTCAACGAGTGATTCCATTGAAAGTGGCTTGTAAGACGTTAAGCTCTGAGCGGCAGGGTTGATACCGCCAGCTAACTCGATGATTGCGTTTGGTGATGTTTCACCGCCAGCAACGTTGGCAGGGCGACCTTCATGCAGCAACAGGAATAGAACTTTCTTCGCTTCGTTGCTTGGTACTTGGTTCGCTTTCAGTGCTGCGATCTTTTGATTCACATCGGTTTTCACTTGCTGCGAGTGGTCTTCGGTATGGGTGATCTTTGCGATTTGGTCGATACGCTTTAATAGCCCTTCCACGTTTGCTTCAGTGTTAACAATCTCTACATCGACGCCTGCCGATTTTAATTGAGAGATAGCGTTGTCTGGTCCCATTTCATCCGAGCCAATCAATGTGGTTGGTTCTAGGGCAAGTAAGCCTTCCGCAGACAGGTTTCGGTGATAACCAATCTTTGGCAGGTTTTCTCCTTGAGGGAAGTGGCTGGTCACATCAATCGCGACTAACTGCTCTTCGGCACCTAATGCCAAAACCAATTCAGTAACGGCACTGCCAGCACTGATGATTCGAGGTTGTTCAGCGTCGTTGGCCATTGCGGGTGCGCTAAGTGCCAGGCTGATTGCAGCTAATGAAAGAAGAGGTGTCTTGGTCTTTAATTTATTGAGCACGTTTAAGTTGTTCATAATAAGTTCTTTATATTTTCTTTTTGTATCGCGAAGATACTCAGTGAGCAGTCCGTTCGCATTGTGAGTTCGAATCGATAGAGAGGCTTAGTCTGCTTGTTTAGTTTTATCAACCAGAAGCCAAACCTCGTGAAAATTGAGTGTCGCTCTAGCCATCGTCCGTGAGCAATTGAGTCGCTGGTATTCCGTTTTCTTGAAGGAATGAAAGCAACTTCACTAGGTTCTCCACGTTAGCGGCTTTATCTGCGCCAATGATGATCGGTTTTTTATCCGTTGAACCAGTCTCTTCTAACAGGGCAATCTTGAAATTTTCCCAGTCGATGTATTCTTGGCCGTTAATTGCCCAGTAGGGTTCGCGGTCTAAAATATTGACGCTAATCGAATCCTTGTGGACTTCAGAAACGTTTTTGACATCCGAGCTTGGCAGCTCAACTTCCAGTGACTCCAGCTTTACTGATGCCGTAAGCAATAGAAAAACCATCACGATAAAAATGATGTCGAGCAGCGGTGTTAAGTCTGGCGCTAGGCTCTGTGTGTGAGATGAGTGGGGCGTTTTAATCATGCTTGACTCACATCACCGATAGAGGTTTTGTTGATAGGCTTACCTTGAGTATCATCAGACTGATTGGTTTGAATCGACATACCTTCTAGCCACACATTCACATAGTTCAATGTATGCTCCAATTGAGCCAGCACTCGATCGGCCCATAGCCCTAGTAGCTGAGCACCAGAAATAGCAGGAAGCGCAATCATCAAACCTGCTGCTGTGGTTCGCATTGCTAATCCAAGACCATCTGCCAAATCATTAGGCGTGATGCTGCCTGTTGTCGCGGCAACGCCTTTAAACATCTCAATAAGACCAAGTACCGTACCAAGCAAGCCGATGAGTGGGCTGATCACGCCGATCAAACCAAGCAGTCTTAAACCTGCATGAAGCTGGTGGCGTTTTTCTTGTAGCCAGATCCCAGCGGCATCTTCACGTAACCCTTTTGAGAAAGAGTGGTGAGCAAGCAACATTGACACGCCCTTGTACAAGAGCGGGCGTTTACCTGAAATCGACTGAGCAAGCGCTTCAATCTCTTTGCTGTTGGTTGGTGAAATTTGGTTAAGCTCACGACGAATAGCACGTTTGCCCACACCAATGCTGAGCATGACTTGGAAGACACGTTCAGCGATGATCATTGCTGTTAATGCTGAGCAGATAAGAAGAGGCCAAGTCATTAAGCCAAGTTGATCTTGTAAGTAACTGATTTGTTGCATGATTAATCCAACCTAAAACGAACAGGTATTTGTACTCGGTGAGCAATCGCTCGACCATTGACAGTGTGAGGTGAGAATTTCCATTGTTTAATGGCATCTAATGCGGCGTTATCGAGCATTAGCGCGCCTGATGAATTTACTAATGCTTGTTTAATTTGTTTGCCTTCAGCGTCTAGCCAGATCTCATACGTTGCGACACCCTCAACGCCACGGCGTCTTGCTTGGCGAGGGTAATTCGGTGGGGTAGGACGCGCAGAGAACGAAGGTTTAGTGACCAAAACCGGCTCTTGGTTTGATACGCCTTGATTTACTTCCTGAGGCTGGTTGGTAGACTCGTCCATATTCTTATCGACTTTCTTGTCGGCCAGTTTCTCTGGTTGAGTGGCTGGTTTTGGGCGTTCTTTCTTAACTACCTTTTTCTCAGTTACTGGTTTCTTTTGAACCGGCTTCTTCTCGACAGCCTTTTGCTCAATCACTTTTTTCTCAACTTTCTTTGGTTGAGGTTTATTGGTGATCGCTTTTTTCTTTGGGGTTGGCTTAGCTTGCTTTGGCTCAACCGTTTTTGGTTCGGCTTGTGAGACGGTTTCTTTTATTGGCTCAGGTTTAACTGGCTCTGTGATTGTTTTTTGCTGAGCTTGTGAAGGAACGCTCTTAGGAGTGAAGTTGATCGATACCGTGTTCGATTGGCTACCTGCAGGCATCGCAAATACTTTGGATTCTTGAGCGACAAACAACAACGCGGCATGAATCACTAACGATGCACCGCCTGCAATAACATATCTAGGAACGTTCACAATCAATCCTTTACCAAATCAAAATTCTGTATCGGATTATTGCTTAGAATCTAAATAAGATCAATTATCAATTGCATTATCATTTACGTGTATTTATGATTCTCTCAGTTTTTAGCGAATAGTCTTCCAGACTTTGCTATGTAAGTGTTTAGAGAGATTATATGAGTCTTAATATTTATAAATTTGACGAATCAATCTTGGGCATTTCTAGCCCTGATCCGCTTCGTTTTGCGTTTGCGAAAAAGCATTCTGCACACGCCGGAGGAAGTTCAATTCCGGTCGACCCCAGTAAGAAGTTAGAACTCTTTGACGAACTGATGCTGAGTGAAGGGAAAAAACAGGATAAGCGTTGCTTGTATATCCACATTCCTTTCTGTCGTGTGCGTTGTACGTTTTGCAATTTCTTCCAAAATGCCGCAAGCCGTAAATTGGTGGATGAGTATTTCGATGCACTGATGGTCGAGCTAAAGCAGAAAGCCAAAACACCTTGGGCTCAGTCTGGACTATTTCACGCCGTCTATATTGGTGGCGGAACTCCCACCGATTTGTCGTCTCAACAAGTTGAGCAGCTGGGTAAAGCGATTCGTCAATATTTCCCACTAGCAAACGATGTTGAGATGACATTGGAAGGGCGCATCAATCGATTTGGTGACGAGATGTTTGATCGTGCGCTTGAAGGTGGCTTCAATCGTTTCTCGTTCGGTATTCAAAGTTTCAATACTCAGGTTCGACGTAGTGCTAAGCGCCTAGATGACCGAGAGGTTGTGCTAGAACGTATCAGTTCACTAAGCCGCACCGAGCAAGCGCCAATCGTTCTTGATCTGTTATACGGATTACCACACCAATCTATGGAAGTGTTCCAACAAGATTTAGAAGACTACATGTCTACTGGCGCACACGGCATTGACCTCTACCAACTGATTGTTGCGGGCAATGCACCTATGCTTAATCTTGTTGAGAAAGGAAAAATCCCACCGCCTGCGAATACGCCAGATAAGGCGAGCATGTATTTGGCGGGTGTGGAGTTCATGGCAAAAAATAAGGTCAAGCAACTGAGCGTAAACCACTGGACTCGTGATAACCGCGAACGCAGCATTTACAACAGCTTAGCGAAAACTTATGCCGAAGTTCTACCCATTGGTTGTGGCGCTGGTGGCAACATCGGCGGTCATGGTGTGATGCAGCATCGAACTTTAGACAGCTACATGGAGTCTATAAAGCAAGGTCAATTACCTATTGCCATGATGACTAAGCAAAGCTCATTAGAGCCTATCTTCTCAACATTAAAGGCAGGTTTCGATTCTGGTGTTGTTAGAAGAAGTACGCTACCGAGCTTTATGGGACAAGACACGTTCGACTACCTCAAGCCTTTGTTCGCGCATTGGGAAAAGAACGGTTTAGTTGAGCTTTCGGAAGATTATCTGAGCCTGACTATTGCTGGCAGCTTTTGGGCGGTAAGCCTAGCGCAGAGTGTGATTCAAGTGCTTAACGCTGAATACCAAGCTATGCACCCAGCGCCTAAAGCGTCAGGTTCGGGCGTACACCCGCATGCAAGTTTGAAGCACGCTTAATATCGAATTTTTAGTTTATAACTTACTCGTTTATACGGAACATATTCAATGACAGATACAACATTAGAAATGACAGAAACTCTAGAACAACGCGTAGCTCTAATTTTAGAAGAAGAGCCAAAACTACTGCCAACAGCAATTGCTGAGAAGCTAGGTGTTTCAGAGGTTGAAGTGGTTGCTGCTTTTCCAAACGACATGGCGGTAATGCTAGATGGCAGCCGTGCTCAAGAGATTCTAGAAGGTTTAGTGGGTTGGGGCCCTGTGACCACTATCGTGCATTCATTTGGTTCTATCTTTGAAGTTAAAGCGCCATTCCCGAAAGGTAAGGTAGCGCGTGGTTACTACAACCTAATGGGCAAAGAGGGCGAGCTTCATGGTCACCTTAAACTTGATAACGTTAAACATATCGGTTTGGTGAGCAAGGCGTTCATGGGTCGTGAAAGTCATTACTTCGGCTTCTTCAGTGAAACCGGTGAGAACATTTTTAAGATTTACCTAGGCCGTAACGAAAAGCGTGAGCTTATTGCCGACCAAGTAGAACGCTTCAAAGCGCTAAAAGAACAAGCTTAAGTTCAATTTACAGTAAATAATCAGCAGCAATCTTACATAGGGTTGCCAACTGGCTTAAACAAGACATCAATGCTCGAGGATCGTTTAGTTCGCTAATGATCGCTCAACCTTGGGCAAAAATAATAAATCAGAGAAAGTGAAGAAAGGAATTATCCATGGAACAGCAAGTAAAACAAGAACGTCTACAAGGTCGCCTAGGTCCAGAAATTAAAGAGTTTCGCCAAGAGCGCCGTACCCTTCAACTTGCAACGGTTGATGAAGAAGGTCGCCCGAACGTAAGTTACGCACCTTTCGTTCAGAACCAAGAAGGTTACTTTGTTCTAATTTCTGATATTGCTCGTCATGCTCGCAACTTGAAAGCGAACCCTCAGGTCTCTTTGATGATGATTGAAGACGAAGAGAGCTCGAAGCAACTTTACGCACGTAAACGTTTAACGTTTGATGCTCAAGCAAGTGTTGTGGAGCGTGAAACGGAACTTTGGACTCAAGTGATTGGCCAGATGCAAGAGCGTTTTGGTGAAATCATTGATGGTTTGAGCCAACTTCAAGACTTCTCTCTGTTTAACCTTAAAGCTGAGAACGGCCTGTTCGTTAAAGGCTTTGGTCAGGCATACCAAGTGTCAGGCGACGATCTGGTGGATTTCGTTCACCTACAAGAAGGTCACAAAAAAGTATCTAACGAGTAATCTCGTTTAATCGATTTCTTTAGGAGCCCTCCAATGTGAGGGCTTTTTTATGTCTAAATCAAAGAGTTTGGTATATTGGCGTTTGATGACTATTTATATGTAAGGATCGGTACGTGAAACCAGTAAGTCGAGATTGGGACGAGTTCTGTTACCCGTTTATTTATGAAGACAGTCCTATCTGTGATTTTGAGATTTTGTCGGATGAACTTTGTTGCCGAGTTGGATTGGTGTTGTCTTTAGAGCTAGAGCCTCAGGTTCGTGAGATCCTGCAACGCTTGCAGCCAAACATCTACCATTTGAATGGCTCTGTGCGCGGTAAGCTTGCCATCACCGAGTCTGAATTGGTCGAGCTCAAGCAAGATTATCATCGTATCCGTGAGCAGTTAGAAGGGGGGTTTAAAGGCTTTGTCTTACCCGGTGGACACCGAGTGTCTAGTGAACTTCACTTGTGTCGTTGTCAGGCTAAGAAAGTTGTGCGAGCTTTGGTGAGTATTGAACATCATGAAAGCAAAAAGTCGCCAGACCCGATTCTTTTTAAATACGCCAACCTAGTCGCGAACACTCTCTATGCATTGGCCTCTTTTACCAATCATGTGAATGAAGTCGAGGAAGTGGAATTTGTGAGTAAGAGCTACTCTATGCCGAAAAAGTCTATGCCAGAAAACAAAGACTAACGGTTAGCTCTATTCTTATTAAGATTTGAAGAAAGAAGAGACTAAGAAGCTAAACCATTGAGCACTATGCCAGGTTTAGCTTCTATAACAGAGCCTAAGCAGCCGTAGAGGCGCCGTTTAAGACTTTTGCGCCGCGTAGCATAGCTTCGATTAATTCACCCGCGTTGAACTTCTCAAGCGCTTCATGCGCCCCCACCTGATTAGCACGGTCGACACAGATCTCACTGGACAGTGAGGTATGCAAAATACAGTAAGCGTGACTTAAAGCGCTGTCGTTTTGCACTTCAAATGCAAGCTCATAACCATCTAATCCCGGCATCTCGATATCACTCACCAGAAGATCAATGGCATTGCCAGCGCTGGCTTGGCGTCGCATTAGGTCGATGGCATCTAAGCCGTTGTTACATATGCTGTAAGGGATGTTGATGCTGTCTAAGGCATCAGATAACTGTTTACGTGCAATCAAAGAGTCATCCACTAATAAGATGTTCAATGCTTTGAGGCGTTCCCTTTCTACATCGGTCAGCATCGGGATATGAGCATTCTCATAAGCTGGGTAGATCTTAGAAAGCAGCAGTTCCACATCGAGCATTTGCACAATACGGTCTTCAAAACGTGTAATACCCGTTACAAACACATTGCGACCCACACTGGTGGGTGGAGATTCAATGCTCTTCCAGTCGCATTCAATGATTTTATCAATTGAACGAACCAAGAACGCCACAACTGTTCTCAAACAGTCAGTAACGATGAGTACACAATCTTGGTATTCAGCGGGTGTTATCGGACGGAAGCCAATCGCAGCGGACATATCAATCACAGGAACTGTAAGGTCGCGGATAGTCACTGTACCAATCACGTGATGATGGGAGTAGGGGATCTGAGTCATCGGCTGAAAAGGGACGATTTCTCTGACCTTAAGCGTGCCAATCGCAAAACTTTGAGTGAGGGACAACTTGAACATCAACATTCCCTGTGACTGACTCGCTTTACTGATCGGTTTGGCCATAAGTGGCTCCTACTTAATACGCGCTTAATTTATAAGGATTAATTTAAAGGGAAATGGAAGCCGCAGCAAGTCGCGATGCGGTTTTTAATGGCCTTTAAGGCAGTTGTTTTCGGTTATAGAGTGAAGAATAGCGGTTCTTGGGTTAAAATCACGCTAAACGCTGGCTGTCGATGAATTTATGTCGATAAGCCGTTAGCGGCAAACAGATTTACAACAGTCAGTTCATTCGCGATGTTCTAAGTAATCGTCGTAAGTAAACTGGCAGCAACAAACTGAGAATTATCATGGCAAGAACAGCAGCAGCGCTTCATATTTTGGTGAAGCATAAAGAACTAGCAGAAGACATCATGACGCAGCTTAAAAAGGGCGCTAAATTTCAAACGCTAGCGAAGAAACATTCAACCTGTCCATCTGGTAAAAAGGGCGGCGACCTAGGTGAGTTCAAAAAAGGTCAAATGGTGCCTCAGTTTGATAAGGTTTGTTTCTCTGGCGAGACGCTTGTACCACACCTTGTGAAAACAAAATTTGGCTGGCACATCGTGAAGGTTCTTTACAGAACTTAGTTATAAATATGTGTTAGATTGAATAAAAGGAGCGTATATACGCTCCTTTTTTGTGACTTTTGTGCGCGTTTTAAAGCACTACGGTTGAGTGTTCATCCCAGACGTTATGCGATAATTGGTGCTACGCCCTCAACCATCCACCGTGAGTAATTGGTAGGAGGAGGAGGGTTTTTAATGAGTAACTCATATAATAAATGCCATTCTTGAGGAAATTTATTGCAGCTTTGCCTTTTAGCCTTTGCCTTTTCTAAAAAGCTGTAAACGAGTTTGGTAGGAGAACAACATGGAGAGTTCAGCTATGTTAAGCAAACCAGCGACAGATGTCATATTGCATGCCTTTGACTGGTGCTACGCTGACGTAATGAAGAACGCCCCACTGATCCAAGAGTTGGGTTATAAATCTGTTTTAGTATCACCGGCGATGAAATCGCTGCGCGGCCCTAAAGGTTGCGATCGAAATTCTGGTACTCAATGGTGGCAACGCTATCAGCCCCAAGACTATCGTGTGATCGATAATCAGTTGGGTGACACACAAGATTTTAAAGCGATGGTCGACACGTTAAAGCGACATGGGCTTCGTACTTATGTGGATGTGGTGTTTAACCACATGGCCAACGAATCGGGTATCCGCGGTGATCTAACGTATCCCAATCAGCAAGACATGGCGTCTTATCAAAAAGATGCTGACTATTATGAATCCATACGTTTGTTTGGTGACCTTTCTGAGCCTCTTTTTGATGAGAACGACTTCGTGGAAGCGTTTGGTATCAAGAACTGGAAAGACACGTGGGAAGTGCAAAACGGGCGTATTACCGGTGGCGCCAGCGATCCTGGCCTGCCAACGCTACTCGATAACGATAATGTGGTGGCACAACAAAGAGCCTACCTAAAAGCACTGAAAGAGATTGGTGTGAAAGGATTTCGCATTGATGCGGCAAAGCATATGACACTGGCACACCTACGCAAGGTGTGGACGGATGACATCTGCGAAGAAATGCACATCTTCGGTGAGATCATTACCGATGGCGGCGCGACAGAAGAAGAGTATGAGCTGTTCCTTGAGCCTTATCTTAAACACACTCGCTTAGGCGCTTACGATTTCCCGTTGTTCAACACCATCTTCAAAGCATTTGAAGAGCAGGGCAGCTTTAAGTCTTTGATTAACCCATACTGTTTTGGTCAGGCTCTGTCGAATATGCGAGCGATCACGTTTGCGGTCACTCATGATATTCCCAATAACGAGGTGTTTTTGGAGCATGTGATGGATGAAGTGGATGAGCGATTGGCTCATGCTTTCATTCTTGGTCGAGACGGCGGTGTGCCGCTTGTTTACAGTGAACTGAGCACCAGCGGTATTCTGGACAAGAGCGGTCAGCCTCGTTGGCTTAACGACTGGCAAGCGCCTTACATGAAAAGCATGATTCAATTCCATAACCATGTTCATGGCGAAGCGATGCGTGTGGTTGAAGCGAATGATGATTTGTTGGTGTTTGTCCGTGGCGATAAAGGCATTGTGGTGATCAACAAGTCGAAGCGAAGCAAAACAGCCTCATTAAATTGGACTGGTGCGGTAACCGATTTACTGTCGGATGATGTGTTTGAATGTGTTGGTAAGGATTTAACCATCAAGGTGGAATCGAACCAATGCATGATGTTAACGACGAATGAATTGAAGCCTGTCACGAGTTAACTTGGATAGACTAGAAAGAGAAGCCCCGCTTACTGGCAATCAGTAATCGGGGCTTTTTATTTTAAGCTATTGCTCGGTAACTAAACCAAATGGCGACTCAGCCAAACGGCAACTGAGCCAAACCTTGGTTAAACCGTAAACTTATTCAATAGCTCGTCTTGTTGGCGAACATTGTCAGTTTGCTGCTGCATTGCGGTATTCGCTTCTTGGGCCGCTGTTGATACTTGTGTTGAAAGGTCTTTGATCTTAACAGTGTTGTTATTGATCTCTTCCGCTACTAAGCTCTGCTCTTCTGCCGCTGAAGCAATCTGGATGTTCATATCTGAGATGCGTTGAATCGCGTCACGGATACGGTCAAGTGAAGAGTTCGCTTGCTGAGCGCGTTCAACGGCGTCAGTGGCTGTGTCTTTACTTTGGTTCATCGCGTTCGATACTGAGCTTGCACCCGCTTGGAGCTGCTCGATCATGTTGCGGATTTCCGTAGTTGATTCTTGAGTACGTTGTGCCAGAGTACGAACTTCATCGGCAACGACTGCGAAACCACGGCCTGATTCACCAGCACGCGCCGCTTCAATAGCCGCATTCAATGCCAGTAGGTTGGTTTGGTCTGCAATATCGTTGATTACTTTTAGAATTGTTTCGATGTTGGCTGTTGCTGATTCAAGTACTTGTACTTCGGCAACCGCTTGGTCGATACGTGCTGAAAGGTTATCAATCGCTTGAGTGGTGTCACTTACGACAGATGTGCCGTCTAGCGTTGCTTCGTCTGCTTCACGGGCTGCCGCTGCTGCGCCTTGAGCATTGTTTGCAACTTCAGTTGCAGTCACCGCCATCTCGTTCATTGCAGTCGCTAACTGTTCAAGCTCTTCCAGTTGGGTATTCATCGCTTTCGCTGATTCGCCTGCACCTTTAACCGTGATTTCAGTACCACGCTTAATTTCAACACCAATCGCTTTCGATTGAATGATCTGATTTTGCAGGTTTTCAGTAAAGGTGTTGAAACCTTTCGCTAGGTCAGAGAACTCTTGGTCTGTGTTGGTATCTAGGCGCTTAGTTAAATCACCTTGACCGCTCGCCACATCTTGAATGGCTTGGTTAAGCGCATCCAGTGGACGCATTAACACACGAATCAGAACAGTCAGTGCAATGATGCTGAGAATAACTGCAATCAACGAGTAGATCATTGAGCTGTTCTTCAATTCTTCAACGGTTTGGAACGCGATCTCTTCATCCAGGATGGCACCTATATACCAATCTTCACTAGGGATGTGGGTGAAATTAACTAGGAACATTTTGCCGTCGACTTCAATTTCTTGAGAGCCTTCACGAATAGTCGCTTGTGGCATGTAGCTTGATAGCGTTTCACCGTTGTTTTTCGCATTTGGGTGAGCAATCGTGGTGCCGTCGGCTGTTACTAGGAACAGGTAACCCGCATCAAACAAGTTCACTTGGTTGACCAAGGTAGCAAGGTTCGTCAATTCTAGGTCGTAGAACATACCCGCAGTAAAGCGGCCGTTGTCTTTAACTGGAGTACCTACTGATATGATGACTTTCTTACTTGATGCATCCACATAAGGAGCGGTAACAACTAAACTGTTTTTGGATTTAGCATCAATGTACCAAGGACGAATTCGTGGGTCGTAGTCTGGACCGGCATCCCAACCATCATCATTTTCAATAACGAAACCGTTTGCTTCATAACCAAAACCAACCGCTAGGAAGCTGTTTTTAAGCTTTGGCTTTTCTAAGATTTCTTTAACGTAAGCGCGATCTTCAGGGTTGATCTCGATGACTTCAGTCGTCGATTGAGCCAACGCTTTCTTGGCGTTCATCTCCGATACGACGGTATTTTTCACGCCCGAGACCATCTCTTTCAGGCTCGCATTGACGTGGTTTTCTACTGCACTTCTTACAGTGTAAAGTTGTTGTATTGAAAGCAATGATACTGTCACTAGCAGCAAGGCTGATGATGCAGCAACCACCTTATGGCTAAATTTCATTGAGTTTTCCCCTTCTCACAGGCTTTGCGAAGACTAAAGTTAATCGTGTTTTTGTAATTATATATATCGACTAGATTGGGTTTTACTTGAATGTAATTTCACAAAATAGACTGCAAAAATACAACAACCTAAACAATACAAAATTCACTAAATCACATATTTGTTACTTTTAGTATTTGGTTCAATGAGTTGGGGAATGGGGCTAGACAGAGTTTAAGGAGGGATTAAGAATGTATTAATTTGACGATTATGCGTTCAGTTTTCTATTAACAAGAGGTGGGTTGAATAAATGATATGAAATCAAGTGATATACAGAACTTATAAATTGATTGAACTCTAAATAATGCTGTGTATATATTTGTGCTAATAAAAAGCCCCACAAAAGTGAGGCTTTATAAACTGAATCTTTATTGAGTTACATAAGTAGTATCTAATTTAGAATATTAGATGCGCTACACCAGCGATAACTGGAAGCGTAATTAACGTACGTAGAATAAAGATAATAAACAGTTCTAAGATGTTCACTGGAATCTTACTGCCTAGAAGCAGAGCGCCCACTTCAGACATGTAGATCAGCTGAGTTACCGACATTGCTGCAATAACAAAGCGAGTCATCTCGTTGTCGATAGAAGCCGCAAGGATTGCTGGGATGAACATGTCTGCAAAACCAACCACGATGGTTTCAGATGCCGCAACCGCTTCAGGAACACCAAGTAGCTCTAGGAACGGAATAAAAGGTTGACCTAGGAATGAGAATACCGATGTGTATTCCGCAATAACCAGTGCCATCGTACCAAGGCCCATCACCACAGGCAGTACGCCAAATACCATATCTACGGCGTTACGAACGCCTTCGCCAAATACAGATTTAGCCGACTTTACTTGAGATGCTTTATTTACCGCTAGCTCAAGACCCCAAGAGAACGTTGAGTGACCTGCTGGGATCGCGTCAGCGTCTTTGTGCGGCTTGCTGCCATCAATGAAAGTATCTTTCTTCATGCTTAGTGGTGGAAGGCGAGGGATGATCACCGCTGCCACAATACCCGCTAAACAGATTGCTGCGTAGAAAGGTAGGAACAGGTGCTCTAGTTCTACCTGAGCAATAACCACAAGACTGAATGTGATAGATACTGCTGAGAAAGTCGTACCAACAACCGCAGCTTCACGCTGAGTGTAGAATTTCTTCTCGTACTGTTTGCTTGTAAGCAGGATACCAACACTGCCGTCACCCAACCAAGAAGCCATACAGTCAATAGCACTGCGGCCTGGTAGGTTGAAGATTGGACGCATGATTTTACTTAGTAGCGTGCCAAACAGCTCTAGTAGACCAAAGTTAAGTAGAAGCGGAAGTAGCAAACCAGCAAAGATGAATACTGAGAACAGTGTCGGAAGCAGGCCTTCTAGAACCAGACCACCAGTATTTTCTTCCCAAATAACCTCAGGGCCAACTTGGAAGAAAGCCATAACGGCTGCAGCACCACCAATTAAACGAACCAGCAACCACAGTGGAGATGGGTTGAAAAGGCCGTTTAAAAATGAATTTGATGTAATGAATGTAGGCTTAAAAATGGTGCTTAAAACTGAAGCTACAGACATGAAAGCAACGATTGCAGTGATAATAGCAACTAGAGACTCACCGAAAACCGCTTGAATTGATTTGGCTAAGATAGCTACAGGGATGGTTAGATCACCTTGATAGCTGATTGGCGCCATGAAAAGGAATAAACCAATCAATGATGGGATTAAGAAAACCCAGAAACTGCCTTTAGATTTCTCTGTTTGAGCAGTATTCTTGTTGTTAGACATGTTATTGTTCTCGAATTTCTACACGTAAAAAAGCCACATCCTTGGCATTTTTATTCACTAAACGTCCGTATTTTCTCATTGGGTGCAAGATTACCCAGTATTAATATCGCTTGCAATACTATTCATCAAATATCGCTAAATATTCATACTGGTTATTCTGCAACGTATTAAGAGTTTAGAATAAAGTGTTGCGGATGTTACGTAGTTTGAGGTTATATTGCCAGATATTTATAAATTGACTGGGGTTTCAGTTCGATAGGTCAAGTATAACCAGTAGCTAAACGCAATAATGAAAGCAAAAGAGGCAGGGAAAGCCAATGCCAAGATTTCGAAGCGTTGGAACAGACAAGCGCCAATTAAGCCGCCAAACAGGAAGCCAACCACAATGAAAATTAGCAGTTTGGCTTTACGGCGGTCAAAAGGCATCCCCTTTAAGCGAGCGCCAATCATGATCCCAAGATCGGTAATGATCCCGCTCATGTGTGTTGTTCGAATGATTGCCCCGCTGTAAGTGGTGATCATCGCGTTCTGCAAACCACACGCGGCTGAAGCGAAATACTGACCTGAAGTATAGCCTTGCAACAGTGTCCACAGCGCCAAAAACAGCAATCCACCCTCAATACATAGTGCAACACCGTAACGGCGTCCTAACTTCAATGCTTGGTTTTCAATAAAGAACCCGCTGAACGCCGCACCTAACATGAAGCTCATGATCACCAATAGGAGGTGAACAGAAGCCGAGGTCGGTGTAAGCAGGCTACTGCCTAGCAAAGACATGGTGCCGGAGATATGGGAGATAGCTTGATGTTGGAAGCCAAGTAAGCCGATAGCATTAACACTGCCAGCAAGACCAGCTAACAAAAGGGCGCCGTATTCAACCCAGCGAGGTAACTTAGAAATCATGTGGTTCACCCTGGGTTAAATAGAGGAGCAAGATTATAACGCTAGACAAAAGATACGCTAGCGCTGTGAAGCGTTGATATTTGATCTTAGGCAACAGTATTGCAGTTTGTTATAATACTGTTGCTATATAAAGATAACGGTCAATAACGAGATAAAGATAACGCTCAATGACGAACTAGTTGTAATGGCTCATTTGGTGGTCGAACTTAACCCAACCGTGTTTGCGTTCTTCATAAACCGAAAAGCTCGGCAGTGGGAAGTCTTGCTCTTTAAATAACCCGAGCGGGACGATATAAAAATCAGCGGCGGCAACCGACTGCAAAAGCATGGTGGTGCCACACTTGGGACAAAACTGATAGGTGACTTCATTACCCGTATCGCTGATGCGTGAAAAAGAGGTCACTTCACCGCTGAGTGTAACTTGTTCTATTGGGAACCGAGCCTGAACGCCGAACACACTTCCGGTGCGTTTCTGACACTCATAGCAATGGCAGACAGATGTACGTTGAGGTTCACCTCGGCATACTAGGTTGACTGCTCCACAGCGGCATTCGCAACTTCTGATATTTCTATCTTTAATATGATTGATATCCATCCATGCTCCACTTCTGGTTAACCCTGTATTGATAATTATACTAAAGCCCTTTATGGTCTGCACAACTGGATGAAAACAAAAGAATATAATTGCCCATGAAAAAGAAAATCTTACCTATCCCTCTGATTCTACTGATTCCAATTGTCATGCTGGTTGTGGTGATAGTAGCGGGTATTTATCGCTTTAGCTTAAGTGATGAAGAGATCTTGGCGAAGTTTCCTTCTTCTCAAGTCAGTTATGACCCAGTCGTAGAAACCGTTTTTGATTTGAAGACGACCAATCCATGGACAATTAAAGTTCCTGAGACTAACGCCTACGCTTTTATCAATGAAGTTGATGAGCCTAGAGCCATCGCGTTTGGACGCTATGACTCAGGTGTTGAGCGCGGTGTGGTAACGGTAGACACCAATAATCTTTCAGCCGCCACGTTGGGCAAGGCGAGTTTCTTTGTCGCGCCGATGTGGATATCTAACCAAGGCAGCGGTGTTTTCTATTATCTAGGCCTGTTTAAGCATGACCAGCAACGAAGCCGTGTGGTGTTAGTCGACCAACTTTTACTGGGTGATCGTATACAAATTCAGACATTGGAGGTAGCTCAGCAGCCAGGTTCGCAATCACAGAATAAACTTACTGGGGAAGGTTTTATCGGCTTTACTCAGCATTCTGCGGAACAATCATTTGCAGAACCCCCTTCTGAAAAGGTGTTAATGAGTTTTTCTTTTGATACGCAATCAATTGGTAAGCAATAACGTTTTCGTGAATGTAAGGATCTGTTGTTTATGTGAGCCAAATTACATATTATCTTAGTTAGATGAATGAAATTTAGACACAGTTAGCTTTGTGTCCGCTTATTATTACAAATGGAGCTTGCGAATGATTAATAAACGTTTTTTTAAGACGAAAGATGAAGTTGAAGTGACCTTCGAGCTAGAAGCTCAGGAAGCGAACTCTGTATCTATCGTTGCTGACTTTCTTGATTGGAAAGCCACCCCAATGAAAAAACTGGCCAAAGGGAAGGTTTACAAGTTTAAAACTCGTCTACCTAAAGATGGCGAGTTTCAATTCCGCTACCTAGTTGATGACCAACAATGGGTGAACGATGCGAATGCTGACCGTTACATCCCAAATGAGTTTGGTGAAGACAACTGCTTAGTGTCGACGGTAAACGCATAATCTTTTCTTAAAACCAGCGACTAATTCGCTTCGTTTATTAATTATTCGAAACGGAATAACGTAAACCAATAGAAAGCAGAAACTAGCCGTTTCTGCTTTTTTATTTTTAAATTTAGCGGTTAATTTTATTTCTTATCTAGTGGCTCTTCATCTACGGCAACTCAATGACTTAGGCTAAGTTGGGAAGATTCACATCATATTATGACAATGCATTGATGATTTATGCGTTTGAAAAGCATATCCTATGCCTTTATATCGTAGAAAGACCTGTTTACCGTGTATTCAAAAATATTTCCCTCTCCGTTTGCTGAGCTTTCACCTGTAAAAAAAGTAGCTATTTTGGGACTGCCACTTATTGCTGCGATTGGTGTTGCTTTGCAATCGTCACAATCGGATCTGACGAAAACGATCGATCTTGATTTGCCCGACTCAACCGTTATTGAGTCAATTCTGTCACCATCTTCTGTTACCGTTATTGAGCCGCCGACATTTGAGTATCAAATTCAATCTGGCGATAACTTGAGTAGCATCTTCACTCAGCTTGGATTTTCTTACAAATCGATGATGAGCGTGATGGAAACCGATTTAAACTTCCTTGCGTTAGACACGCTTCGCCCAGGTAACACATTGCGTTTTTGGCGTGATGAAGCGACGGGCGACCTTTCCAAAATGGAACTTCAATTTAGTGTTGCAGATAAAGTGGTTTACCGACTGCTTGAAGATGGTACATACGAGTTTGAAGATATCTCTATTCCGGGCGAGTGGAAGCAAAAACCTTTAGTGGGTGATATTCAAGGCAGCTTCTCTATGTCGGCGAACAAGGTTGGCCTGAGCAGTCTTGAGATTGACCATATTGTGACTCTTCTTAAAGATAAGCTGAACTTTAGCCGAGACCTACGTGCTGGCGATCAGTTTGAAGTGCTTCAAAAAGCGCAATATGTTGATGGTGTTGCAACCGGAAAACGTGAAATTGAAGCAATTAAGATCATGAATCGTAACCGCGTTGTGTCAGCATACTTACACACTGACGGACAATATTACGATGCTAATGGCGATAGCTTACAACGTGCTTTCCAACGTTACCCAGTGAGCAGTAGCTGGCGCCAAAGTTCTCAGTTTAACCCTAAGCGCTTACACCCTGTGACTGGCCGAATCTCACCGCACAACGGTACAGATTTCGCGACGCCAATTGGCACACCTGTTCAAGCAACGGGTGATGGCAAAGTGATCATGACGCGTAAACACCCTTATGCGGGTAACTATGTGGTGATTCAACACGGTAGCACTTATAAAACGCGCTACTTGCACTTAAGCAAGATCCTTGTTCGTAAAGGACAAACGGTATCTCGTGGTCAACGTATTGGCCTATCGGGTAAAACGGGTCGAGTGACAGGTGCTCACTTGCACTATGAACTGATCGAACGTGGTCGCCCTGTTGATGCGATGAAAGCGAATATCCCAATGGCCGATTCTGTGCCTAAAAAGGAAAAAGCGACATTCACAGCCGCGAGAGATGAAGCCGACAAGCTATTGAAGGCAGCGTTAGAAACGCGCAATCTAGCAATGGTTAATAATGCTAGTAAGTAGCTAGCCATTAAACTGTTTTAAAGCCGCAAGAGCATCACAAAGCACAGTCAGTGTTAAGTGATGCTCTTGCGGCTTTTTAGTTCTCAATAGAAGGTTCGGTAAGGGTTTAAACTAAAGGCTCTGAGTGCGCGACATAGCTAACGATAGCTTCAGGTCGCATTGGAGGTGAGTAGAGGTAACCTTGGATCTTGTCACATCCCATCGCGTGCAGCTTTTCTAATTGCTCATGCTTCTCAACACCTTCCGCAACCAAAGATACATCGAGTCTATGGGCCAGTTGAACAATCAGCCATACTACGCTCTCTGAGGTCGAACTAGTTAACAAGTCTCGAATAAAGGTCGCATCAATTTTAATGCAATCGATAGGGTAGCTGTGGATGTAGTTCAAACTGGAGTAGCCTGTACCAAAGTCGTCGAGTGCAATCGTGAAGCCTTGTCCTCTCAGAAAGTTAAGCGCGGATTTTGTCTCTTGTGTTGGCGATAACAGAACGGTTTCGGTTAACTCGATAACAAACTCATTCGCCTTAAAATGGTGCTGTTCAATGGTTCGAGTCAGGTAGGATATATAACGTTTCGAATCAGTAAGCTCGTGCGCAGAGCAGTTGATTCCAAGTTTAACCTTGTAGCCCAAGCCTTGCTCTAGTGTGGTTTTAGCGCGGCACACCAATTCAATAATGCGTTCACCTAATTCGACAATCAGCCCTGACTCTTCTGCCACTTGAATAAACTCTACGGGTGAGATGTCTCCATGTCTGGCGGTTCTCCAGCGAGTCAGTACCTCGAAATATTCCCATTGCGTTTCACCTTGACCCACAATCGGCTGTACCACTACGTACATTCCATTGCTGTCGGGGATATAGCTTTGTGAAATTGGGTTTTCCAGCTCACTTCGTAGCGCTGCGACTAGCTCGGTTTTTCTTTGGTAACGAACTCTTAAGTGAGTGTCATAACATTGAATATGAGTATCTTGGCTGTGTTTACACTCTTTAAGCGCCAAGCTGGTATTGAAGATGATTTGCTCAACGTCTTTGTTGTCTCCATCCGAACTGGCAATACCGATGCTGACGTCGAAATCTATCTTGATATCAACGCTACTGTAGCCCTGCTTAATTTTGGCCAGTATTTGTTCGCACACGGCTATCGGATCAGAATGGTAGGTGATGAAGGCGAACTCGTTGCCAGCCGTCCGGAACGTCAGGTTGTTGTCGGGCAAGGTTCGGCGCAAGGTCTCTGCAACGAACTGAAGTACCTTATCGCCAATATAATTACCGTGCATATCATTGATGGCTTTGAAGCTATTGATGTCGAGCAGAGCGAGCGTGAAGGGAGTGACACTCTGCTGAGTGATCGATTCCAAGGTGTCTGATAAGCAGCTACGGTTTAATAGCCCAGTTAGACTATCGTGTGATACTTCGTAGCTGAGTTGATTAACCAGTTGCTCAGAACGGTCGTTGAACCACATTTCACGCAAGGTGTGAATGACGATATCTGCGAACAACTGGTGGTGTTTTATCACGTCTTGTTGTTGATCTGTACTCATAGGCGAACTAAAGGTTGAGAAAAGCACACCCATGACTTCGCCACTTTGACTGCGTGCTGGGATAGCGATTGAGTTCTGTGAGGTGATTTCCTGTCTAAATGCTGATGTTGGGAGTGACTGAACGATATACTGAGCAAATGAGCAATCTGGGTGTTTTTGATTAACGGCTTGTTGGTATATGTGACCATGGCGTGCGTTTATTTTGTCATGCAGTACATGGTCAGAATGGGCAATTACCAAAGGAACCATTTGATCGGGGAAGTGCTTTTTCTCAATGATACTGGTGTATTGAGTACCGAAGGTTTGATGCAAAGTAAGCACGGCAGATTCTAAAAGGTCGATACCTTCCAATTTGAGTAAGCGGCCAATGCGCTCTGTGTCTATCATGCTATTGCGTGTATGTTGAGTCATAGTCACCATCCGTAGCCAACCAGAATCGTGTGTAAGCTGTATGTGTATGATCTTGTGTATACGATCTTGTAGCAGCGCTGTCTTAAGTATTAACAATGCAACTTGCATTAATAATCTTGATATGCGTCTAGTTTATTATTGGTCGTGTTGTGTGATTTTTCAAATTTAGTGCAATATATTTCACAAAATTTGACTATTTCTTTCTTTGTCTAGCCTATCTTTTAGGTGGTCTAAAAATAGCTTGGTTCGTGTATGTGAGTAGTCAAGCTTAGGGTAGTACGCGTAAACCATCACTTCGTCGGCTGTTATATTTGGTAATACTGGAACCAGTGTCCCTTGTTTAAGATCCTCTTTGATCATTGCTTTGATGGTTAACAGTACGCCCATTCCTCGCTTGGCGGCATGAAACAAAGCCTCAGGGTTGGTGGTCGCAAAGTTACCGTTCAAAGTGATGCGCTGTCCTTTAGTTAGCGTGACTTCACGAATAGGACGCTCTCCCCATATTAAGGAGTTGTGCTGCTCTAAGTCTTGCTCGTTGATGGGATAACCATGTTTAGCCAAGTAACTTGGTGCGGCATAAAAGCTAGCTTTGTGTTCGAACAGTGGTGTTTTCTTGAAGCTTAACGAGTTGAGTTGTTCCAGTTCACGACTGATCACCAGGTCCAAGCCAAGCTCAGGTAATTGACCTGGCGTGGTGGTGATAAGCTGTACTTTAATGTCTGGATACTTTTCTAAGAAGTCGTCCATGTATTGCACGAGAAACTTAGAACCAACAGCAATGGTTGCGCCTATCTTTAGTAGGCCCGCAGGCGTTTGGTTAACCGATCGGGTTTCATCAATAATCGATTGCCAATTATCGAGCTGATCCTTGGCTCGCAGATAAAAGAGAGCCCCCGCTTCGGTTTGGCTGATTGAGCGCGTGGTGCGCTTTAATAGTTGAGTGCCGATACGTTCTTCTAACCAGTTCACTCTTTTGCTGATCGCTGAGCTGGTGGTATTGAGTTTACGCGCTGCGCCATTGAAGCTGCCTTCTTCCACCACTTTTACATAACTTTTTACGTTAAGAATCCAATCCATATTATTTCCTGTTGGGACTTAATTAAATTCCAATTTAGCTAATTATCAATTATTGGTTTTGAATGTAAACTCATCTGATGAACAAATAACAAACGAATAGGGAATTTTTTGAGCCAATCGACCTTTAAAAAAACACCGCTACTCTTAGCCATGATGATCATAGCTACAGGGCAGGTAGGGGTGAGTATCTATTTACCATCATTGCCGCTAATTGCTTCAGACTTAAGTGTGACTCAGGTAGATGTACAGCTGCTCGTTACGCTGTTTCTTGTGGGTTTTGGCTTGTCTCAGCTATTTTATGGGCCGATGTCCGATGCCGTGGGGAGAAGACCTATCTTCTTGTTAGGTCAGGGTGTTTATTTGATTGGTACTGTTGTTTGTGTTGTGTTTTCTGACAATATGACGGCGCTAGAAGTTGGTCGCTTGCTGCAAGGTTTAGGGGCGGGTAGTGCCTCGGTTCTTGGGCGAAGTGTGCTGCGCGACAGCTATGATGGCCTTCAACTGACCAAAGCACTGTCTTATATTTCGGTCACCGCTTCGATCATGCCGATTATTGCGCCCGTGTTTGGTGGTTGGATCTCATTCCACCTCGGTTGGCAGGCGGTGTTCCTGTTTGTTCTTGTGTATTTACTGGCGATATTCACTCTCGGCTATTTTGTTCTTCATGAAACTTTGCCATACGGGAAGAGCCGCTTTGAAGTCAGTCAAGTGGTCAAGAACTATGGCCGTTTGTTGACGAATCGCCAAGTGTTGACCAGTGCCAGTTATAATTGGATGAGTTACATGGCGAGTTTGGTGTCGCTATCACTGTTTCCATTCTTAATGCAAGAGCAATTGGGGCTGACAGCCGCTGAATACGGATCGTTGATGATAGTCCCTTCGGCTGGCTTACTGATTGGTAGCGTGGCTTTGAACTTGCTCAATCGTAGGTTTAGTACACCACAATTGATGAGTCTTGCGATTTTGATCATTTTAGCTTCAGGGACTTGGTTACTTACTCATGAGTTATCCATCTTTAACTTAGTGTGGGCATTTACGTGGTTAGCTATCGCTCAAGGTATCTCCTTCCCTCTATCGATCAGTATGCTATTAGAACCTCATAAGAAGAAAGCGGGCGCGGTGTCGGCATTGTCTGGTTCAATTCAGATGTGTTTAGCGGGTTTATTGGGTGGGTATCTTGTAGAGAGTTGGGTCACGACTCATCTTCAATTAGGCGTGTTCTACCTCATTATTGGTGCAGCCATGGGCGGAGTGCTTTGGTCTTCAACCAAAATGAACAAGAAAGGCGATACTGTTGAAGTGGAATATAGTTAAATGCCAAATTCACTATCGTTTAACGCACCATCGTTAATACGTTGTATTTGTGCTGATGGTTTTCTACAATGCTTCGGTCCATTGAATAGGTAAAAACAAAATGCAGCAAAATGAATTTGAAGTACTGGTAAAAGCTATCTGCGCACTAGATGGCCTGCCTAAAGCGCTTGAGCTATTGAAATCCAATGAGGATACAGAAGTCGCTGAGGCTGCTGCATCACTGACTGGTCAATTTGCACTTGCTGAAGTGGAAGGCGAAAAGCGTATTTACCACGTGACGCTTCAAGAAAATGAACAAGGCGAAGAGCAAGAGTACATCGAACATGTTATGAATGAAGGCGATGACTTAATCAAATTTGCAGCTTGGTTCTTTGAAACGATGTTTGAATTGAAGCAAAAAGACACATACCAAATTGCCGGTAAAACTTACAGACAGCCAAAGCGCAGCTAGGTTTCTCAGTAAAGCATTTTAGAAAGCAGCTCTATTGAGCTGCTTTTTTTATCAGTGTCTAAATCAATGTCTTGGGTTGTTATTAGGAATGGAGCATTAAGCTCAAACCAGAATTTAGGTTAACTCATTGATATACAAAAACAATGCTGATTAGCACAGAGACAAAATTAGGCTAATTGCAAATGAATGCTTAATATTGCATTAAAGTGTGATTTAGATCTTGTTTTTGGGCGTTTTAAGTGTAGAATCCGCGCTAAAGAAAGTTGACTATGTGCGGAGATAAGCATGAATTACGAACTAGGCCACGCATACCTTGGTCAAATGGCAGCAAAAAACATGATGCACGAAGCATTGTACGGCACTTCAAAGCCAAAGAAACCATCGTTCTTTAAGCGAATGATGAAGAAAATGGCTAAATAAGCATTTTCAAAAACGGAATTTTAAAAGGCCTTAAACTCGATGAAGTTTAAGGCCTTTTTCGTTTTAGCGATTGGTGAAAGTTATCGCTTTGTTTTGTTGTGGATGGACACAAAAAACACTAATTAAGCTTCTGACTAATGGCTTTTAATGAACTCAGCCAGCAGATTGATTGGATAAGTCGACCACATTATTAGGGATGCTATCTAAGCCATTCTCTTTCATCCACGCTTCTAAGTTATCGGCACCACCGATGTACTTACCATCAAGCCAGATCTGCGGGACGGTGACCGGTGTTTTCTCACCAATGTGTGCTTTTACCTCTGGAATCATACGGTACAAAGCGGCGCTATCTTTTACGACATCGTGGTATTGGTATTCAACACCCGCTTCATCCAACATTTTCTTTGCTTTAACACAGAATGGGCAGGTCGCCTTACCATAAACGATGTTGCCTTTTAAGCTGTCTCGTTTGGTCCACTCTTTGATCACGGATTGGATTAACACACCGCGATTAAGCGCTTCACCTTGGCTGACAACCTTGCCTTCAACAACAAGGATTGGAGCATGCCAAGAGCCTAGTTTTAGCGGCTCCCACCAGTGAGACAACCAATCTTTCACTTCCAGTTCGACATCGACATCGGCCAACTCATTCTCAAAAGTATCCTTCAGAATGTCTTTGGTAAGGGTACATTCTCCACATGGGATGTTAACTTTAAATGGACCCCAACTGCCTGCCCAACGGTATAGTGTAATCTTGACTGGTTTCTTCATGGTTACGGCCTCGTTTGAATTCTCTTATCCATATAGAACGGACTGTCGAACTATTTATTTCACCAACCTTAAACTTTCTTCACTTTTGAAGGTTTTTTAGTTTCCCAGTGCGTTATAAATGCAACTGACGCAATAATAATAGCAGCCCCTAGCCATAAACGACCCGGTGGAACCCAACTAAATACAATCCAACCTGCTAAAACATTTAGCGGTAATTTGGCGTGGTCAAAAGGTTGCACAAACGAAGCATCAGCGACCGAGTAGGCTTTTACTATCGCCCATTGAGCGAGTGCCGTCATAACACCGATAACAATCAATATAGCCCAGATTGTACCGCCGCTTGGCGTTTGCCAATCTGGCCCAGCAAGCAGGATGTTAAATGGTGTGATTAATAGTAGAAGATAGACCACCATGGTTGAAGGACTGTCTTGCGAAGAGAGTTTTTTCACCATCAGTGAGTAGCATGCCCAGAAGAAAGCGGCACCGACTGGTAATAACGTTGCCCAGTTAAAATCTTCAGCCCACGGCTCTAGAATCACCATCGCACCCACGAAGCCTGCTAAGGTCGCGCCCCAGCGAGCAGCCCCAACTTTCTCTTTTAAGAAAAGCCCTGAACCAATGGTTGCAAACAATGGCGATGTCATGAGAAGGGCAATGCCTTGCCAAATTGGTACTGGGTAAGCCAGTGCCCATATCCAAAGTTGAATACCAATAACAGACAAGAAGACACGGAATACGTGCAATTTGAGGTTGTCGGTTTTTAGTGCGCGACGAATGCCCAGCGTTTTCAGATAAGGAAGAATAGCGAACAACGCGATGGCGTATTGAATGACGGCAACGGTGGTAGAAGTAAGTCCGAAATGAATGCTAGCAATTTGAGTTAGGCTGTTAATAACGGCAAAGGCTAGGCCTGCGGTTAGCATCCAGCTAGCGCCTTGGATCGGATGGTGTTGTGACATGATGCTTCTAATTATTTGATGTGGTACACCTATGATACGGATTTAGCACCACTTAACCAGAAAAAGCATTGATGAAGTCAGTCAGAATATTTGAATATGAAAAAAGGTTGAGCTATTGCCCAACCTTTTAGTCTGTATCTAAAGTCGATTTAGATTAGAAGTCGTAACGGATGCCCGCTTGTAGTTGGTCATCTTTATTGTCTCGCTGTTCAAACTTGTAACCAGCATATGTGCGAATGTGGCCGTTAAACTTGTACACCGCTTCAATAGCAAAGTTATTTGCTTCTTCGTCAGCCGCTTTATCGAACTCGCCGTAGTTGTATACGCCAATTAGTGATAGCTGTTTAGTTGCTTTGAAGATAGCTGAAAGCTCGTAGCCTGTGTAATCTTTATCTGCAACTGAAGCCATTGTGTATAGACCACCAACCGTAAACGCATCCATAGAAAATTGAGCTACAAGGTTGATTTGATCGTCATCGAAGTTACCATTCTTTTGAGAAACATAACCCGCACCAAGGTCAAAAGCGCCTAGGTTATACATAGCAGCAAGGCCAAAACTATCTGCATCTTTTTCATTTGCAGCGATGTAGTTAGCTTGTACCGTCAACGCGTCAAACTCGCCAGAGTAAAGGAAGTTATTCTCACGCTTATCTTTGTTGCCATCAACGGCATCAGCAGCATCTGCACCAAATGTTGCCATTGTATCTGTAATGTCAGTCAGCATTACCTGTGAAGAATCTTGCTTACCGTATGAGAACTCACCGAATTTGGTTCCTAAACCTGCGTAGTAGTAGCGATTGGTAAGAGATTCATTTTCAATTTTTACAGTATTGCCACTTCCGTCTTCGAACTCTGTTGTTGATGCGCTAGTGAACTCTGCTTCATACTTACCGAATCCATATAAACCGTCAGAAAGTTCAGATTTACCTGAAATATTCACACGAGCTCGTGACTTGTCTTTGAAAGAACTGTCAGATGCGCTTTCGTTGTTGTCAGATACGTTGAAACGAGCCTCCGCACGACCGCCAATTTTAAGTTCTGTACCATCAGAGCTGTAAACTGTTGCTGCTAGAGAAGAACCTGAAACTAGTGCTGCTACCACTGCAGAAGCTAGAACTGCCTTTTTCATAATCACTTACCTTGTATTTTAAAATCCGTGAGCAATGTGCTCTCCGTTTCGATATGAAGCTAATTTAGAGCAGCTAAATTAAGCTTTCATTTCTATAAAATTACATTTTCGTGAATAGGGAACTTTTTAAGTGTTGATTTTATTGCACTTTCATTTCAATAGACTGAGTGGTTTGTGAATGGTTATATAACTTATCGGTTCTTAAGTGCAGACTTTCACAAGCTTTTATTTAGGGGAAGTGATGATATGCGTGAGTATTATGGGAAAGTCAGAGATTGTTCATCTTATTAACTGTTTGTACTGATTAAGATATCCTCTATGATGCAAAAACTTAGAAGAGAATAGATTTTGCTCAACAAGATGGAGACGTTGGATGAAAACAGAGTACTTAGGCGATGTTTTACAAGGTAGGCAGGTTATTGGCTCCTTGAATGTTGAAGACCTACCCGTTGGAGAGCACCAGTTTTGGTTTCAAGTAACCAGTGATGGGCTAGGGCAACCCAAGAACATGCCGGTTTCTGTTTTCAAAGGCAGTCAAGCAGGTCCTAAGTTGATGATCACCGCTGGTATTCACGGTGATGAGCTCAACGGTGTGTTGGCTGCTCAGCAAATTATCAGAGACTTAGTCGGTAAAACTCTCAAAGGCACGGTCACGATAGTGCCTACTGTGAACTTGTCGGGTTTGCTTAACCACAGCCGCGATTTTATCTCTTCGGATCCGGGCTCTTGCCCTGCCAACCTTAATCGACTCTTTCCGGGTGATGCGAATGGCTTAGCGGCAGAGCGCTTTGTTGCGTCTTTGTGGGAGCGTTTGCTTAAGCATAATGCCACCTTCGCCGTTGATCTCCACACTCAAACTCGTGGCGCAGTCTACCCACTTTATGTATTTTCTGATTACCGCATAGAACAATGTTTGGAGATGGCGAGGTTGATGCAGCCCGATTGTGTTCTGAATGACCCAGGCGATCCAGGTATCTTAGAAACGGTTTGGAATCGAAGTGGAATTCCGAGCATCACGGTGGAAGTTGGTATGGGGAAATTTACTCAGCCTGACATGATTCAACGTGCGGTAGACGGTGTTTTTAACATGCTGTCTTATTATGAAATGTTCGAAATTAACCTAAATAACCCAGACAAAATGCAACTGCCGAGAATGGATTGGATAGAGGGTAATGATGTGGTTTCTATCCGCGCTGATATTGGTGGTTTTGTATTGCCGCAGGTTGAGCTTCTGCAGAGCGTAGAACAAGATGATTTATTGGCTATTCAATATGACGCTTTTGGTAATGAGTGTCGCCGTTATCACGCGCCGTCTGCTGGACGTGTCCTTAGCTACAACGTGGATGCGTTAAGGGAGCCGGGTGCGCTTGTTTGTCGCTTGCTAAGTTAGGCTTAGTCGGTTGGACGTTTCTGTGCTAATACACTGTGTTGCTATCTAAAACACGTAAAAAAAAGACCGAGCAAGGCTCGGTCAAAGGACAGTTGTCTTGAGTTAACACGTCTTTGACTCATCGACAGAACTGCTTTTAGCGTAGCGAGGGTAAATTAAGAATCTATTGCGAGATGGTGACACTTCGACTTTTTTTGTTTCAAAACCATGACTTCAAAACTGTCGTTTCAAAGTGTTCTATTGTTTCGAAGCAATGAAAAAGCCGACTGCGGGTTGCGCGAGTCGGCTTTTATTCACTTCTCTTTCGAGTCTTTATCTCTATCTACACTCGACTAAAAAGCGTCATCCACGATATCTTTAAGTCGGTCGTAAGGCACATACCCTGGTAAAACATTTCCGTTCATCATCATGGTTGGAGTGCCCGTTAAGCCGAGTGCACTGAACGTTTGATGGTTAGTGGTTAGAACCTGGTTTTGTTCTTGAGTTGTTTTTAGTTCCGCCTCTGTTCCCGTCTTCTTGGCAACGGCTTCTAGTGAGCTTTTCGAGTGAATACCGCTTTTCGCCATCAGCAATCTATCAACTTCAGGGAATGCTTCTGGGTTATCTTTCCATACTTTCATCGCGTATAGCGCCGCGTTGGTGTCTAGCCCCGAAACCTGTTGCTGCTTAAACGATAAGTACACGTTGATCACTTTAATGTCGCTGTTTTCAGAGGCTAATTGAACCAAGCCTTTTTCCAAGCGCTTACAGTAAGGGCAGTTATAGTCGGTAAAGTTAATGATGACCGATTTGCCATCCGGATTGCCCGTGATTGGGTGGGCGTCATTGTTGTATAACCAATCATGGCTTTCCGCTTGGGCTTTTTTCGTTTGCTCTTGACCTGCTACGTACTGCTCTAAACTGGTATGCAATCCAGAGATCGTCGATGGGTTTTCCTTCAGGAATTGATTAATTTCTTCAAGTTGTTGAGTTTGTTCTTTGTTTAATTCTGCGAAGGCATTAGTACTCATTAATGAGCCTAAAATCAGTGCGCTTATCAGATGCTTTTTCATATTGTCTTTTCTCTAATTCGTGATAATCGTGAGCGCTTATTAGGTTGCGCTCACATTAATATTGTTTGTTAAACTGGCTGAGTCGGTTTATTTACTTAGCTTTGCTCTGTTTTTCTTTGTGAGCGATTTAGGCAAAGTAGGTTCTTAACCACAGGCCGATAGGGGATGTAACGCCGGTTGCGGTACTGCTAATCTTTCCATCTTTGATGATGGCAATACTTGGCGTGACATTAACGCCCCAACTTCTGCTGATTGACCCAGAAAGATCATTGATAACAGGGAAGTCATACTCTTTTGCATCCAAGTAGCGCTGGACACGTTCGTCTGGACCAGACGATAGAGCGACCGAAACCACCTGATGGGAATCACTGAAGCTATTAACCGTCGGGCTTACAAATTTGCAGGCACCACACCAAGTCGCCCAAAAATAGACAATGACTGGCTTACCATTTTTGCTTAGCTCGATAACATCAATATCTTCGCCTTGGAGCGATTGACCCACAATTGGAATCGCATCGCCCTGAGGCATGCTTCTGCTGTGATAAAAGTCCATGGCAAATGAAACCACGCCAACGATCAATATCATTGAAACCAGTTCCTTTCCCCACTTCTTAAGACGACTTGGCTTTTTGGCCTCACCCTTTACAGCGTCGTCTTCAATCGTGCTAGATTTATCTTCATTGTTGGGAGTCTTCATCAGTTATCTCGCAGCGTCGATGGCTTGAACGACAGTGTCACTGTTGAGAATGACAGGCAGTGGAATACCGCTTTTATAGCTCGGGCCGTAGACGATATTAAATGGCACACCAAATCGCCCATTACTTTGTAAGTATTGAGTGACACTTTCACTTGGTGTTGTCCAATCACCTTTCATCAAAACAATGTCTTCTTGCTGTAGGTGACTGTAGACAGGGTCTTGAAGGATGACGCCGATCTTGTTGGCTTTACAAGTGATACACCAATCAGCAGTCACATCAACAAACACCGTTTTGCCTTCATCAACGAGCTGAGGGATTTGCTTCGCATCCAGCTTTTGCCAAGCGAGATCGTCAACAATCGGAGTCGCCCAGTTATCAGCGGTGACACTACCGACGATCAATGCAGCACCAAACACCAAGGTTGTGGTTGCGACGATAGGAATAAGCACCTTGCGACCCAACTTACGGCCAATCCAAATCAATACTGAAATCACGATAAACAGTGACAACAGGATCGTCGGGAATTTACCAATGAATGGGCTCATTAGGCTTGTTAACCATAGACTGGTAATGAACATCATTAAGCCAAATACCAGCTTAACTCTGAACATCCATGCCCCAGGTTTTGGAAGCAGTTTTGTAAGACTCGGGAACAGCGCGAAAATCAACCAAGGTGCACTCATACCGATGCCGAGTGCGATAAAGATAGCCCACAACTCTTGGTAGCTTGCCCCAAGTGCATAAGCAACTGCGGTTCCTAAGAACGGAGCACTACACGGCGTTGCCAACAGCGTCGCAAACATGCCTTGAATAAAGTGGCCTGAATGTGAGTCATCGCCTTTGGTTGCCATCCAGGTGTTTAAACCTGATGGTAGTCTGAATTCGAATAACCCAAGCAGGTTAATCGAAAACAGCAAAGTGATGATCAGCATGAACCCGATGAACCAAACATTTTGGAACTGGATTCCCCAACCAATCGCATTGCCACCCATTTTTAGAACGGTCATGCCAAGGGCTAGGAGTGCAAATGATGTAATGACACCTGACGCAGAAGCTAAGAATGAGAGTCGGATATGACGATTAGATGCGCCTTGATTTTGGATGATGCTGTTTAGCTTCATTCCTAATACAGGCAGCACACACGGCATAATATTGAGGATTAAACCACCAATCAAAGCAAAGCCGATCATTGCAAGAAAACCGTTGTTACTTGCTTGATAAGCAATAGGTTCTGACCCAACTTGAGCTGTCATCTCTTCGGCAAAGTTTGTGTCTGAAACGGTGACACTCACGTTACGGTCCGTTAAGTCGACTTCACCTATCCAGTTGCTCACTTCAAATACGGCCGTCATTGTATTGTCTGTTATGTGGACGCTTGGTTGAGAGAAGAAGTCATCAATCACTTCTTGCCCGTCAATCAACACCATTGGCTTATCCCAGCCATTTTTACTTGTCAGCTGAGTAACCAGTTGCTGCTTGCTCTTGTCCCAAAATAGACCATTGACTGAAGTGCGATTAGCTTCTCGTGGAGATTGGCTCATGCCTTGGTTGAACAAGAACATCGCTTCTTCATCGAGCGCTAAAGTTTGTGGGTCAATCGGCAGTTCGATATCGTAATCGGTTAACACACAGATATTGGTACACGACGGAAAGGTAAACGATGCCCTGAATATCGCAGGCTTCGTGTTGTCTTTCAGGGATAAAGTGACAGGAAAGCTGACATGTTTTTTGTAGCCTAACGTCATGACGTCAAGCTGCTCGTAGTATTTAGGTATCGGCCAGTGCCACTCTACTGACTCTATATTAGTTGAATCAGACCAGTCCCAGCTTGGCGGAATGCCACCTTCACCTGGGCTGCGCCAATAGGTTTTCCAGTCACCGTCGAGTGTAACGTCCAATACAGTTTGAACGGTACCGCCGTTATCCGACTGTTCACCCGTCGACATCATTCGCATCTTAACTGGCGGATGCTCAGGCACGCTTATCCAGCCCGTGGTTTGAGCCAGGGCGGTAAATGACGTCATGACTAAGATTGCAGTGACGAAAGCTTTTGCGCATGTGCGCATGCAGAATGCCAACGAATCGACAAACTTAGTTAGTAGTGTGTTGTACACAAATGTATCTCCAAAAAATAAATAAAAGGGTGTAGTAGCCCGGTTATTTACTCTCTAAATATACAGTGCTTTAGATGCAATCGGTGTTTTGTCGGTCGAGTAGAGCGATGATTGTCTCCGGATAATCTCGAGATGTGCGGAGATAAGTTGAATGCAACAGCAATCATCAGAACGAAAGGGATCAGCCAGCCCGTTTTAGGTGCGGCAAAGGTCAGCATTTTCGAACTTAGGCTGCATGAATTTGAATTGGGGGACGTTAACATTTTTGAGGCTTCTAAGCCGAAAACGCTGGCGTATAGAGCAGCCATTTTTTCTGAAGAAGCGATGTTGGTTTGGGGATTACTGGTTTCTGTATGAGTTTGTGTGCCAACTAGGACTGATTGGCCATTAGCGGATGCAGATAACGATACTTTCTTGACGGCCAGAGTGCTCGCCAGACAAGTTACGATAACCAGTCCGGTAAGGAAGAGCGCCCAAAGCGAATGCTTTTGTCGGCGGTTCTGTGTGGATAAGAAAAGTAGCGATGTGTTCAGCAAATTAGTCAGTAATCAAATCTGTTAGTCGTTAAAGCAAGCTCATTGAATTGTGGTTAGCTTAGATAAGTTCTCTTCGTGCCACAAGTCATAAAATGGTTAAAGTGAAACTATGTATAAATGCGGGAAACGGCAGATACACGATAAAAGACGCATAAACACCAATTCACGCGAATACGACATTGAGCTGTAGCTAAAGTTCACAACAACTGAAAGTTATCGCTAATTATTCTGTATTGAGTGGTTTATTAACTATCAGGACGGGACAGGCGATACAAAAAAGCCCAACAGATCGTCAGTGAACGTGTTGGGCTTTAATCATTGGTGCTATTGGAAAGGCTTAGTGAGTGCGGCGAGGGCCGTTACGTACCAAGTCTTTACCGTTATCAAACACCTCTTTGGTGATCCAGCGAGCAAGCAGAACTTTATGGCTGCTATTGAATACAGCAACGAAGTGACGACCATCTGAATTATTGGTTGCCATGCCTACACCTTCAACGCCTTCAAGGCCTAAACCGCCAGCTTCCACTGAAATTAGGAATTGCTCTAGTTCTTCTAGAGACTCAATAATATCAAGTTCGTTGTTCATTTTTATGCTCTCTTGCTGTGAGCCAACATCGTATTTAGGGCGCTTTAGTGCTGTGCTCGAATGAAGATATTGGCTGTTGTTCTTTGTTGGATGCGTACTCTACAGGTCATAAGAGGGGATTGGAACTCTCAAATATTAGAAGCAGGCTGATAATTTGCGAATTTTTAACATAACATACGTTTAAATGCTTGTTATCCATATTCTTTTTACTACTATTTATAGGGTCAATTTAGACAGTGATAGGAATTAATATGATGAAGGTTTGGCGTTGTCTATTGTTAATGTTGGCGTTTGTCGCATTTGGAAGTTATGCGCAGAGCGTTGAGAAAATCGCAGAAGTACAAGATCAGTTAATGCTCGATCTAGCAACATTAGAAACGGCGCATGATGCTGAGAAGCCCTTTCTTGAAGATATCTTAAGGCGTAAGAATCAGGGCCTACGCGAAGAGATTTTTTCACAGCTATCGTCAGATAAAAAAGAGGGGCTGGATGTCACTCTTGCTCAGCAGGTCGAACTGCTACAAAAATTGCTGTCGTTGAATGAAACTAAAATCGTTTCAATGAGTAAAGAAAACCGTTCCGCTGAAGGTGACGCTAAAAAACGCCTTGAATTGCGTATTCAAAAACGAATCGGAATGATGGATGTCTATTATCAGCAGCTTGCTAAGACCTTAAATTGGTCGAAAGAGCGTGGTGTTGATGTTGCTGTTCCTGAAGGTGAGCTCAAAACGGCACTTGTTTCTCGTTCTCAATATCTTACTAATGCAATTCTATACACGGATACACAACGTCAAGATTTAGAACGCCGGTTATCTTATGTAAGTGAAGAAGAGAAAGCGACGATTAAAACTGAGCTTGAACGCTTCAGTGAGCGAACTAGCGTTATGGTCGCGAGCTTAGAAGAAACCATCACGCTAATGGAACCGTTTGGCGTGGATGTGACTTCGTACAAACGTGTTTTGCTAGCGACGACAGGTGACATTAACGCCGATGTGTTGGATGTTGATGTTGCACTGGAGCTGTTGGATGGTTGGCTTCGTTCGTTCAGTTCATGGGCTTTTGAAAATACCCCTTCTTTTATCGTTAAACTTGCTCTGTTTCTCGGTATTTTGTATGTAACTCGCCTTATTGCTAACGTGGCTCGCAAAACCGTTCGTAAGAGTGTTTCGCACTCTAAAATGGACTTCAGTGTATTGATGCAGGACTTCTTTGTATCCATCGCATCTAAAGCGGTCGTGTTTATTGGTTTGCTTATCGCACTGTCTCAAATAGGGATAGAGCTAGCACCTCTTCTTACTGGTTTCGGTGTAGCCGGTGTCATCATTGGTTTCGCATTGCAAGACACACTATCTAACTTTGCATCGGGTTTGATGATCTTGATCTACCGTCCTTATGACGTCGGTGACATGGTTAAAGTGGCAGGCGTGCAAGGCACGGTAAAAGACATGAGCTTAGTATCGACGACTGTTCAAACCATTGATAACCAACGCTTGGTGATCCCAAACAACAAGATTTGGGGTGACGTGATCAACAACATCACGGCAGAACGTGTAAGACGTGTTGATATGGTTTTCGGTATTGGTTATTCAGATGATATCGATAAAGCGAAAGCGGTATTGAACGACATCATTCTTGCACACCCTCTAGTGTTGAAAAAACCAGAGCATATGATCAAGCTTCATACCTTGAATACGTCTTCTGTTGATTTCGTAGTACGACCTTGGGTTAAGACTGATGACTATTGGGATGTGTACTGGGATGTAACGGAAACCGTGAAGAAACGCTTCGATGAAGAAGGCATCACGATTCCATTCCCTCAACGAGATGTACATATTTACAATCACGAAGAGAACTAAACGAAAGATCTAGTATGAAAAGCTATTACGAAAAAGCTAAGCATGGCTTAGAGCCATCATTCTTAATGTGATATCAAATGGACGCTGAACAAGCGTCCATTTTTATTGGCTGCCGTTTATATTGAGCTTCATTCTTTTATGTCACTCAACCGCCTTAGAATTACGTTATGATGGGGTAGGCTTAGTTTGGACAGTTGAAATCGAATGGATGATTCACAGAAAAAAACGAATACTAGAAATACACCTGTAAGAAAAGCGACCCGAATCGAAAGCGTCATGAACTCTGCGATGTGGCATTTAACTCAGCGAGATATGACGGAAAGCGAGTTGGTTGCGAAGCTCAAAGTGAAAACCGACAATCAAGAATGGATCGATGAAACTCTAGGGACACTGAAAGGCTTCGGGTATCTCAAGTCTGACCAAGTGTTTGCTGAACAATTCGTGGAACAAGCTTTTTCTGGTGAATTCGGTTCTCGATATATTGTCGAAAAATTGAAGAAGAAAGGCCTGACCGATTCAGTGATTTCTGATGCAATCCATAAGGTGTCTTTCGAAAAGTCTATTGATGAACAGACCATCCTGATAGACCGCATCAACCATTACTATACAAGTTTTACCATGAGCCGTGAAAAGCTTGTCGCGACCCTGCAAAAGCGTGGCTTTAGCTATCAACAAGTTAAGGTAGCGATTGACCAGCACCCACAAGCGCATCAACTGAAAAGTAACATTCAAATTAAGGCCGAGAAAGCCGACTTGGAAAAAGAGGTGCTCAAGTACGCTCGTAAAGGCAAGGGACTGACTGCCATTCAGCAAGAACTTAGACAACGACAAATCGACACAAGTGAACTGTCATCGCTCATCGACCGATTGATTAATGAAGAGCAGCTAGATTTCTATTCTTCGTGTTTAGAACAGTTGCAGAAGAAGCCTTATGACCTAAACGATCATAAAGAACGCTCTAAGGCTTACGCGATGCTAAGTCGAAAGGGGTTCTCTTCTGACGAGATCAAATTTGCATTGAGTGAAGATAACGAATAACTAAGCCGGAAAAATTTCCTATTGTAGTATGTTGGTTTGTCCTAAGTAACTATTGGACAAAAACGTTTTAGGTGTACTGCTCTAAACCGTTTCGTTCAGATTAGAAAAAGTCCTTGAAACCTTAAACGCTTGTTATGCGATTGGACACTTTTTCAGAGATCTAGCAAAGTAAAACTCTTTTGCACTTTCGATACTTTGCTTATTTACTGCTGCAACATCAGAGTAATTAAGGAAACTGTCTGGAGTATTAGCTGCAAACGCAAACTTAGGAGAGATAGGCATTAAAAAAAGATCATGATAGCTGTCCGCACATAAGAATTGACCTTTGCTTGCTTGGAGCAAGCCCCACTTTACATCTTTAAAGTCGAGCATGTGTTGGTCGATTCCAGATTGGATTAGATGCCCCGTCAATTGTCTCGCTGGAATTTCACCCTCTGAATTCACAAATCCTGCACGCTTAACCTCAATGATTTCCTGTTGCTCCTTAGTTAAACGAAGGCCGGGCACACCACTAAGTTTTGCGTTTGACAAACGATTTAGATGAGCCTGATGACGTAAACGCCATAAGACAAAATATTTAGATATTGCATGGTGGTTTCTTTCTTTTGAAATACCAAGGTTATCGATTTGCTCATGATAACCATGCTCAATATCTACCATGTAACCACGCTCAGCACGCTCATCCCAATTGCGCTTAGTACAAAATATTTTCGCTCGCTTGTTCCGAGGGAAGGTTAGAGAAGTTGACTTCTCAAATACTTCAACATTGTCGGTATGGTTATAAAATTTACCTATTGAATGCGCTGTATGAAAATGCTGTTCAATTGTAATTCCTAGTGGATTTCTCTTTCTAGGTCTTTCGTATTCCATGGTTCCCCCTTGAATCGCATAACGCTTTATAGACGGACTTTTTCCGTCTATGTTGCTGCTATTTGTTATGAAACTCAAATGTTATCAATCTGTTGTGTGAACTTGTGTATATTTACAGGGGTGAATTACGGAAAAACTCCGTATATGAGACTAAAGTACGGATTAGATTAACTTGGTCTTTTGATGTAATGGCTAGATCGTCCACTCATTTGGTCTGAGAAGCTTTGGGGCAAAAATGAGTTATGTCACTACTCATTTTTGCCTTTTTCATTAGCATTAAAACTCAATCTATCGACCGTATTGCCCAACAATGAATTTCTCAAACTCATCACACATCTGATGATTTGATTTGTCATTATTCGCCAACTCGGTAGCCCCATCAACGATCGATATCTTCGCATTCAAATCAGAGACTGGTGCACGTTCTCTTGTCGACAGTTGTTTGATTTTTTGCTCCTCAATCGCCCAAGCTTCCTCTGGCGATAAGTTACACTCGTCAGCAAGGTATTTGGCATTGAAACCTTCTCCAGTCAGGCTCTCTATCGTTCCATTGTGATTAACGCTATTGCCTTTATACCAATAGTGCTTAGCTAACAAAGGGCCGATCTCTGGGTTATCCGTTAAGTAGCCAAACTTATCAGTGAAATACGCACGAGTTTGATACACCGCCATATGAGCCAGCAGGTAGCCTTGATACGCGCAAGATGCTTCATCCGACAATAGATGCGGGATCGCCATTAATGGGCGAGGGCTACAAGCTAATCCAAGAATCGTTTTCTCACTGCTACGAGCCAGAGCAGTGATCTTTTCAGGTGTCAGATCTTCATCCGCCAATTCGTAAAGTGCTCGCTCGAAATACGGAACCACTAAAATGCTGCGCTCTTGATAAGCTCTGAAGGGCTGTTTGTTATCGATGATTGCTTTGATTAACTCGTCAGGTACTGCTTGGCCATCTGCATTAAGCGCGTATTGTTTGAGCCAATCGGCATCATTCAACAGGCTATCACAGAACATAGACTGAGTTTCCGCGTAAGCCATCGAGGTCGGTGCAAACTCTTGAGAGAAGCACGGCGCGTTCATTTTCACGTTGGCAAAGTGAGCAGCGTGACCACCTTCGTGGAACAAGGTGTTAATCCCATCATAACCACTGCCTACCTGATCGGGCTTAGCATTACTCGTGAAGTTGACTTGAGCCGCTACCCAAGTGTCTTGATCGTAGAAAGAAGGGATAGGGCCATGGCAGAAGCCATTAGGGTACTTACCTTTGCGATCAAGCAGATCCAATTTTAATGTCGCTTGAGAGTATTCGATGTTTAGGCGACCAAATGATTCGATCCAGCGTCGAAGTGACTTTGAGAATGGAACATAAGGATCAAGATCATTCATAACGTCACCTGCAAAAGAGTAGGTAAAGTTATGGGCTTGAAGTGCATTCTCGCTTTTCTGCTCAGCCAAATTGGCTAGGCTTTGCTGATGGCTATCACGCGTGCGTGCTTCGAAGTCATCCAGAATCGTAAACAGTTGTTCTGTCGTCATCTGTTCGGTTTTTACCACCGAGTAATCAAAGAAGGTTTTAAAACCCAGTGATTGAGCAAATTGGTTACGTTTTTTGATCAGTTCAATAAAGCCGTTAGCCAGCAGCCATTGCTCTAAATCTAATAGTGCTTGATGTGCAGAAAGCCTAACTTGTTCATTACCATTACTTCTAACGGCTGAACCTAAAACGGGCAGTGACCCTTCTGTTTCATCGCCTGTTTCATTTACGTAAGTCATCACGTGATTCTGTTTTTTCTCAAACAGTTCAGCCTCAAACTTTATGAGTTCGGCTTTAAGCTTCTGTGACTGTTCAGACTCAATAGCGTGAGATCTAAAGGTCGCTAACCAACCATTCAAGCCTGTCAGTGTACTCTCTTTTTCGAGGGGATCTTGAATTTCATCGATAACAGCGAGTTGCGTTTCGATAGCAGTAATCTGTTCGGCAGAGCTAAGAAATTCCGTCCACTGAGTCTGCGCGAGTGTCGAACCATCGTGGTCGTCACTGATCCCCATATATGTATCCCAAAAGAAGTCTTCTTTCGCTTTATGAGTCGCAAGATACTTTTGATTCAATTGGTTGAGATAGTTCGTTGCAGTCATGACATTCCTTGAAAATTAACCAGTAATTTCAACATTATGACACATTCATTGAATGTATTTTGTGATGATAGATATAACTGAATGCAAGTCACAGCCTATCGGTTTACTTTACAGCGTATTAGTGATAATTAATTAACTGTTAATGGTTTGTTGTTTGCTAGTATTAACTAAAGAGAGTGTGCTGATTTCTCCGGCTTTTTATTGAGTAAATTGATGTTCTCAAGGTCAGCGTTTTTGTAAGGAAGAGGTTTAGGATGGATCCTATTTTATATATCGAAGTTGGTGGTGTTGTGTGGCAAGTATTCCCTGATGGGACTTGGCTTCAATTACCTGCTACGCAGCCAAAAGTTGAAGGCGTGCAAGTCGTCAGCATTGAACCTCAGAATTTACAAGAGGCTCAGCCCCTAACCGAACCACAAATCGCCGCAGTTGAACAACAGTTGGAAAAGGTGGTCACCGAACTCGTCAACAACATTGAAAGCGCACCTCAACAGCCTAACTCAGTAAATGATCAACCTAGTTCCAGCGCCTCTTTTATTGCTTATGTTCGTTCCACCTTAGATGAAACGCTCGCTGAGGCGGGTTTTGATACGCGTCCTGCAGAATATGCCGACGAAGATACAACCTCGAATGAGGGTAACCTTGATATTCTGTTACCTAGTGCACTATTAACCGTTGATATTTTGGATGGTGGAGACGGTTACGAAAATCAGTTTGAAGTACCAAGTGTCACGATTACGGGCACGGCAGTGGATGTTCGAGACGGGCGTACCGTTGTTCTGACCATCACTGATGTTAACGGAAACACAGTAACCACCACAGCCATCACAAGCGATGAAACGTATGTCGTCAATGGGGTCGACCTTTCTTCATTGGAAGAGGGTGATCTCCAAGTCGACGCTGTCATTGCTGATGATTTTGGCAATAGCATTACAGCTAACGATTCCACAATCAAAGACACATTAGCCAACATTGAGGTTGACTTCGATGGCTTTGGTGATGAGTTTTATAACAAGTTTGAAGTAGAGAATGGCGCATTAGTTGGTACTGTAGTCAATGTTGAAGATGGACAGACTATTTCAATAACGATTACAGACAGTAACGGCTTATCTGTGAGTTACTCAACGGTAGTCTCAGGAAATAGCTGGACGCTCGAAAACCAAGATTATTCCAATTTCGCCGAAGGTGAACTCACTGTTGTTGCAAGCACCATAGATATTGCCGGAAACCCTACCACAGCAACGGATACCATAGAAAAAGATACGATTGACCGGATTCTCGTTCGATTTGATGGATTTGGTGATAACTATTATAACGAAAATGAAGTTGGCAAAGGTGCTCTGATTGGAGCGATCTTCAATGTCGAAGACGGCCAAGCTATTGATATTAAGATTACAGATAGCAATGGTTTATCTGTTGACTATACCACAGTTGTTTCTGGTAATTTTTGGAGCCTGAAAGACCAAGATTATTCTGGCTTTGCCGAAGGTGAGTTGACGGTTGTTGCTAGCACGACTGATGTTGCAGGCAATACTATTTCTTCTACCGATACAATTATCAAAGACACGTTAGTGAACATTGGTGTTGATTTTTCTGCCTCTGATGATGAGTTTTATAACCAAGCTGAAGTCTCTAATGGAGCCTTGGTTGGTACTGTGGCAAATGTGGAAGATGGTCAAACTATATCCATTACGATCACCGATGTTAGTGGCAAATCGGTTGATTATTCCACGGTTGTGTCTGGAGGTACTTGGACTCTGACTGGCCAAGACTATTCAGGTTTTGCTGAAGGTGAGCTAACGGTTGAAGCAAGCGTTACGGACGTTGCGGGCAATACAGCAACATCTAGCGATACCATCGTCAAAGATACACTAGTTAGTATTGGCGTCGATTTCTCTGCATCGGATGATGAGTATTACAACTCAGCAGAAGTGAGCAATGGCGCATTGGTTGGAACGGTACTAAATGTTGAAGATGGGCAAACCATTTTCATTACTATTACGGATAGTGCTGGCACCTCGGTTGATTATTCCACGGTTGTGTCTGGTGGTACTTGGACTCTCACTGGTCAAGATTATTCAGCCTTTGCGGAAGGTACGCTAACGGTAGAAGCAAGCGTTACGGACGTTGCAGGCAATACCGCCACTTCTAGCGATACCATCGTCAAAGATACGTTGGCGGACATCAGTGTGGATTTTGATGGTTTTGGTGATGAGTATTACAACTCTGCCGAGGTCAGTAATGGCGCATTAGTTGGCACGGTGACCAATGTTGAAGATGGTCAGGAAGTTTCCATCATTATCACCGATGTTGATGGCAAGTCAGAAAATTATACCGCGACAGTCACTGGTGGCGAATGGACTCTCACAGGTCAAGATTATTCAGCCTTCGCTGAAGGCACTTTAACGGTAGAAGCTACGGTTACCGACATTGCGGGCAATACAGCGACCTCCAGTGACACAATAGTCAAAGACACGCTGGTGGACATCAGCGTGGATTTTGATGGTTTTGGTGATGAGTATTACAACTCTGCCGAGGTCGGTAATGGCGCATTAGTTGGCACGGTGACCAATGTTGAAGATGGCCAAGAAGTTTCAATCACTATCACCGATGTTGATGGCAAGTCAGAAAATTATACCGCGACAGTTACTGGTGGTGAATGGACATTAGTCGGCCAAGATTATTCAGCCTTCGCTGAAGGCACCTTAACGGTAGAAGCTACGGTTACCGACATTGCGGGCAATACAGCGACCTCCAGTGACACAATAGTCAAAGATACGCTGGCAGACATCGATGTCGATTTTGATGGTTTTGGTGATGAGTATTACAACTCCGCCGAAGTGAGTAATGGCACTTTGGTCGGAACGGTGACCAATGTTGAAGATGGCCAAGAAGTTTCAATCACCATCACCGATGTTGATGGTAAGTCAGAAAGTTATACCGCGATAGTTTCTGATGGCGAATGGACATTAGTCAGCCAAGACTATTCGGGTTTTGCTGAAGGTACGCTAACAGTAGAAGCAAGTGTTACAGACGTTGCGGGCAATACTGCTACTTCTAGCGATACCATCGTTAAAGATACGTTAGCGGACATCAGTGTCGATTTTGATGGTTTTGGTGATGAATATTACAACTCTGCCGAGGTGAGTAATGGCGCACTGGTCGGCACGGTGACCAATGTTGAAGACGGTCAAGAAGTTTCAATCACTATCACCGATGTTGATGGCAAGTC